>CACNIC010000005.1 GCA_902620405.1 uncultured SAR202 cluster bacterium
TGATCAGCATTTTTTGGATCAGCATTGGTTTGCAAGTGAATTTCTACTGATTCATCAAATTTTGCTGAAGAGATATCTTTAATTAAATTTAGAGAATCACTCAATGAATAATCTTTATCTTCAATCTTACTCTTTAATTCTAAATATCTTTTACTTTTTTTCATAAATTAACTCCTATTAAATTCCCTCAACTTCAATGCCCATACTTCTGGCAGTACCAGCAATTATCATAGCTGCAGCATCTTCATCCATGGCATTTAAGTCCTGCATTTTTTGTTTTCCAATTTCTTTTGCCTGATCAAATGTAATTTTTCCAACCACTTGAACGCCGCTTTCTGAAGCACCTTTTTGAATTTTTGCTGCTTTTAAAATTAGTGCTGCTGCTGGAGGACTCTTAAGTTCAAAAGTAAATGATTTATCTTGATAAATTGTAATTTCTACAGGTATAACATCACCCTTCATAGATGCAGTTTTCTCATTATATTCTTTAACAAATGCCATGATATTTGCTCCATGTTGACCTAATGCTGGACCAACAGGAGGAGCAGCAGTTGCTGCACCACCTTCAATTTGAAGTTTCACTATTGCTTGTATTTTTTTTGCCATATTTTAATTTCTTTCTAGTTGAAGAAAATCAAGATCAACGGGTGTCTCTCTTCCAAAGAAAGATACAAGCACTCTTGCTTTTCCTTTATCTTCATCAACATATTCAACTGTTCCTAAAAACTCTGCAAATGGTCCATCAGTAATCTTTACTGAATCACCCTCACTAAAACCAACTCTTACTCTTGGAGAATCTGCGTTCATTCTTGAAAATATATGTTCTACTTCTGAATCTGAAAGAGGAACTGGCTTAGGCCGAGTATCTTTTTCGTCTTCCGCAGAAATAAAACCTGTAACACCAGGGGTATTTCTCACATTGTACCAAGTCTGGTCATCAAGAATCATGCTCACCAAAATGTATCCTGCATACATTTTTTTCTCAACAGTTTGCCTTTCTCCATCTTTAACTTCAACTTCTTCTTCAGTAGGCACAACAACTTCAAAAACATTCTTATGTAATCCCATAGTTTCAACTCTTTGATCAAGGTTCTTTTTAACACGATCTTCTTGACCTGAGTAACAATGAAGGATATACCATCGAGGTTCTATTTCGTTTTTTGTTATTTCAGGCATATCAATCTAGCTTTCAGTTAAAAATTTGAATAATTCAGCAAACCCAAAGTCAATTACTGAAAGTATAGCACCTATAACACCAGAAATTATTAAGACTAAAATTGTAAGCCTAATTGCTTCCTTTCTTGTAGGCCATGTTACTTTCTTAAGTTCTGACCATATTAAGCCTGCTGATTTAGATGCCGAAGGTCTTGTATTACTTTGAGTGACTTTGTTATTAGAAGACATAATTAGCTCTCTCTATGCAGAGTTCTTTTTCTGCAAACAGGTTTTTTACAAAATTTTACTAATTCAATCCTATCAGTAGTATTTCGTCTATTTTTTTGAGAGTGATAATTTCTCTCTTTGCACTCAGTACAAACAAGAGTTATTAGTACTCTAGAGCCAGTTTTTGCCATCTATTTTCCTCTTTTTAACCTACTACTGAAGTTATAACACCTGAACCTACGGTTCTTCCGCCTTCTCTTACAGCAAATCTCAATTCCTCTTCAAGAGCAACTGGATACATCAATTCAAGATCAACGGTAGTGTTATCACCAGGCATTAACATTTCTGTTCCTTCAGGCAATGTAATTGTTCCTGTAACATCTGTAGTTCTTATGTAAAACTGAGGTTTGTAACCAGAGAAAAATGGAGTGTGCCTTCCACCTTCTTCTTTAGTAAGAACATATATCTGAGCTTTTGCTTTAGTCCCTGGCTTTAAAGTGCCTGGTTTACATACAACTGCACCTCTTGCAATATCTTCTCTCTCAAGACCTCTAACTAAACAACCAACTGCATCACCAGCTATTCCAGATTCTAAAGATTTATGAAACATTTCAACTCCTGTAATAGTTGTTTTTTGACTTTGGCCAAAACCAACTATTTCAACTTCTTCACCAACCTTTACTTCACCTCTTTCAACTCTGCCAGTTACAACTGTTCCTCTACCTTTTATGCTGAATACATCTTCAACAGGCATCAAGAACGGAAGATCTGTAGGTCTCTCTGGTATTGGAACATAATCATCAACTTGATTCATAAGTTCTATCACTTTTTCAGACCATTCTCCTTTACCTTCTTCTTCTAATGCTTTCAATGCGCTTACTCTAACAATTGGAGTATCATCACCTGGGAAGCCATATTCTGTTAATAATTCTCTAACTTCCATCTCAACTAATTCAAGAAGTTCTTCGTCGTCCATTACATCAGTTTTATTTAACGCAACAACAATCTTTGGAACATTAACTTGCCTAGCTAACAGTAAGTGTTCTCTTGTTTGTGGCATAGGACCATCAGGTGCACTTACAACAAGTATGGCACCATCCATTTGAGCAGCACCAGTAATCATATTCTTGATATAGTCTGCGTGACCTGGACAATCAACGTGTGCGTAATGCCTTGTATCAGTTTCATATTCAACGTGAGTAATTGCAATTGTCACTCCACGTTCTTTTTCTTCTGGAGCATTATCAATAGAATCAAAAGCTCTAAAAGATACATTGTCCTGTTTAGCTGCTAAACATGCAGTAATTGCTGCAGTCATTGTTGTTTTACCATGGTCAACGTGACCAATAGTACCCACATTTACGTGGGGTTTGCTTCTGTCGTAAACTTGTTTACCCATTTTTTTTACCTCCGGATTTTATCCAATCGATATTTTACTATTATTTTTAAAATTCTGCTATGGAGCCCACAACCAGAGTTGAACTGGTGACCTCGTTCTTACCAAGAACGTGCTCTACCACTGAGCTATGTGGGCGACTCTCTGGTGCAGGGGGAGGGATTCGAACCCCCGTAGCCCAAAGGCGCCAGATTTACAGTCTGGTGGTATTAGCCACTCACCCACCCCTGCAGGCTCATAATCTTAATAACACAGGAGAGAATTCTAATACTAGATTAAAAAATAAACAACATAAAATAAAAAAATAGAAGTTTGGAGCCCCGGGAGGGAGTTGAACCCACAACCTGCTGATTACAAATCAGCTGCTCTGCCATTGAGCTACCGAGGCAAATTATTAAACTGCTTTAAAGCTTCATCAAAAATAACTTTCAAAGGAATATTATGCACTTTTGCTAAATTCTTGCAATCCTCATATTCAGGAAATACGCCAATAATTTCATTTGAATCTAGTTTTAACTTCACATTTATATCTCCATACTTTGTTGAAATTGACTCTATTTTTCTTTCAAAGGCTTGCCTGTCAGTATCAAATATTCTTACACCAAATGTTGAAGTTTCTTTCTTTAAAATATTTATAATATCCCCAACTAAATTTTCATAACACAATATAGAAATTTTAAATGCTGGCCTACCTTTCTTCATTAAAATATTTTGAGACCATACATCATTTGCACCTGAGTCTAAAATTTTTTCAAAAACATATGGCACATATTCGGCTGACATATCATCAATATTAGTTTCTATAATTTTTAAATTATCAACATCGTTACTTATAATCCAAGACACAGAAATAGAATTAGAATAAGAGTCAAAATCTTTATTGCCGGCTCCATAACCGATATTTTTAATTGTTCCACTTATGCTCTCATTGTGATTAAAGTTTTTTAACAAACTTAAACCAGTTGGAGTGCACATTTCAAAATTTGGATTTTTCATAGTTGTGTAAATAGGTATTCCAAGATTTTTAATTATACTTAAACTTACTGGTGCAAGTGAGCTGACAATTCCGTGACTAATTTTTATCATTCCTTGAGAAAAAGGAACACCAGAATGGTATAGCTTTTTTATGTTTAAAATTTCAATGCATTTATAAAAACAAACAATATCAAAAACTGTGTCGAAATTTCCTAATTCATGCGGCTTTGTTTCATCTGAGCTATGAACATCTGACTCACATTTTTTAATCAGGTTAATTGTTTGTATTAAGTTTTCATAAACCAAAACTTCATCTTTCAAATCTTCTGCAAATTTTATTAACTCTTCCCAATTAAAACTTTTATTTAATTTCTTAGGTATAATTGGCTCTACAAGCTTGCAACGATTCAGGCCTCTCAAAACATTCTTTGTCTTAATTGAAAGCCCTTTATCAATTTTATTTAATGTTTTTTTTAGAATTTCTATATCTGCACCCAAATCTATTAAAGATCCAATTAGCATATCTCCGCTAACACCAGAATTTAGATTGAAGTACAGTGAATTATTCATCAAATTGTGCTCTACTTAAGTTTCCAGAACTAAAAAACATTAAATCAAGAGATACAAATTTAAACCCAAAATTTTTAAAATTATTAACAATTTTTTCTCTAACTTGGTAGCTTGAAAACTTTGAAAAGTCTTCTTCACTAACTTCAATTTTAGCTAGATCGCCATGCATTCTTACTCTAAAATTTGAGAAACCTATATCAGATAAAAAATTTTCTGCTTTTTCAATTCTTTTTAAACTATCCATTGAAATTCTTACACCATAAGGCACTCTAGAAGATAAGCAAGGTTGAGCAGGCTTATCCCAATTTGGTAGGCCAATTAATTTAGCTATTTGGCGTACCTCATTTTTAGTTATTTTACATTTAACAAGCGGGCTTACAATATTTTTTTTCTTTGCAGCATCAAGTCCTGGCCTAAAATCACCCAAATCATCAAAATTTGTACCGTTAAATATAGCTTGATAATCTTCAATATCAAAAATTTTTTCAAGTTTTTCATAAAGTTCAAATTTACAATAAAAACACCTACTAAGGTCATTTTTTAAATAATTATCATTATCAAATTCTTCTGTAAATATTGGTTTAAAATTCCAATTATTTGTTTCAGCCAAATTTGTTGCTAATTTAAACTCTTTTTGATTTAAGCTCGGTGAAACAGCTATCACAACTAAAGTATTCTTTTTTCCTAAGACATCATTAGCTAATTGAGCGATAAGAGAAGAATCAATTCCACCACTATAAGCAATAATTGCACTTGAATAATTAGATATGAATTTTTTTAGATATTCTAGTTTACTTTGAATTGATACTTTTTTTGATGTGTAATTAACCAAACTTAGGCATCTTTGTTTGATTCAACTTTAGAATCCTGATTTATTTGAATCTTATTGTCAACAATACTTAATTCAATAATATCACCAGGTTTATAAGAATCTTTTAAGAATTCTTCTGAAAGAATATTTTCAATCTCATCTTGTATCAATCTTCTTAGAGGTCTTGCTCCAAATTTAGGATCATAGCCATTATCTAATAAGTAATTTCTTACGCTGTCAGATACTTGCAATACATATCCATTATCTAAAACTCTAGACTGAAGTTCATTTAGAAGCAAATCAACTATTTCAAGAATATTGTTTTTGGCTAATGGATGGAAAACTTGAACATCGTCAATCCTATTGAGAAACTCAGGTTTAAAAAATCTTTTCACTTCATCAAGAACTTTAGTTTTCATTTTAGAATATTTATCATCATTAACTTTATCTGGTGACGAATTGGAAAATCCAAGAGAGCTATCATCCCTGATAAGGTCTGAACCAAGGTTGCTTGTCATTACTATCAATGTATTTTTAAAGTCTACTTTTCTACCTTTAGAGTCTGTTAAAAAACCATCTTCAAATATTTGAAGCAATATATTAAATACATCAGGGTGAGCTTTTTCAATTTCATCTAGCAAAATAGTAGTGTATGAATTTCTTCTGACTGCTTCAGTAAGTTGGCCACCGTCTTCAAATCCAACATAACCTGGAGGAGATCCAATTAATCTAGCAACTGTATGCCTTTCCATGTATTCTGACATATCAAGTCTAATCATTTTATCTTCAGCACCATACATAAATTCAGAAAGTTTTTTCACAAGATGAGTTTTACCAACACCAGTTGGGCCAAGAAACAAGAAACAACCAATTGGTCTTGAAGGATCTTTAATCCCACTTCTTGCCCTTCTAACAGCCGTAGAAATTGAATGAATAGCATCTTTCTGCCCAGAAACTTTAGAAGTTAAAGAGTCTTCCATATCCAGCAACCTTTGTTTTTCTTCAGTACCAAGTCTAGTAACAGGAATTTTTGTCCACATACTCACTACTTCAGCAATATCATCAGGGGTTACTTCAATTGAATCTCCAATTGATTTTTCCCAATTATCTTTTAATTTAAGAGTCCTTGATTCTTGCTTTATTTCTTCATCCCTTAGTTCGGCAGCAACTTCATAATCCTGATCTCTCATGGCTTTTTCTTTTTTTATCTTAATTTCATCTAGTTTTTCGGTTGCTTTTCTTAAAGTTTCAGGAATAGTATTTTTATCTATTTTTACCCTTGATCCAGCTTCATCAATTAAATCGATTGCTTTATCTGGCATAAATCTGTCAGCAATATATTTATCCGCAAGTAAAGATGCTGTTTTGATAGCTTGATCAGAAATAACGAGTCCATGATGATCTTCATATTTACTTCTAACTCCAAGCAATATATCTATTGTTGAATCTACAGAAGGGGGGTCAACTTTAACTGGCTGAAATCTTCTTTCAAGAGCAGGGTCTTTCTCAACATTTTTTCTATAATCACTAATCGTTGTGGCACCTACAATTTGAATTTCTCCTCGGGCTAATGCAGGTTTTAATATATTTGCTGCATCCACAGCTCCTTCTGCTGCGCCAGCACCAACTATTGTGTGCATTTCATCAATGAAAACAATACAATCTTTACTTTGCTTTAGTTCCTTTATTATTTTCTTAAGCCTGTCTTCAAATTCTCCCCTATATTTAGTTCCAGCAACAAGAGATCCAATATCAAGTGTTATAACTCTCTTAGAAATTATTAATTCAGGAACATTTTGATCACAAATATTTTGTGCTAATTTTTCTACAATAGCAGTCTTGCCAACCCCAGGCTCACCAATCAAAACAGGGTTATTTTTTGTTCTTCTGCATAAAATCTGTATTACTCTCCTCATTTCTTCTTCACGCCCAATGACAGGGTCTAATTTAGAATTCCTAGCTAATTCAGTTAAATCAGTTCCCAGTTCATCAATAAGAGGTGTATTTGACTTATTTTTTGTTGATGAAGTGATATTTGAAGAAACATTTTCAGAAAGAATTTTTTCAGATTCAATTCTTACATCCTCTAATGATGCTCCAAGATTTTCCAACACACCTGCTGCTACTCCATCTCCCTCTCTTAAAATACCAATAAGAATATGTTCTGTTCCAATATAATGATGATTTAACTTCCTTGCTTCATCAACTGCTAACTCAATAACTTTTTTTGCTCTGTCAGTTAAGCCCACGTCTTCTCTTTTAGGGCTATCATCTTGACTAACAATGAATTCAACAGCAGTTCTTATCCTTTTCCCATCAATTCCTAAAACTTCTAAAACTCTGCTGGCAATACCTTCAGGTTCTCGTGAAAGTCCAAGTAAAATATGCTCAGTTCCGATATAACTATGATTGAACCTTTGGGCTTCTTCCTGAGCTATTGCTAAGACCTTTCGAGCTCTTTCAGAAAATTTTTCAAAGCGACTTGGCATCAAAATCCTTTCACACAATTTAAATTATTATAACAGGAAATCTGTGAGATGGATAAAAAGAGTTTCTAAAACTTTATACTATTCAGCTTTTTCTTCATCTGAAGTTTCCTCAGAGTCGCTTTTATTTAGATCTTCTGATTCTTCTTTAGGGCTACTGTCTATTTCTTCTGGAATTTCATTCTTACTATCATCAACTTCGTCTTTTAATTCATTTACTGTAGATTCTTCACTATCGTTACCACCAGACTCATCATTTTCACTATCAGATGATTTATCTTCAATCTCTTTATCAAGAAGAAGCGATAAACCCAGTCTTTTTCTTTCTTCCTCAATTTTTATAATTTTTACTTCTACCTCTTGGCCTTCACTTACTACATCTGAAGGCAGGTCAACTTTTTCATAACTCAATTCACTTAAATGTATTAAGCCTTCAAGTCCTCCTTTGACTCTAGCAAAAGCGCCAAAGCTGGCTAATTTAGTTATTGTGCCTTGCATAATTGATCCTACAGATACATCTCCAGATATCATTTCCCATGGTTCAGGCTGAAGTCTTTTCAAGCTTAGGGCAATTCTTAAATTTTCAAGATCTATTTTTATAATTTGTACATCAAGTGTAGTTCCAATTTGAACAAAATTTTCAGGATCTAAAACTGTATCCCAGGATAATTCAGAAATATGAATCAAGCCATCAGCTCCATTCATTTCAACGAAAACACCAAATTTTGATGTTCCGAGAACTTTTCCTTTAACTACATCGCCAACATTAAGCTCTTTTATTCTTTCAGATTTAAGCTTCAATTTTATAGCCTCAAGAGCAGCTCTCTCGGAGAATATAGCCCTATTCCTTCTTCTATTGAGCTCTGTTATTCTAAATTCAATTGACATTCCTATAAATCCAGCTTTTGGTGGACCAGAAGGTGTATATAATTCTCTTGCAGGCCCAATAAGTTGCGAAAGAGGCACAAATCCTTGGACTCCTTCACATTCAACGACTGCTCCACCCTTATTACTATCAACAATTTTTCCAACCAATGTTTTACCTTCTTGGCGGGCTGTATCTAAAGTTTTCCAACCTTGTTCTCCTCTTGCCCTGTCAACTGAAAGTAAAATAGTGCCTTCTTGGGTTTCAGGAAAAATTACATACGTTATTATTTGTTTACCTTTTTCATAACTTTCAGGATTAGTTAAAGATTTCATTTCGTTTTTAGGAACAAACCCTTCTGATTTTTGCCCTAAATCAATAACCAAACCATTGTCCTGGATACTAATTACAGTACCGTCGACTATTTCGCCTCTTTCTAAAATTTCTTTAGGAGAAAATTCTTCAATAAGAGATTCCATGGTATCTAAAAGGTTATTATTTGAATTTAATTTTTCTGTTATTTCTTCGTTATTCATTTTATAATTTGTCTCTCGGCGGTGACTTATTTTCCCACATAAATGCAGTATCGTCAGCGCTAAAATGTTTAACTTCCGTGTTCGGAATGGTAACGGGTTGTTCCATAATGCTTGAACTACCGAGAGAAGTACATATTTCTTGGTCGCGGGGGACGGACTCGAACCGTCGACCTTTGGGTTATGAGCCCAACGAGCTGCCGCTGCTCCACCCCGCAACTAAATATAAGCGAACAATTACAAGTTGATTTTCTTAATGGGTCAAACCCTCGGACCATTAGTATTGCTTAGCTCAAAATGTTACCACTCTTACACATGCAACCTATCAACCCTGTAGTCTTCAGGGGGCCTTACTCTCATATAGAGATGGGAAATCTTATCTTGAGACAGGCTTCGCACTTAGATGCTTTCAGCGCTTATCCTTAATAGACATAGCTACCCGGCGATGCAACTGGCGTCACAACCGGCACACCAGAGGTCTACCCACTCCGGTCCTCTCGTACTAGGAGCAGACTCTCTCAAATTTCCTGCGCGCACAGCGGATAGAGACCGAACTGTCTCACGACGTTCTGAACCCAGCTCGCGTGCCGCTTTAACGGGCGAACAGCCCGACCCTTGGGACCTTCTTCAGCCCCAGGATGCGACGAGCCGACATCGAGGTGCCAAACCTCCCCGTCGATATGGACTCTTGGGGGAGATAAGCCTGTTATCCCCGGGGTAGCTTTTATCCGTTAAGCCACGGCCCTTCCACTCGGTACCGTGGGATCACTTTGCCCGACTTTCGTCCCTGCTCGACTTGTTGGTCTCGCAGTCAAGCAACCTTATGCCAATGCACTCAAAAGCTGATTTCCATCCAGCCTGAGGTTACCTTTGGGCGCCTCCGTTACATTTTAGGAGGCGACCGCCCCAGTCAAACTGCCTACCAGACACTGTCCTAAAAAAGTTAGAATCAAGACCAAAGAAGGGCGGTATTTCAAGGGCGACTCCAATTGAGCTGACGCTCAAAATTCATAGTCTCCCGCCTATCCTACACATCATTAATCACAATTCAATGCCAAGCTACAGTAAAGCTCCACGGGGTCTTTTTGTCCTGCTGCGCGTAACCCGCATCTTTACGGGTCATGCAATTTCACCGAGTCCACCCTCGAGACAGTGTCCAAGTCGTTACGCCTTTCGTGCAGGTCGGAACTTACCCGACAAGGGATTTCGCTACCTTAGGACCGTTATAGTTACGGCCGCCGTTCACCGGGGCTTCAGATCAAAGCTCTCACTCTTCACTTTAACCTACCGGCACTGGGCAGGCGTCAGCCCGTATACATCAGCTTTCGCTTTAGCACGGACCTGTGTTTTTGATAAACAGTCGCTCAGACCAATTCTCTGCGGCCTAAAATACTTTCAACGCGAAGTCTATATATTTTAGGCTCCCCTTATTCCGAAGTTACGGGGTTAATTTGCCGAGTTCCTTGAGGATGGTTTTCTCGTTCACCTTGGGGCTTTTACCCCTGTCCACCTGTGTCGGTTTTCGGTACGGTCATAATATCCCTATCAACGAAACTTTTCTTGGCGACGTAGTTCGTGTTAAATTCCCTAAGGCCGAAGCCTTAAGGTTTGAAACCTTCTCAGTTAATAACGTAACTGTTCTTTTAACCACAATCACTTCCCTACAAGGCCCCACACACCATGTCCATAGGCATGCTTAACAGTCCTTATCGCGTCCTTTCGCTGCATAACAGGATAATTACGGTGCTGGAATTTTGACCAGCTGTCCATCGAATTCACCTTTCGGCTTCTCCTTAGGACCGACTAACCCTACGCCGATCAACGTTGCGTAGGAAACCTCGGACTTCCGGTGTCTTTGATTCTCACAAAGATTGTCGCTACTCATGCCGACATTCTCACTTCTCAACGCTCCACCAAATTTCACAATTCAGATTCAGTGCATTGAGAACGCTCCCCTACCGATTCATAAAGAATCCCGCAGCTTCGGTGTATAGTTTAGCCCCGATAATTTTCGGCGCAGAACCCCTCGACTAGTGAGCTATTACGCACTCTTTAAAGGATGGCTGCTTCTAAGCCAACCTACTAGCTGTCTGGGCGATCCAACTTCCTTTACCACTTAACTATAACTTTGGGACCTTAGCTTGCGATCTGGGCTGTTTCCCTTTCGACAATGGCGCTTATCCGTCACTGTCTCACTCCTAGGATTCTGCTGATGGCATTCTTAGTTTGGTTGAGTTTGCTAAACTTGCGCCCGCTAGCTCATCCAGTGCTCTACCTCCATCAGTTAATACCTAAGGCTGTACCTAAATACATTTCGGGGAGAACCAGCTATCTCCGTGTTCGTTTGGAATTTCTCCTCTACCCACAACTCATCCCAGCACTTTGCAGCGTA
Source organism: uncultured SAR202 cluster bacterium (assembly GCA_902620405.1). GTDB lineage: Bacteria > Chloroflexota > Dehalococcoidia > Lucifugimonadales > Lucifugimonadaceae. The sequence goes on from CACNIC010000005.1 coordinate 11,412, forward strand.
CAAGGGTTCGGGCCTTCACGAAACGTTAATTTCGCTTCACCCTGGTCATGGGTAGCTCACACGGTTTCGGGTCTAATCCATGCAACTAAACGCCCTATTCAGACTCGCTTTCGCTTCGGCTCCAATACTTAATATCTTAACCTTGCTACATAAATTAACTCGCCGGCTCATTCTTCAATAGGCACGCTGTCACAATAAATTGCTCCAACGGCTTGTAAGCATACGGTTTCAGTTCTATTTCACTCCCCTTTAGGGGTTCTTTTCACCTTTCCCTCACGGTACTAGTTCACTATCGGTCAATAAGGGTATTTAGCCTTAGAGAGTGGTCTCCCTAGATTCCCACAGGATTTCACGTGTCCCGTGGTACTCAGGAAATCTATGAAGAGTCGTCTTTTTTTCAAATACGGGGCTATCACCCTCTATGGCTGGTTTTTCCAAACTTCATTCTTCTAAAAAAACGATTTCTTACTCTTCTGAACACTTGGAGGTATTCATATAGACTCCTACAACCGAACCAGATCAAAAGACTCCAATCCGTTAAGATCCAGTAATTTAGGCTGGTCCCATTTCGCTCACCGCTACTCAGGGAATCTCATTCGATTTATTTTCCTCGGGGTACTTAGATGTTTCAGTTCCCCCACTTACCGCAAATTAAATTTGCATCTCTACAGATGTGTTTCCACATTCGGGAATCCTCGATTAAGCTTGCTAGACAGCTAGTCGAGGCTTATCGCAGACTTGCTACGCCCTTCTTCGGCCCTTATTGCCAAGGCATCCGCCATATGCTCTTAATAGTTTAACCCATTAAGAGAATCAACTTTAGTTCAAGAAAATATTTAAAATTAAATTTTAAAATATCCTCGATGTAATTATTCGCTTTATATTCAATTGTTAAACCTGTAAAAAATACAGGGATCCACTAAAAAGAGGATCAGCAAAGAATCTTATCCTTTGATCGTGAAAATATCAACAGTTTTTTTTATTTTTTGTTTGCTAATCAATTGATATTAAATAAACTATAATTTAATAACACAAGAACGAGGATTTTGATTATGCCAGCAGACGTAGTAATTGGGGGACAATGGGGAGACGAAGGAAAAGGTAAAATTGTAGATTTAATGGCCTCAGACTATAGTGCAGTTGCAAGATTTTCTGGTGGAAATAATGCTGGTCATACTGTAATTAATGATCTTGGGGAATTCAAGCTTCATCTTATACCGTCAGGAATTTTAAATAGAAAAATTAAATGTGTTATTGGTAATGGATGTGTTGTAGATCCAGCAGTTCTTATTGAAGAAATGGAAAATCTAATAAATACTGGAGTAAAAGTAACCCCAGAAAATCTAATAATTAGCAATAAAGCTCATATTATTATGCCCGAGCACATAAAGTTGGATAATAAACAAGAAAAAGAAAGAGAAGATCTTAAAATTGGAACAACAGGAAGAGGTATTGGTCCAGCTTATATGGATAAAGTAGCCAGAAATGGCTTCAGAATGGAAGATATATCAAGATGGCCAGAATGGTCAGAAAAATTAAGTAAATTTGTTGGTGATACACAAAAATTGCTTAGATCAAAACTTGGAAAAAAAGAAAATATTCTTCTTGAAGGTGCTCAAGGTGCACTACTCGATATTGATCATGGATCCTATCCATTTGTTACTTCATCTAATTCAACAATTGGGGGAGCATTAACTGGGACTGGGTTAGTTCCAGCCGATATTAGAAATATAATAGGAATTTTTAAAGCATATGCAACAAGAGTTGGTGAAGGCCCTTTCCCATCAGAAATTCCTAAAACTGAAAGTGTTGCAGACTACATTTTAAAAAAAGGTCATGAATTTGGCACAACAACTGGTAGAGAAAGAAGGTGCGGTTGGTTTGATCTTGATTCAGCGTATTACTCAATAATGACTAATGGATTTAATAAGATAGCCATCATGAAACTTGATGTTTTAGATGGTATTAAGGAAATAAAAGTTCTCAAAAATGATGATTACATAACTTTACCCGGATGGGATCAATCAACATTTGGAATTGACGATTATTCTAAATTACCTATTAATGCTATTAAATATATTGAATTTCTTGAAGAAGAATTAAATGTTGGAATAAGTATAATTTCAACTGGACCTGAAAGAAACCAAACTATATTTAAGTCTTAGTTATATCAATATCATATTTTGATAATAGTTCAGAAAATTCAAGATTAAATTCTTGATTGTCAGTCATTGGCAATCTTAACCCGCCAACACTGTAGCCAGAAATATTTAATGCTCTTTTGATTAAAATTGGATTAGTGACCCAAAACAACGCTTGAAAAAGAGGGAGTAATTCCTTATGGTGATTCGCTGCTGACTCAATATTGCCTTCTAAGACAGCCCCCATCATCGTTTTTATTTGATTTCCTATTATATTTGAAGCTACACTTACAACTCCAAATCCGCCTAAAGCCATTATTGAAAATGTTTCATCATCATTCCCACTCCATACCTTGAAGTCGGAATTAGAAGAATTGTTTATAATTTTTGTTATCTGAGATAAATCACTTGAAGCTTCTTTAATTCCTATTATATTTTCATGAAAAGATAATTTGTGAGTTGTTTCAGCTTCCATATTCAATGCAGTTCTTCCAGGCACATTATACAAAATACAAGGAATATTCACCGAATCAGCAATCTTATTAAAATGATCAATTAATCCTTGTTGAGTGGGCTTATTATATGAGGGGACAGTAAGAAGAAGTCCATCAACCCCTAAATTTTCAGCTTCTTTGGAAAGTTCAATAGATTTTTTATTATTATTATCTGTTGTTCCAGCTATAACTCTTGCATTATCACCAACAGCATCTTTTACATTCTTAAATAATTCTAACTTTTCATCATCCGATAAAGTTGGAGATTCTCCAGTAGTTCCACCAATTAAAATAGCATCACTTCCTGATTTTGTTAATGAAATTGCAAGTTTTTTTGAAGTTTCTATATCTACGTCACCATTTTCGAGAAATGGCGTAATCATGGCTGTTATTAATCTGTCATTTTTTAACATTCTTAATATTCCTCACAAACATATTATAAATTTAATGAAACAAAGTTACCTGAATTTTGGAATTTTACCTAATTTGAGAGCGGAATCCATGATTTGAATAGCATTAAGAGCAGCACCTTTTCTCAGATTATCTGACACTATCCAAAAACTAATACCTTTATTATTGCTACTATCCTTTCTAATTCTTCCGATATAAATATCATCTTTTCCTTGAACAAAGGATGGGGTTGGGTAGTTTTCATTTAACCCATTGTCAATTAATTTAATTCCAGAAGCAGACTTAAAAACATTGATAATATCTTTTAAATTAATTTCATCTTCAAAATCAACCGAAATAACTTCAGAATGACAATAATATATTGGGACTCTTACACATGTTGCAGATATTTTAAGGTTATTGTCATGGAGAATTTTTTTTGTTTCGTTTATCATCTTGTGCTCTTCTTTGGTATATCCGTCAGGCATAAATTCATCCACTTGAGGTATTAATGAAAAAGCAATTTGGTGAGGATAAACTGACTTTATTATTTCATCATTATTTATAATACTCATAGTTTGGTCATGCAACTCAGAAACTGCCATTGATCCACTACCTGAAACAGCTTGATATGTGGTAGCTTGAATCCTGTTTATTTTTGATAATTTTCTCAAGTTGTGCACTGCCATAACTAATGGTGTAGTTGTACAATTTGGAATTGAAATTATTCCATTATGGGTTTTTATATCATTTTCATTTACTTCTGGGACAACTAATGGGACATCTTCTTTCATCCTAAATGCAGAGCCATCATCAATTACTAATGCACCTGAATTTACAGCAGATGGGGCAAGTTCCAAACTTACATTGCTATCTGCAGAAATAAATACAACATCAGATTCATCAAATGCATTCTTAGTTGCTTCTTTTACTATTAATTCATTATTGTTATAAATTATTTTCTTACCAGCAGATCTACTAGACGCAAATAAATTAATTTTTTCAATTGGATAGTTTCTTTCATTTAGTATATCTAAACATATTTTACCAACCGCTCCAGTCGCTCCAACAACAGATATTGAAGGAAAATCATTTATTTTCATAATCCTAAAATTTTTTCTAAACCTATAACAATTTCATTATTTTCAATTACATGATCAACAGCAATCAATACTCCAGGCATAAAACTCTCTCTGTCAGAAGAATTATGGATTATGGATAGATTTTCACCTTGTGCACCAAAAATTAATTCATGTTTTGCTATGACTCCCGGCAACCTTAAACTATGAATATTTACACCAGCCGAATTATTACCGGTAGTATCTTCAATTTTATTTACGTCAGATCTAACTTTTATGAAGGGTTTATTTTTTGCATTTGAAACTGCATTTGCTATTGAAATTGATGTTCCGCTGGGAGCGTCTAATTTTTTTTCATGATGACTTTCAATTAGCTCTGCATATTCATAGTATTTGGAAGCAATTTTGCCAAAGTGAGCCAATAATATTGCACCAGTTGAAAAGTTAGAGCACAATGCGATGCCAACTTTATTTTTTGAATGCATTTTTTTAATATTTTCTAGGTCTTCATTGCTATAACCTGTACTTCCGCTTACATAGGGTATTCCATTTTTGATTGAAAACTCAGATGAAGCTTTGAAGCCTCTTGAATTTGAAAAATCAACTACACAATCAATTTTTTCTAAAATACTTGGGTTTATGTCATCAAAATTGGTAGAAGCATTTTGTGAGGAGCCAGAATTAATATCAACCGAGTGTATTAATTCATATTCTTTGGAGTTATTTAAAACTCCTAAGAGAGATTGGCCCATTTTGCCTAAATATCCATTTATTAAAATTTTCTTCATAAAGATATTTTAATATTAAAAATGCTAATTTCTCAAAGTTGGTGGCTTTGGATTAGACTTTCTCACATCTTTTCTTTTTGAATTAGATTTAGATTTATTAAACTTTTTTGGTTTATCCTCTTCAAAAGAAAGTTCACCTGAAAGATATTTTTCTACTCTTGCGGACAAATCGATCCTGTTTTGGTTGTCGATTTTCTTAACTATGACTTCCACTTCTTGCCCAACTTCGTAAGCTGACTCCACTGAATCAACTCTTTCATCACTTATTTCACTAATATGAACAAGTCCATCTTTGCCTGGAAGTATGTTTACGAAAGCGCCAAAGTCCATTAATTTAACAACTTTTCCTTGGTAAACATCACCTACCTCAACGTCTTTAATTATTGATTGTATTTTTTCAATAGCATTTTCAATTCTTACAGACTCAACTCCACCTATGCTCACAGTTCCATCATCAGAAATATCAATAGTCACATCAAATTCGCTTACAATTTCTTTTATAGTTGAGCCCCCACTTCCAATAACCATTCCAATTTTATCTTTCGGTATTTGTATTTTGACAGTCTTTGGTGCAAATTCACTTACATCTTCTCTTGGTTGAGGTAGCGTTTCTTCCATATGATCTATTATTTCTAATCTTGCCTTCTTTGCTTGTTCTAAGGCTTCACTTAGAATTTGAGGAGTTACGCCTTTGACCTTTATATCCATTTGTAAAGCTGTCACACCAGACCGTGATCCAGCAACCTTGAAATCCATGTCACCTAAATGATCTTCTAAGCCTTGAATATCAGTTAAAATTGCATATTTTCCATCAGGATTAAGTATTAGACCCATAGCTATTCCAGCAACGGTTTCTTTAATAGGCACACCACCATCCATTAAAGAAAGAATTCCTGCACAGACAGAAGCCATAGATGTAGATCCGTTTGAACTCATAATATCTGAAACAACTCTCATGGCATATGGCCAATCTTCCTCACTAGGCAAAACTGGCTTAATTGCTCTTTCTGCTAATGCACCATGACCCTGTTCCCTTCTACTTGTCATAAATCTTCCAGACTCACCTACTGAATAAGGAGGGAAATTATAATGGAGCATAAATGTTTTTTCAGTAAGTGGAGACAAAAAATCTAATTTCTGTTTTTCACTTAATGAAGCTAAAGTCACTGTTCCTAATGCTTGAGTATCACCTCTTTTGAATAATGAAGAACCATGAACTCTTGGCAATACTCCAACTTCAGATTCAAGATCTCTGATTTCATCTGATTTTCTATTATCAGGCCTTACGCCCTTGTCTAGGATGCGTTCCCTTACTATATTTTTTTCTAAAGAAGAAATTTCATCTTTTACTTTATTTAAATCGTCAGATTCATCTTCAATTTCAATTTTATCTGCCAGCTCTTCTATCAATTTCTTTTTTTCATCTGAAAGTTCAGATTTGCTTAAACCATTGTCATATAATTGGTTTATTTTTTCTGCTGAAGCATCAAGTAGTTCAGTATTAATAATAGGATCGTTTAATTTTTCTTCAATAACATTTTTTTCTTTACCGATTTCTTTAACTATTTTCTTTTGTAATTCAGCCATTTTAATATTATTTTCTTGTGCTAATTCTAAAGCTTCCAGCAAAAGTTCTTCAGAAACAAAATTTGCTCCAGCTTCCACCATCATGATTGCTTCAGATGTTCCAGCTACTGTTAATTGTAAATCACTTGATTCAAGTTGTTCGTATGTTGGATTTACTATTAACTCTCCATTTACATATCCTATTTCACATGCTCCTACAGGTTCACTGAACGGTATATCGGAAACCATTAATGCCATTGAGGCTCCTAAAATGCCTAATGAAGAGTATGGAAATTCAAGGTCAGTAGATAAAACTGTAATGGCTATCTGTGTATCATTATGGTAATTTTTTGGGAAAAGCGGTCTTAAAGGTCTATCAACCAATCTACAATTTAAAATTGCTTGTTCTGATGGCCTCCCTTCTCTCTTAAAAAAACCTCCAGGCATTTTTCCTGCGGCATAAGATTTCTCTTGAACTTCTACTGTTAACGGAAGGAAATCAACATCCATTGCCTCATCCCGTGCACATGCAGTTACAAGTAATACAGTGTCATCAACTTTTATTGTTACTGCGCCGCCTGCTAAATTAGCTATTTTCCCAAACTCAAACTCGAAAACTCTTCCACCCAACTCCAACTCATATTTATTTGTCATTTATTATTCTTTCTTATTACTACTATTACTTCTTATCGTGCTTAACGTCTTAAACCAAGAGACTTTACAACTTCCTGGTATTTGTTGTTGTCACTTTTTCTCAAATATGACAATAATTTTCTTCTTTGATCAACCAATGTTACTAAACCTTTTTTACTTGAGTAATCGTGTTTATGTAACTTAGAATGTTCAGTTAATTTTTCTATCCTATATGTAATTAAAGCGATTTGAACGGGCGTAGAGCCGTTGTCATTTTCAGAAATCTTAAATTCTTTTGCTATTTTATCTTTTTGTACTTGCATTAATTTATTTAATTTTGACTACTCACTAATATTTAAAACGAGAGTTTGATATTCAATAATCATTATTTTAATCAATTATTATTATATATAACTTTAAGTTAAATTAATAATCAACGATATGAAATACTATCAATGTTTTACAAATTTTAAAAATTTAGTGTTTATTAACAATAAAAATACTTGACATCTTAGTTTGAGCAAGTCTAAGATTGCATAGAATAATTTTTTAAAGCTTAGTGCTTTTGTATATTGTTTCAGTTTTTTACGAAAAGTGAGATAATTAAAAATAATTTGAAAATTTAAACAACTACGATAGGGAGGACAGGCCAAATGAAAAAAGGTCTTCTCATTACAATATCAACAATAGCAATGATTAGCCTTATTGCTTGTGCTGGAAGCGCAGGTGATCAGGGAGCACAAGGTATTCAAGGTATTCAAGGGATTCCTGGAATTCAAGGGCCTGCTGGACCGCAAGGGCCTGCTGGACCTGCTGGACCGCAAGGACCTGCTGGTAAAGACGGAGCACCAGGTATGGCTGGGGCTACTGGGGCTACTGGCTCAGGTGGTTCTAGTTCGTCACACAGTGCAGGTGTAGTAGTAGCTGATGTTTCAGGTACTAGTGCAACTATTTCAGGTGCTGGTTTCGACAGTGGAGAGTCTATAACTCTAATTGCTGCAGGAGCTATTGAAATTGGAACTGCAACTGCTAATGATGGCGGTGCATTTTCAGTTACAATCAGTGTTCTTGGGCTACCATCAGGCGCTCATTCACTGGAAGCTAATGATGCTATGGGAGTAATTGTAATTGGTGGCGCAAGTGCCTTACAGGCAGCACCGTAACATTTATTCTTGCTGAATATTTATAAAAAAGGAATGTTTTACCATTCCTTTTTTATTTTGTTCTAATTCTTAATTTCCCAATCCTTCTACCCATAGTAGACTGGATAACTATTTCAATGCCTTCGAAACTTACTCTATCTCCAACAGAAGGCATCTTTCCAAGCTCTTTATATACTAGACCGCCAATTGTGTCATATCCATTTAACTCTATAGATGAACCAATTTCATCATTTAGATCAGAAATAGATACTTTTGCATCAACAATCATATTGTTCTGATTTATCCTATAAAAGGCATTTTCAGCCTCATCAAATTCATCAACCAGTTCTCCAACAATTTCTTCTATTAAATCTGTAACTGTAACTAATCCTGAAATTCCTCCATGCTCATCTATTACAATTGCAATTCTTGTTCTTTTTTCTTGAAATTCTGAAAGGAGTTGTTCAAGATTTTGTGATTCAGGAACAAATATTGCTGGTCTCATAATTTCAGATATTGATAATGATTTGTTAGCACCTAAATGCATTTTGAGCGTATCCTTGGCATAAACAATACCTTTTACATCATCTATTGATTCTCCAATAACTGGAATTTTGGAATACCCGCTTTCTGAAATTAATTCAGTTAAAGTATTTAGATTAGATTTTTCTTCAATTGCAACTAAGTCGACTCTTGGCTTCATTATTTCTCTGACTTTTACCACGTCCATTTTTAAAATACCTTTGATCATTTCCATTTCATCATTATCAACAGACAATCCTGCTGCCTCAAAAACTTCAAGTTCATCTGAATTATCATTTTCCGAATCAGAAATACTTGAATTTCCATTTGATAAATTAATCTTTGCAGTAATTGATTTAAGCAAAATAGATACAATAATAAATTTTGATAAAATAGAATTTGGAATTAAATTTAAAATAGTATTTATTGCTAATAGATAAAAAAATGCACTAAATGAGCTTAAAATAATTGTAATTATTTCATTAATTTCTAAAAAATTATTAAATGCTATGTTGAGCAATGAGGTGTTTAAAATAATCAGAACTACTAATATTATCCTTTCGATAGAAAGTATTTTATTTACTTCTTTAGCATTTCTTGCTGACTCTTCAACATCGTCGGTCTCCGGAACAATCAGTGATCTCAAGGATAGGTCATTAAATGATTGGTAAGACAATAAGATTAATGATTGTAGTGAAAATAAGATTACAATAATAGAAATAATCATTACTTCCTTATCCAGACTTTATTAAATTTTTGAGTCCTCGTCGGACCAGGTTCTTCTATTTCAATCATTGATTTTAAGAATTATCCAATATTTTTGCAGGATTGCCAACTACTTTTAAATTATCATTAATATCTTTAGTCACAATTGATCCTGCACCGGTAATAACATTGTTTCCAATTTTTCTTGGAGCAATAATCATTGTGCCTGAACCAATAAAGCAATTGTTCCCAATTATTGTTTGTGATTTTTTTTCACCGTCATAATTGCAAGTTACTACACCTGCTCCCACGTTTACGTTTGATCCAATTAATGAATCTCCTATATAGCAATAATGGTTAATGTTTGAATTCTTTCCGATGTTTGAATTCTTTATCTCAGCAAAATTTCCTATTTTTACATTTTGGCTAATAGATGAATTGTTTCTTATTCTGGAATAAGGGCCTATAACGCATTTACTTTCTATAATGCTATTTTCAACATAAGAAAAATAAATATTTACATTATTATCTATAATTGAATCAAATAAATAACTGTTAGGGCCAATTATACAGTTTGAATTAATTTCAGTATTACCTTTTAAGTGAGTATTAGGATTTATTGTAATATCATTACCTTTAAATCTGACTGAAGAGTCAATGTAGGTTGTAATGGGATCTATTATATTTATCCCAGATGATTTAAATTTTTCAGCTTCTAATTTATTCATAAAATTATTCAGACAGGTAGAATAACATTTTTTAATGAGGAATAGAATTTTTAAGGAGAGATGCTAGAGTGGTTTAATAGGCGGGCCTGGAAAGCTCGTGTTCCAATAATATTGGAACCGGGGGTTCGAATCCCCCTCTCTCCGCCAAAAATTATATGGATTTATAATTAATAATAGTGTAAATTCTTTTTTTGGGTGCCTTATGCCTAACAATAGTCAACTCCTTAAGGAGTATGACAATTTGTTAAGAAAAATTATAAATTTAACTCCAATAGAAAAGAGGAGAAAAGTTGAGTAAAAATTTAGTTATTGTTGAGTCACCGACTAAAGCAAAAACACTAACAAAAATTTTAGATAATACAAAGGTGTTATCAACAAGGGGGCATTTTCTTGAGCTCAACGATAAATGGCTAACAAGAGAGCAAAGAGAAGAGGGATGGCCAGTCCAAGGTGTTGATCATAATTTTAATCCTGATTGGAAGTATAAATCTGGTACTAGTTCAATTATTAAGGATATTAAGTCAGCTGCAAAAAAAGCTGATGAAATTTTTATCGCAACTGACCCAGATAGAGAAGGTGAAGGTATTGGTTATCATGTACAAGAGCTTTTACTAGAAAGCGGGGTACCAGAAAATAAAATAAAAAGGTCTACTTTTCATGAAATAACAGAAATTGCAGTCAAAAAATCAATGGAAAATGCGGAATCAATAAATATGCCCATGGTAGACGCATTCATTGCAAGAAGAATTTTAGACAGAATAGCAGGTTTTATTGTTAGTAAAAAATTAAATTCTTTTCTAAGGTTATCTCCTCTATCTGCAGGAAGAGTTCAATCACCTACTTTAAAATTAGTCACAGATAGAGAAGATGAAATTAATGCTTTTGTGCCTGAAGAATTTTGGAATATAAATGCTTCTTTTTACGCAAAATCTAAAAACTTTGACGCCCAACTGTTTAAGATACCAGGAATATCGGAAAAAGATTTTAAAATAAATAATTCTAATGAAGCTTTGGAAATAGAAAATAAAATAAAAACAGTTAAATTTTCCATTGAATCTCGAAAAGTTACTAAAAGGTCCTCTAAGCCATCTGCCCCATATACCACAAGTACCCTCCAACAAGATTCTTCTAATAGATTAAGCATGAGTCCTTCTAGGACAATGAGTGTTGCTCAAGAATTATTTGAAGGTGTAGATGGCCAAGAAGGATTAATTACCTACATGAGAACAGATTCTCCTACATTATCAAATGAAGCAATGGAAGATATTCAAAAAAATATTATTAATTCGTATGGTAAAAATTATTTTGAAAAAAGAATATACTCAGCAAAAGTAGCAAATGCTCAAGAGGCCCACGAGGCAATAAGGCCTACTTCTATTTCCAGAACTCCAGACTCAATAAAAAATACACTTAATGAAAGTCAATTTAAATTATATCAACTCATATGGAATAGGACAGTAGCCAGCCAAATGCCTAATAGTATCACTGAAAAAACTACTCTAATTACATCTTCTTCAAAGAATGAAGATGGCTTTAAATTTAAATCTGAAGCAGATAAATTAGTTTTTGATGGATTTAAAAAATTAATTAAATCAAATGAAAAATATTTTGAACTACCAGACCTAAATGAAAATGAAGAAGTAGAGCTTGTTGATTTAGAAAAAGAACAAAAATTTACTAGGGGGCCTGGAAGATATAGCCAAGCTTCACTAATTAAGAAGATGGAAGAGATTGGAATTGGCAGACCAAGCACTTATGCCTCCACAATAAGTTTACTCACAAACAGAACCTATGTTTTCAGTATAAATAGAGCAGTTTGGGGGTCACCATTAGGTTATGCAGTATCAAATTCACTTAATTACTATTTTTTAAATAATTTTATGGATTTCAATTTTACAAAAAAAATGGAAGATGATTTAGATAAAATTTCTAATGGTGAACTAAATAGACAAAAATTTACAAAAGATTTCTATGAATCACTTTTAGATCCGGTTGAAAAAATGGTCAAAGATTCAAATGAAAAAGATTGGGACCCTTACAATAGGAAAGTTTTAAGTAATTTTCTTGGTCTTACTACTGAAATGCTCCCATATAACTTAATACCAACTACAATACTTTGTTCTAAGGAAAAGCCAGCAATAAATATAAGGACAGGGGAAGAATTTACTGAAAATGACCCCCCACTTGAAGTAGCTACTGAAAAAGAAATAATTAGAGAAACAGATAAAAATAATGGGGACTTTTTAATGCGTGCTATAAGAAATAAAAAAGATGGCAAGTATTTCTTAGCTTCTAAAATAGGTGAAAATAGTATTTATGCCGACATAAGTGCATGGGCAGGTAGAGGGAGAAAGAGAGAATATGCTCTTGATAAATTAAAAGAATCTATAAATGATCTATCCTAATTACTAAATAATTTAAAATTTAAAAAAATTATTATTAGCATTAATAGAAATTCTATAAAAATTTAAATAGAGTAATAAATATGTTCAAAGAAAAGTATATACCAATAAAATTAATTGATATTTTCCATGAAAAAGATGTAAATGCGATCTTAGATAAATATTTTGATTATTTAAAATCTAAATCTCTTTCAGACAACACAATAAAAAATTATTTTAGAGACTTGATAGAATATTTTGATTACTTAAAGCAAAACAATTTACTGCCTAACAAATCAATTGAGAGGAATCACATTAGAAAAATGCTCTCTTTTTTAATTGATAAAGGATTTAGCAAGCTTAGTATTTCAAGAAAAATATCAGCAATAAAATCATATATAACTTTTTTAGAAAAATTTAACTATTCAAAAAATAACTATTCCGAGTTAATTAGTATTCCAAAAAAATCAAAAAGCCTTCCTAAAGTAATGACAAAGAAAGAGGTCAACCAGTTAATTAAACATGTTGAAATGAATACAAAGAAAAATCTAAGGGATGACGCATTAATAGAATTGTTATATTCAACTGGATTAAGAGTAAGTGAAATAGCTAATTTAAAAATTAAAGACATTAATCTTGAAAAATCTGAAATAAGAATTTTAGGTAAAGGTAATAAAGAAAGAGTAGTGATATTTAACAACAAATCTAAAGAAAAAATTATTAGGTATTTGAAAAATGACAAGAGATTTATTTCTATTAAAACAGAAGCATTATTCCAAAATAAATTTAAAGAAGCGCTTACTACAAGGTCAATTCAAAGGTTATTAAAAAAATATTTAAATTTCTCTAGTATTAATTCTAAATATTCAACTCACACTTTGAGGCATACCTTTGCTACTCACTTATTGGAAGGAGGGGCAGATATAAAAGTTATACAACAACTTATGGGTCACTCTTCTCCAGAAACAACAAAGATTTATACACATGTTTCATCTTCAACTTTAAAAAATGTTTACAATAATTCTCACCCAAGATCATTCTCAAAAATAAAGAATTAGATTATTATTTATTTATGAAAAATATTTTACTTATTAATGGCCCAAATCTTAATCTACTTGGAAAAAGGGATGTAGAGATTTATGGAAATAAGACACTTAGTGATGTAGAAGATATTTTAGTGAAATTTATCAATGAGAAAGATTTGAAAAATAAATTTCAAATCAAGTCCTACCAATCAAATCACGAAGGTGATTTAATTGATTTCATACAAGCCAATAGTAAAGATTCTCATGCTATTATTATAAATCCAGGGGGATTAACAACGGTTGGTTTTTCACTACTTGATGCATTAATCGATACCAAATTATTGTGTGTTGAGGTACATATTTCAAATATACATGAAAGAGAAGAATTTAGAAGAAATTCTATATTTCCAAATTACTGCAAATATCAAATTGCAGGTAAAGGGGTTGAGGGTTATAGGTTAGCTTTAGAGAAAATTATAAACGGAGATTAAATGGAATTTAAAAACAGAATAGATAGTTTGAGAAGTGCATTATCTAAAACAGATATTGATACAGCTTTTATATCCAATAAAGATAATATTAGGTATTATTCAGGATTTACTGGAACTCTAGCTTTCTTACTTATATCGGAAAGTAAATCAATAATTATTACTGATTCAAGATATACAATTAGAGCCCAAGAAGAATGTCCTGATTACGAAATTTATCAACTAAAATCAGGAGATAATTGGATTGAAAATTCAACAAATCAAATCAAATCAAAGGTTATTGGTTTCGAAGGAAATTTTGTATCTTTCAACATGCTTAATCAGTTAAAAGAAAGGTCAAATGACAATCTAACATGGAAAGATTTTTCTGAACAAATTTCTAAAGAAAGAATAATAAAATCTGAATCTGAAGTAAAAAAAATTGAAGAGGCAATATCAATTAGCGATAGAGCTTTCGATACTGTGAGTAAAAAAATTGAAGAAGGCATGACGGAAGAAGAAATTGCATGGGAGATGGAAAAGGAAATGAGAATACTTGGCGCTGAATCAATATCATTCGATACGATAGTAGCATCTGGTTTAAATGGATCAAAACCACATCATTCCCCGACAGACAAAAAGGTTTCCAATGGTGAAGCTATAACTATTGATATGGGGGCAAAATATAATGGATACTGCAGCGATTTAACTAGGACTATATTCATTGGGGAGCCTAACGATAAATTCAAAAAGATTTATAATATTGTATTAAGGTCACAACTAATTTCAATTGAAACAGCAAAAGAGGGGATGACAGGAGAAGAAATTGATAAAATTTCTAGAGATATAATTTCAGATGAAGGTTATGGAGAAAACTTCGGACACAGCTTAGGTCACGGAGTTGGACTAGAAGTTCACGAAAATCCTGGAGTGAGCCCAAATAGCAAAAATGAAATACTCCCTGGGATGGTTTACACAATTGAACCTGGTATTTACATAGATGGTTGGGGTGGTATAAGAATTGAAGACATGGTTCTTATGACAGATAATGGAAATAAATTACTTAGTCATGCTGAAAAAGGTAGTTACTAATGACAATAAGTTCTAGTGAATTAAAAAAGAATATGACTCTAATAATTGATGGAGAACTTTATCAAGTTGTTGAATGGCAACATAGAAAACCACCAAAAGCACCGCCAACATTAACACTGAGAGTAAAAAATATTAAAAATGGAAATATAATGGAAAAGAAAGTTCAAGGAAACAGGCCATTAACTCTTGCCAGGACTGAAAAACAACAATTTCAATATTTATATGGGGATGATAAAGAAGCTACATTTATGGATACGACTACATATGAACAAATTAATCTCGCTATTGATTTTCTCGGGGACACTCTTGAATTCATTGAAGAAGGTCAATTTGTAGAATTTTTAATGTATGAAAATAAACCAATCAATATTGAATTACCCTCTTCAGTCGTACTTGAAGTTATGTCTTCTGTAGAAGCAGTAAAAGGAGATACTGCAACTAACGTAACTAAAGAAGCTACATTAAGTACCAATTTAAAAATACAAGTACCTCTTTTTATTAATACTGGCGATAAAGTAAAAGTTGACACAAGAACAAGAGAATATATTGAAAGAGTAAATAATTAAATTGCCTGATATAACTTTTACTCCAAGTGAATTAATAAAATATATTTATAAGAAGATTAATCAAGATAACTATTTAAATTCTTTTCATTTGATTGGAGAAGTTTCAAATCATAGTTCTCCGCCGAGTGGACACCATTATTTTGTAATAAAGGATGATGAAGCTCTAATTAAATGTGTACTTTTTAATAGAGGTTCTGGAAAAGAAAATTTAAAGGATGGAAACCAAATTATTGCTGAAGGAAAAATGTCTGTGTATCAACCGAGGGGCGAGATACAATTTATTGCAGAAAATATTCATTCTCAAGGTGAAGGAACTCTGCAACAAAGATTTGAAGAATTAAAATCTTCTTTAGAGGCTCAAGGTCTTTTTGATGAATCAAGGAAAAGAGAAATTCCAAAAATGCCAAAGAGGGTTGGAATTGTTACATCTAAAACTGGTTCAGTAATTCAAGATATGATTAATGTTATCCGAAGAAGATACCCTAATTTGAAGTTAATAATTGCTGATACAAGAGTCCAGGGTGATGAAGCAGCAAATTCAATCACTGAGTCAATATCTTCATTGAATAAATTGGACATCGATGTAATTGTATTAGCAAGAGGTGGGGGCTCAATAGAAGATTTATGGCCATTTAATGAAGAAAAAGTAGCAAGAGAAATATTTAAAAGTAAAATTCCAATAATTTCTGCTATTGGTCATGAAACAGATTTTACGATTTCGGATCTTGTTGCAGATTTAAGGGCACCCACACCATCTGCAGCAGCTGAAATAATTTCTCCGGATGTTGATTATCTAAATGAACTTATCTCATTAAAAACTAGTGAGTTAAATATATCTTTCAATACTATCCTTGAAAATATAAAAAATAGATTTTATTTATCAATGGATAGAATAATTAATTATAAAGTTGAAACTTCAATAAATAATTACAAAATCAATTCACTTTCTAATGAATTGATTAATGTATTTGATAACAGCATTAAAGAAGTTAAGTATAAACTAGAAAATCTTGAAATTAGCTTAAATCATTTAGACATTAATAAAATTTTTTCTAAAGGATTTTTTTTAACTCAACTAAAATCTGATAAATCAATAATTAAAAATTTTAAAAATATAAAAAAAGGCGATCAATTATTAGTATCAAATTTAAACGAAACTCTTGAAGCAGAAGTAATCAAAATAAACAATAAAGGTGGGCACGATGACAAATAATACATTTGAAGAAAAATTAAAATTACTTGAAATGACAGTTAGGAAGCTTGAGGAAAATGATCTTTCGTTAGATGAATCAAAGGAGCTTTATAAAGAAGGAATTAAACTTTCTAAAGAATGCAAAATACTTCTTAATAAAACTGAATTAGAAATAACTGAATTAAAAAAAGAATTAGAGGAATTAGATTTTAGTTAATAAATTTACTTAGATTCAGGATATTCTAAAATATCATCAATTAATCCGTATTCCTTTGCCTCGGAAGCATTCATCCATATATCTCTATCGGAATCCTTTGTAACTCTAGATTCTTTTTGGCCAGTATGTTTAGCAATTATTTTTGTCAGTTGATCTTTCAATCGCAGAACTTCTTTGGCAGCTATTTCTATGTCAGATGCTTGTCCCTGTGCACCACTTAAGGGCTGATGCATGTGAACAGTAGAGTTCGGTAATGCAAATCTTTTACCTTCAGTCCCTGCTGTTAAAAGTACAGTACCAAAACTTGCACACAATCCTACAGAAATTGTTGAGACGTCACATGGTATATGTTGCATTGTGTCATAAATTGCCATTCCAGCATAAACCATTCCACCTGGTGAGTTTATATATAAACTAATATCTTTTTCAGAATCTTCTCTAGCTAAATATAATAGTTGAGCAACAACTAAATTGGCTATTTGATCATTGATAGGAGTCCCAAGAAAAATTATTCTCTCTTTTAATAACAATGAATATATATCAAGAGCTCTTTCTCCCCTAGCTCCTGATTCAAAAACTGTTGGTATAATGTTTGAAGGTAAATTCATATGTTCCTTTCATATAAGACTATTACAGTTTGTATATTATAACTTGATACGTTCTGTGTCAACTCTTTAATTTTTTATGTAATTAGATTTAATAATAGATATTATTTTGTCTCTTCTTTTCTGATACTTAATTTCATCTTTAATACTTTGATCAGAATAATTATTGTTTTTCTGAATTTCTTTAAATTTATCTAATTCTTCATTAATAATTTTATCATCAATTTTTACTTCATAATAATTTACAATTTCTTCAATAATTATTGCTCTTTTTAATCTAATGTCAGCTGATTTTGATATTTCATCTTCAAATTCCTCTTCAGACTTATTAATACCTTTAAGATAAGTATCAAAGTCTATTTTTTGATTATTAATCATTTCTTTTTGCTGCTTAATTAAATTTTCTGTTTCTTGTTCTATCATTATTTCAGGTATTGTAAATTTAGATTCATTAATTGCTTTGTCAATGAAACTGTCCCATAAATCCTGATCATATTTGTTATTTGCATTTAATTCTAAATTTTTCTTTATCTGTTTTTTCAGCTCTTTAAGATCATTTATAGATGGGTCCATTAATTTTGCAAAATTATCATCAACCTCTGGCAAATTTTTCTCTTTAATTGAGATTATTTTCACATTAAACGTAGCTGTAGTTTTTTTAAATTTTTCATTAAAGAAATCTTCAGGCAAATCGAGCTTAAAATTTTTACTGTCTTCTTCTGATAACCCTGCTAGCTTCTTCATTAATCCTGGCATTTTTAAATTATCCTCATATTGATTTTCAAGAATAATTTCAATTGATTTATGATCCATTATTACCTCATCTTCTGATTCACATTTAAAATCTAGAGATAATAAATCACCGATTTTTGACTTTCTTTTTACCGGTACCCATGAAGCATGTTGATTTCGAGATTGTTCAATAATATTATTAACCTCTTTTGCACTTATCTTGTCTTTAATTACCTCTAATTTTATGTCTTCAAGTTTTCCAATTTTTGCATTAGGTTTTAATGCAACTTTTGCTTCAAGTTTTAGAATTGGGACTAAATCAATTACTGAAATTTTAGGAGTTGCAAAAACTTCTAAATTTTCTTTATCAATAGCGTCATTAACTAAATTAGGTACTGAAAACTGCAGTGATTCTTCAACTAAACCTTCCCTGCCTACTACTTTTTCAACTATTGATTTTGGAGCTTTTCCTTTTCTAAATCCAGGTATTTTTAATTGATTGCTTAATTTTCTTGCAGCTTGTACTAAATATTTTTCAATCTCATCTTCTTCAACTTCTAAAGTCAAAGTAACTTGTTGATTTTCAACTTTACTCTTATCTATTTTCACTTTGCGCCTTTCTCGTCTTCAATGTTCTTAATCCTAAGTTCTAATTTTTGTTCGTTATCAATAATGGAAGGTGCCCCCCAAAGTAAATCAGAAGCACTTTGAGTTTTCGGGAAAGATATAACGTCTCTGATAGAATCCTCACCCAAAAAAGTTGAGATTAATCTATCTATACCAAGCCCCATACCCCCATGAGGAGGAGCGCCATAATCAAAAGATTCAAGCAAAGGGCCAAATCTTTCGTTTACTTGGTTATCGTCATACCCAATTATTGAAAACACTTTTTCTTGAACTTCCCTTTCATGAATTCTTATACTTCCTGAACCTAGCTCTACACCATTGCACACCAAGTCAAAAAGGTTCCCAATAACTTTTCCAGGATCATTTTCTAAATAATCAATTGTGTCATTATTAGGTGATGAAAAAACATGATGCATTGCAGCCCATTTGTTATTTTCATTGTCAAATTCAAACAATGGAAAATCGGTAACGAATAAAAAATTAAATTTCTTTTGGTCAATTAAATTAAATTCATAGGCAAGTTTATTTCTTACTTTTCCTAAACAATCAAGAACAATATTTTTTTCTCCAGCACATATTAAAATTACTTGATCATGTTCAATATCAAAAAATTTAAATAAATCTTTAACAAGCTCTAGGTCTAAAAATTTGATTATTGGACTTTTAATATCCTCTAATTGAATGTCATCAATATTTTTTTCAATAGACACTGGAATTATCCCTGCGCCACCATTATTTCTTACAAACTCATTAAGATTATCATAAAATTTTCTGGTCATTTTCTCATTTTTTGGCACCGAAAATCCTCTTATGGTTCCGTTATTTTTTAATGCATTATTAAATACATTGAAATCGGTGCCAGAAAGTTTACTCTCCAAGTTATGTATTTTTAATTCAAACCTAGTATCTGGCTTATCAGTGCCATACATTTCCATTGATTCTGCATATTTTATCCTTGGAAATGGCACAGGAATATCTTGCCCAAGAAATTTTTTAGATAAATGAGAGTATAATTTCTCACAATTATTTAATACATCTTCCTGATGAACAAAGCTCATTTCAAAGTCTAATTGAGTGTGTTCAGGTTGCCTATCAGCTCTTAAATCTTCATCCCTAAAACATTTAGCTATTTGAAAATATTTTTCAAATCCAGAAACCATAAGCATTTGTTTCATCTGCTGCGGAGATTGAGGCAGTGCGTAATATTCGCCAGGATGTACTCTGCTAGGAACAATGTAATCTCTTGCTCCTTCAGGAGTGCTTTTAATTAAAATGGGCGTCTCGATATGTACAAAATCTTTATTGTTTAAATAATTACATATTTCTAATATAAGTTCATGCCTTAATCTTAAGTTTTTTTGCATCTTATTAGACCTAAGGTCAAGATATCTATATTTTAATCTTGTTGTTTCATCCACATTTTCATTATTAATTTCAAAAGGCGGAGTTTTTGATGAATTTAAAATGGTTAATTTTTTTGCATTAAGTTCTATATATCCAGTTGAAATATTAGGGTTTTCGGCACCTTCGATTCTTTTTTTTACTATTCCTTCAACTTGTATAACCCACTCATTTCTTATTGAAGATGCTATCTCATGATTATTACTATTTACGCCCTTATCAAAAACAATTTGAATTGTCCCTGTACTATCCCTAAGATCTAAAAATAATAATGACCCGTGGTCTCTCCAAGAATCAACCCAACCAGCTACATTTATTACTTGATCTACATTTTCTAAATTTACTTGCCCACAGCCCTTGTCTTTATACAAGTTACCTCCCTTTATTTATTCTTATTAGAAATCTTCCATAAAATGTTTATTGAAAGAGAAGCTAGAATTAATTTTATGAAATCTCCTATTAAAAATGGATAAACTGCTTGAGAAAATAATTTACCCTTTTCAGGCCAACCAAAATCATAAACTGACAACCAAACTATTGCTGTAATATAAATCATTAAATTTCCAATAATCATTGCCCAAATAGATAATCCTTTTTTTAAACCTGAATTAGAAAGAATAGATATTATTACTGAAGCAAAAATGAATCCAATTAAATACCCACCAGTAACACCAAAGAAGTAGTCAATTCCTCCGTTGTGACTTTGAAAAACAGGTACTCCAATAATACCGATTATCATATACGAAAAAATCGAAAGTAAAGTTAATCTTGGACCATACAAACCTCCTACCAATAAAATACCAAATGTTTGCATCGTTACAGGTACCGGATTATCAGGAATAAAAAATCTTATTTGAGAAAATAGATATTGAAATATAATAAATAACCCAACTAATGAAATTGAATTTAACAATGTATTTGATTTAATAAATTTATCAATTAGTGCATTTTCATCACTAAATAAATCCTTAACAGATATTCTTTTTCTAGATTTAATTTTTTTGATAGTAACCATTACAATCCTCTCTTTAATACTTCTAAGCTAATAAATGTTTCAGTTTTGTTTACTCCGTCTAGATTACCTAAATAATATGTTAAAAAATTGGTTAGCTCTTTGCTGTCAGGAATTGTTACCCAAGTAAAAATATCATATCCCCCTGTAGTCCTAGATACCCATGTAGTATATTCATGATTTGAAATTGCACTCCCAACTTCATCCAATTTATTAGGATCAACTTGAATGCCAATCAAAGCTTCAGAATTGTAACCAGTTTTTTTTGGATTTGGAACTGCATAAACATTAAGTATGTCATCTGATTTCATAATTTTAATTCTTCTTCTAATTGTTCCTTCACTAACATTTAAATTTCGAGCAATTTCTGCATTCGAAATTCTTCCATCAGATTTAAGAATTTCAATAATATTTTTATCAAGTCTGTCCATAATTTATTTTCAGATAATATCATAGTTTGCGATTTTCGTTTGTAAATTTTGCAAAAAAATAACACTTAAATATCTCCAAATATTTTAATAATTGTGTAAAATAGATTTATAACCAAGTGAAATGGGAAAAATGACAACAGAAAATTTAATTTCTTTTACCGAAGCTGCTGCTTCAAAAATTAACGAGGTATTAGAGGAACAAGGTAATAAAGGATCTTACTTAAGAATATCTCTAACAATGTCTGAGGGTGGAGGTGCTGGATATGAGTTTGGCCTTGAAGATAAAGCTAATTCAGAAGATACAGTAATAGACTCAGACGGAGTTAAAGCGCTTGTTGACTCAGGTAGTATTCCGCTTATATCAGGTTCAAACATTGATTATGTTGAAGGCATGCAAAGATCAGGATTCGTTATTTCTAACCCAAATATACCGTCTGGTGGAGGTGGTTGTGGATCAAATGGAGGTGGTTGTGCATGTGGTGGTGGTGGTGGGGGCTGTTAAAAAATGGCTTTTATTATCACAGGTTCTTGTATTGGAACTACCGATGGAGCATGCGTAGACGTCTGCCCAGTTGATTGTATTTATTCTAAACCTGGAGACACTCATTTATTCATAAATCCAGATGAATGCATTGACTGCGCTGCTTGTGAGCCAGTGTGTCCAGTGGATGCAATTTTTCCTGATGACGAAGTACCTGACAATGAATCAGAATATATTGAAGAAGCAAAGAATTATGATTATGATTCTTCTGAACCCGGTTCTAATTTGTAGAAACTCATTAAAATGGCATCTTTGTTCCCATAATACCTTTTTCTTACAGAGTCAATTTTAAAACCGCACTTAAAATATAATTTTTTTGCTAAATTGTCTTCTGAGACTTCTAAAGTAATTTTATATTTATGAAAGTTCTTTAATGTGTTGCTTAATAACTTATAGCCATAACCTCTATTTTGATATTCTTTTTTTATTGCTATTGAATATATATCAATTAAATTTTTATATAAAAACTTGATTATTATAAATCCTATAACAGCTCCTTTTTCTTCAATAATTTGGATATGATAACTATTGTCCCTAAGAAGAATTTTAAATTTAGGTTGTAATTTTTTGACTTTAAATTGTTCTTTAGAAATAATCTCCAAAGTATCTAAATCTTCGATTTTTCCTTTTCTAATTTTCATAAAATTTGAATGTTAAATTATTGTTTTATTGATTTGGGTTTAAATAGAATATTCATAATTATTAATTTAACTTATTTACAGTGAATATAAAATTTAAATCTCCTTTACATTTAAATAGTCATATCGGCGAACTTACTGTTCTTATCAGAATTTTTAAAATGTGTTTTAAATACAAAAAACTCATTACATTTGGATTTTTAGGAGTAGGCGGATTAGTTGGTTCCCAGCTATGGATACCTTACTTATTAGGAACCTCAGTTGACAGAGCATATGAAAAAATTAGTTCTAACTCTACTGATTTTAGCATTCTATGGATACTTGCGTCTCTAATTATATTTGTAAGTGTTTTAAGAGGAATCTTTGCTTTTTTACTTCAATACAACGGAGAAAAAATTGCAAATGGCATCTCAGCTGATTTAAGAAATTTATTCCACAAAAAACTCCAGTCCCAAACCTATAAGTATCATGACAGAATCCATACTGGAAATTTGATGTCACGAGGAATATTGGACATTGAAGGCGTAAAGATGTTTGTCACAACAGGATTGTTGAGGACTTTTGAAATAATGACTTTGATTTTTTTTGGTTCTTACTTATTGCTAAGAACAGATCTTCAAATAGGTTTGATTGCATTCGGATTCATAATACCTGTGGCTTTAATAGCAACTATAAGCAGGCTTAGGTTAAGGAAAATTTGGAATAGAATTCAAAAAGAATTTTCAATCCTTAATACTAATCTTCAGGAAAATTTAATTGGTGTAAAAGTTGTTAGAGCTTTCGGGGGAGAAGATTATGAAGTTAAAAAATTTAGATCATCTCATAGAGAAGTTACAAATGACACTATGAACAGCGTAAAGGTTGATGCTACCGGAACAAGTCTTGTTGGATTCTTTTTTTTGCTAGTATGGGCTTTTATAATATGGGTTGGGGGGCACAAAATAATTGACGGAGAACTGACTATTGGTGAACTTACGCAATGCTTAGTTTATCTTGGGATGTTACAAAGACCTGTAAGAATTGTTGGACTTATGGTTAATTCTTACGCTAGAGCAATAACCTGCGGGTTAAGATTATTTGAAATTCTTGATTCAAAACCAAGAATTGCCACAATAAAAAATTCAAATTCAATTAATAAAATTGAAAGTTTAAAATTTGAGAATGTAGGATTTAAATATTATTTTAAATCTAAAAAAAATGACGTAAATAAAATAAATCTAGAGTTAAAGCCAGGTAAAATTATCGGAATCATTGGCCCACCTGGGTCAGGTAAATCAACAATAGCAAATCTAATCCCTAGATTTTATGATGTCTTAGATGGGCAAATATTAATTAATGAAACTCCATTAAAAACTTTAAATTTAAATAATCTTCGATCAAGGATTGGATTAGTGTCACAACATACCTTTCTTTTCAATAGCACCTTAAAAGAAAATATTGCTTATTCAAAACCAGATAGTGATCTAGAAGATGTCATAAGAGTGGCTAAAATTGCTGATATTCATGAATTTATTGACTCTCTTCCACAGAAATACGAGACAATGGTTGGAGAATTTGGAGTATCTCTATCTGGGGGACAAAAACAAAGACTAGCTATAGCAAGAAATTTATTTAAAAATCCAGATGTTTTAATTTTTGATGATTCCTTTAGTGCTCTTGATACTGGGACAGATAAAAAAATTAGAGAAAGATTAGTTAGTTTTCAAAAAAATAGATCAACTTTAATTGTTTCTCAAAGAGTAAGCACAATTTCTCACTCAGATGAAATAATTGTTTTAGATCAAGGAAATATAGTAGATAGAGGAAAGCATAAAGATTTGGTGTGTAAAGATGGTATTTATAAAACAATTTTTGAACTTCAAAATCCAAAGATGCAGGTTAAACATTAAATGGCAACATCAATAAATAAAAATAAAAAAATTGTAAATGCAATTGAAGAAGATCTTGGACAGCTTTCATCATATGATGGTGATGTTGCAAAAAGGTTTTTTAAATTCATTAAGCCTTATAAAACTAAGGCGTTTTTAGGAGTTATTTCAGTAATAACTTTTACTATTGCAGTTTTAGCAATCCCACTTTTAGTCAAATTTACAATTGATAATGCAATTTCAGACAATAATGAGAGCCTCTTAAATAACTTATTTATTTTATTAATTGGTTTTGCTTTAATGCACTTTATCTCAAATTATGTACAACAGAGAGTAATAAGAGAAATTGGAGAACATATATTGTTTGACATAAGATCAAAAATGTTTGTTCATTTGCAAAAATTGTCTATGTCAGTTGCTGATAGAAGTAAATATGGCTCAATTATGTCACGTGTTCTTGGTGATGTTGGAGCACTCCAAGAATTGTTTCAAGCAGGGGTTTTCGCAATTGGAGATATGTTAACTTTAATAATAATTACGATAATTATATTTTCATTAAATTGGTCTATGGCTTTAGGCATCCTTATGATAATGCCTGTATTTTTGGCTTTAAGAATTTTTTGGCTTCCAAAAGCACGAAAAGCATTTCTTAAAGCTAGAGCTTCATCATCAATTGTAAACGGAGTTTTAAATGAACACGTAAATGGAGTAAGAGTAACACAGAATATGATTAGAGAAGATATTAATCAGAAAAGATTTGAAAGGGAAGTAAATACAAATTTTAATGATACAAATAGTGCAGCAAAGTATGGTGCAGGAATACATCCGCCTGTTGAACTTTTAGTTGGAGCTACAATGTCTTTAATTGTTGTCATGGGAGGATATTTAGTTTCAGGTGGGTCAGTAGAAATTGGCGTTATGATAGCTTTCTTGCTTTATGTTCAAAGATTTTTTGACCCCATTAGAGCGCTAACTATGCATTACAGTACTCTTCAGAGGGCGATGGCATCTGGTCATAGGATTTTTGAACTATTAGATATAGAAATTGATATAAAAGATGCTAAAGATGCTAAAGATATCAATGTAAGCAAAGGAAAAATTGAGTTTAAGAATGTTGATTTTGAATATAATTATAACGAGCCAGTACTGAGGAAATTAAACTTTGTTATAAATGAAAATGAAACTGTAGGATTAGTTGGACCAACTGGATCTGGTAAAACAAGTATTGCGAGCTTAATTCATAGATTTTACGAGATAAAAAATGGGAATATATTTATTGATAATCAGGATATCCAACAAGTAACTCAAAGTTCCTTAAGTAACAACATTAGCATGGTTCTCCAAGACCCAATTATTTTTTCTGGGACTGTTGAGGAAAATATAAAATACAAAGCTAATGCAACAAGAGAAGAGGTAATTGAGGCCTCTAAAATTGTTGGGTCTCATGAATTTGTAATGACATTACCTAATGGTTATGACACTATACTCGAAGAATCAGGAGCAAATATTTCAGTTGGTCAAAGGCAATTATTAAGTTTTGCTAGAGCATTACTTTTAGACTCAAAGATATTTATATTAGATGAAGCAACTTCATATATTGATAGCTATACTGAAAGGCAAATTCAAAATGCTCTTGAACGAGTATTAGAAAATAGAACAGGAATAATAATTGCTCATAGACTATCAACTATAAAAAATGCAGATAAAATAATAGTTTTAAATAAAGGTGAAATAGTTGAAATAGGAAACCATGAAAAGTTATTATCTAATAAAAACTTGTATTGGAAACTTTGGAGCAATAATGAATCATCATTTGATGATTTAAACTAAAACATTCTTTTTTGATTATCATCAGATTTTCTGACCTGAATTCCAGCATATTTTAATCCATCTATTGTCACTTTTCTTCCAGAAGGTGTTCTTATTATGAATCCTATTTTCAATAAATATGGCTCTACAACATCCATTAATGTTTGCGATTCTTCGTTTAAAGTTGCTGCCAGAGCCTCAATTCCGGCGGGACCACCATTATAATTTTTGGCTAAAGTTAATAAATATTGCCTATCTAATCTATCAAGACCATTTTGGTCAACTCCCTCTAATTCCATTGCTTTTGAAGCTACTAAATCATCAATATTATCCGTTTTTGAGTTTACTTGATGATAGTCTCTTACTCTCCTTAAAAGCCTATTAGCAATTCTAGGAGTCCCTCTTGACCTCATTGCTATCTGTTTAGTGGCCATATCATTAATTTTTACGTTTAAAATATTTGAGGATCTTTTAATTATTGAAGAGAGTTCTTCTAAATTATAGAAATCAAGGTGATATGTAAGACCAAACCTATCTCTTAGAGGCGAAGAGAGCATTCCTACTCTAGTAGTTGCGCCAACTAATGTAAATTTATTAATTGGAAATGTAAGTGTTTTTGCAAATGTCCCAGAACCAGTAATGAAATCTACTTTAAAGTCTTCCATTGCAGAATAAAAGTATTCTTCAACACCCTTGGAAATTCTGTGTATCTCATCAATAAACAAAACATCACCTTCAGATAAATTTGATAATAAACCAACAACATCTGCTGGTTTTTCAAGACTTGGGCCAGAAGTTACAACTAAATTTGATTTTTTTTCCTTGGCAATTACATGTGCTAATGTTGTCTTACCTAGTCCGGGAGGGCCGTGAAATAAAACATGTTCCATAGCTTCATTTCTAGCCCCGGATGCTTTTATTGCAGTTCTTAAACTGTCAACAACCTTGGTTTGGCCAACATATTCTTTGAGTATTTTTGGTCTTAAATCATTAACATAATCTTTATTGTCTGAATCTTTTAAGACTTTATTGTTATTGTCTTCAGAATTATTATTGATAACTTCTTCAATTGGCATTTTATTTTGATTTAAATATTTCTCTAATTATTTCTTCAAGATTATCTTTTATTTCAGGATTATTAGAAATTACGTCATTCATTTTTATGATTGCGTCTGATTCTTTAAATCCCAAACCAATCAAAATTTCAATTACTTCATCCCTCAAAAGATAATCTGCAGATTCTTTAACATTTGATGATCGAGATTCAGAAATAATATCTATAAGCTTGCCTTTAAGTGTGGCAATCATTTTCTGTGCTGCTCTTGCACCTATACCTGGCATCTGATTCAGAATTGTTAGATCTTCATTTTCAATTGCTTGAGATACAATTGCAACTGGAAAAATTAGTGCTGAAACTGCTTTTAGTGGCCCAACGCCTTCGACCTGAATAATTTTTTCAAAAAATATTTTTTCTATCTGATTATTAAAGCCAACAAGAAGGGGTTTGGGGGACCTTTCTGTAGAGTGGTAATATATTTCAAGAGTTATATTTTCACCACTTTTTTTGCCTTCATTTACAACATCATCCATTACGAACGAAGGCAATACAACTTCATATCCTACGCCGGCTACGTCAATTTCTAAAGTTGATTTTTCGGTAAAAATATTTCGAATTTCACCACTTAAAAAACTTATCATAATTTTATATTATACTTTTTTATTTGAACTAGACATTACCCAATGGCATATAGCTGATGCAAACGCATCCGCAACATGCTCATTTTTTATGTTTGGTGATGATAATCTATTTGAAATGGTTTTTATAACTTGATTTTTATCTGCCCTGCCTGACCCAGTGACAATATTTTTTATTTGTGTTGGTTGATAATGAAAAACTGGAGCATTATTTAATGACGCAACTGCACATGCAACACCTCTCGCATGACCCATAATTATAGCTGTCTTAAGATTTCGATATCTACTATGAAGGTCTTCTATTGATGTAATTGATGGATTATATTTTTTATATACATAATCTAGGTCTTTAAATATTGTTAATAGTCTTTCATCCAGATTTTTCTTTGAATCTGTTTTTATGACACCACCCTCAACTATTTTTTCTGTATTTTGACCAAAATCTAATATACCGTATCCAGTATTTCTTAAACCTATATCAATTCCAATTATTCTTTCCAAAACAATAAATTCCTGCACATAATCTTAATTTTCTCCCTTACATCTATCAATTTGTTAAATTAATAGCTTTAAAACTTATTGATATTATTTTTAATACATGTAAAATTCACTTATCAAAAATAATAAATAAAACTTATGGCACCACTACCTAAAAAAAAGCATTCAAGATCTAGAACTCGCAGAGCAAGGGCTCACATGGGAAAAAGTAGAGTTCTTTTAGTTACTTGCCCAGCTTGCCCAGCTCCTCATAACTTAATGAAACCACATCACGCATGCCCAAAATGCGGATTTTATAAAGATAATTATTATGTAGATACTGGAACTGTAGAAAAAAAAGCTATAGATTTTATCAGCAAGTAAGAAGGCTCAATGATTAACATTAATAAAAACACAGCTGTCGTATTCCCCGGACAAGGATCTCAAGTGGTTGGAATGGGAGCCGATCTATATGAAAAATCTTCAATTGCCAAGGATATTTTTGATGAAGTTGATGAAACATTAGGTAGAAAGCTCACTGATATCGTGTTCTCTGGATCTCAGGATGTTTTAAATAAAACCGAAAATGCTCAACCAGCAATAACTGCTACATCGTTAGCTTGTTTTTCAGTATTTAAAGGTAAATTTAAAGATTTCACACCAAGTGTTACTGCTGGTCATAGCTTAGGTGAATACACTTCCCTATCTGCTTCAAATGCATTATCTGTTTCTGACACCATTAGACTCGTTTCTGAAAGAGGAAGATTGATGCAAATTGCTTGTGATAAAAATCCAGGTGGAATGGTAGCAATAATTGGAATGGAAGTTGATGTTGTTGAGGAAGTATGTCGAGAAGCTGGTGCATATCCATCAAATATTAACAGTTCTCAACAAGTTATTATAAGTGGAGATAATGATTCATTAGCAATTGCTGTTGATTTAGCTAAAGCTAGAGGTGCAAAAAAAGCTATCAAATTAAGTGTCGGTGGAGCATTTCATTCAATTTTAATGGAACCAGCTAGAGATAGTTTAATGGATTTTATAGAATCGCTTAATTTTAGCGATCCAGAAATTCCTTTGATTGGTAATGTAAATGCAAAACCCCTAGAAAATGCTAGTCAAATTAAAAACGAACTAATCGAGCAACTTATGTCATGCGTCCAATGGAATGACACTATAAAATATATGAGCTCAAATGGCTTGAATGATTACATTGAATTTGGGCCAGGAAAAGTGCTGACTGGCCTAATTAAAAGAATTGATTCTAACAGCTCAACAATGAATATTGATTCTTATGAATCTTTAAATTCATAGAATTTTTATGCCTAATTTGAATAGCCAAGAAAAAAATCTTGAACTAGAAAATAGTGAGTTTATTGAAGAATTTACAATTAAATTAGATTTATCCAAAAAACAAGTTTTAAGAAAACAAGTTCTTCAGCTTCTTTATTTAATTGACGTTAATAATGGTATTGTTGAAATTCAAAAGAAATCGTTTCTAAATATCTTTGAATCTAATGGATTATCAGATAAAGAGGAAAAGGAAGTAGAAAAATTAAGTGTCGAAATTTTTAGCCATAAAAAAGAATTAGATGAATTGATACAAAGTTTTGCTGAAGAATATCCCGTAAACCAATTATCTATAGTGGATAAGAGTTTATTGAGATTAGCTTTCTGGGAAGTAAAAAAGTTGAGAAAAAGTGACAATTTTTCGAAACTAGTTGAAGATTTTGAAAATTTAGGTTATCTTTTCGGTTCAGATAACTCAAATAAATTTATTAAAGGTGTTTTGAAATCTTTAATAAGGAATTTAGATAAAATTTATTATAAAACTAAATGAAAGTAGGATAATTATGGCAACAATAGAAGAAAGGCTATACGAAATAATAGCTGAATCTCTTTCTGTGAGCGTTGACGATATAAAGCCTGATTCATCATTCATTGATGACCTTGATGCTGACTCTTTAGATGTAGTTGAAATGATAATGGCTATGGAAAGCGAATTTTCATCAGATGGAAATGACTTAGAAATTTCAGATGAAGAAGCAGAAGGTATAATCACTGTCGCAGATGCATTAAAATTCCTTGATGAAAAAGGAATAACTGACTAAATTTAATAATAATCTTTAATCTTTGATCAATACTAATTGATTTATAGTATTTTTTTACTTACAGTTATTAACCTAGACAGTTAAATTATGAATTAAAAAATGCAAAGATTTTTTGAATTTAAAAAGAATAATAAACACCTTTTATTTACTTTTTCATTTCTACTATTATCTTTAATTTCAACTACTCAATTATACATATTAGAAGATACTAATTTAAGTTTTTTATACATA
The DNA here is from genome assembly GCA_902620405.1 of uncultured SAR202 cluster bacterium. Taxonomy (GTDB): domain Bacteria; phylum Chloroflexota; class Dehalococcoidia; order Lucifugimonadales; family Lucifugimonadaceae. The sequence goes on from CACNIC010000005.1 coordinate 42,718, forward strand.
CCTTTCCTGATCAATTTTTTTGGAATATCTTCAGTTTTTTTTATAGCTTGGCTAGTATTTATAACAATAATTTTTTTCTATTATCCTGTTTCTATAAATAATAAAAGGAACGTTTTTTTTATTGTCATAATTCCAATAATTTTGATTATCGAAACATCATCTTTATCAACTTTCATTAACTATAATAGAGAAGGTATTTTTAAGTTTTCATATGGTGGCGCTCTTGGAGAATATATAATTAAATTCCCGTCACAATGGGATAGGTTTAATCCTTCTTTATCTAATTATACATTTGGTTTGATAAGATTTTTAAGTTTAAATATTCTAATAATAATTTTATTTTTTCCAAAAAAATCTTTAATCAAATTAAAATCCTTTTCTTACACTTTATTTAATTCAATTAATGCAATTTATAAAAAAAGGGCTCAATTGAATGAAAATAAAAAGGTTTTGGTCGAAGAACATAAAGAAAGTGAATTTGATAAAAATGAAAAAGATGAATTCAATATTGAGATGCAATCAAAAATTGAAAATCCTTCAGTTCAATATTCAGGTGAACCTTCAACAGAAAGTCACACTTTTACACCAAATTTAAATTCAAATGAAATATGGGATATGCCATCAGAAGGTTTGCTACAAGATATTAAGTCAGAGAAAGTAAACTATGAGGATATAAATAATAAAAAAGAATTAATAGTTAAAACATTACACGAACATGGAATTGAAGTATCAGTTGATCAAGTTAAGTCGGGTCCTTCGGTTACTATGTATGGCCTTTCTCCAGGATATGGAAATTCTAAGAGAGTAAGAGTAGATCATATTTTAGCTAGAGAAAAAGATTTGGCATTAGCACTTGCAAATCAAAATATAAGATTTCAATCGCCAATGCCAGGTGAATCCTTAGTGGGAATTGAAGTACCTAATCAAAACACAACAGTGGTCGGGCTAAAAGAATTAATTTCCGAAGAAAATAATGAAAATATTAGTAAACTTTCTTTACCAATTGCTTTAGGAACCGGAAGTGACAATTCACCTCTTTATTGCGATTTAACAAAGTTACCTCATTTGCTTGTAGCGGGTGCAACAGGATCAGGTAAAAGTGTATGCATAAATTCTATAATAAGTGGATTTTTAATGAAAATGAACCCAGATGAAATAAGGTTTATAATGATTGACCCAAAAAGAGTTGAATTAACTCCATATTCAGGAATACCTCATTTATTAACTGACCCAATTGTTGAACCAAGTGATGCAATTAAAGCATTAAAACTTATGACTGAAGAAATGACTTTTAGATTTAAACAACTTGAAATGGATAATTCAAAAAACATATTAACTTACAATGAAAAAAGTAAGGCAAAAAAAAGGATAAAGATGCCTTATATAGTAATTGTGGTGGATGAACTAGCCGATTTAATGCTTAATTCATCAAATGAAGTTGAGAAATTATTAGTCAGATTGGCTCAACTTGGTAGAGCAACTGGAATACACTTGATTGTCGCCACTCAAAGACCATCAGTAGATGTAGTAACAGGATTAATAAAAGCAAATTTTCCTAGCAGAATATCTTTTTCTGTTACATCACAAATTGATTCTAGAACAATTATAGATTCGCCAGGGGCAGAAAAACTTTTAGGTAAGGGTGACATGCTATTTGTACCTATTGATAACCCTTTGCCAAAAAGAGCACAAGGAATATTAATTTCAGATGATGAGATAGACAAAGTAGTAAGTCATTGGAAAAATCATGAAATTTTTAACCCTGTTAAGAAAATAGACTTAAACTCAATTATTGATGAAATAGATGATGAATTTACAGAAATTGACTCAGATGATGATTTGATTTTACAAGCCCAAAATTTAGCGAGAGGTCAAAAAACTTTATCAACATCTTATTTACAAAGAAGATTAAGAATTGGGTATCCAAGGGCAGCTAGGTTAATGGATGAATTAGAGGAACAGGGAGTTGTTGGGCCAGGCGATTCTGGTAAAGCGCGAGAGGTACTTTAGTGGTGTATTTTGAAGAAACTATTTTTGATTCTCAGGAAGAAAATAAAATATGCTTTGCCTGCAATAAAGATATAGAAAAGTCTTCTAAGTTTAAAATTTATAAAATATGTTCCGAAAAAGACTGTAATTTTCATTTTCACATTTCTGCAAAAGAGAGAATTAACTTAATTATTGATTCAGGATCATTCAAAGAAATTAATAAAAACCTATCTTCTAGCTTTGAACAGATTGCACAAGAAGAATTAGAAAATTATGATGAAAAAATTAAATCTGATCAATTTAGAACTGGGCTTGATGAAGCTGCAATTACTGGGACAGCTAAAGTTAATGGGAAGCAGATAACAATAATTGCCTTGGATTTTGGTTTTCTTGGCGGCAGCATGGGTTTAATTGTTGGAGAAAAAATTGCACTAGCTTATGAATTAGCAGCTAAGAAACAGTTTCCAGTAATTACAATAATTAATAGCGGAGGGGCAAGAATTCAAGAAGGTGTTATTTCATTGATGCAAATGTCCAAAACAGTTTCAGCTGTTAACCTGTTAAAGAATTCAAATATTCCAATGATTTCAATTTTGTGCAATCCATCAACAGGACAAGTTATGTCAAGCTTTGCAACTTTATCAGATATTATTATTGGAGAACCCGAGGCCAGGATTGGTTATTCATCATACAGAAAATTAAAAAATAAAAATTCTGATGAATCAAAAGATCAATACACATCAGAAGATTTCTTAAAAAGAGGATTTATAGATTTAGTAATTAACAGGGAGGATTTGAAATATCAAATATCAACATTAATTGATATTTTAAAACCAAAATATTCCTATAAGTCTAAAAAAATAAAAATTACTAAAAATAAAAATTTAAAATTCAATAATGCCTTAGAATCACTAAAAATCTCAAGAAATATTAATAGGCCAAAATCATCAATTTATATTAATAACATTTTTTCAGATTTTATTGAATTACACGGAGACAGAATTAGCGATGACGATGATTCTGTTATTATTGGGCTTGGCAGGATTTTAAATGAACCTTTTATTTTGATTGCACAAGAAAGAAAAATCATAACTAAGTCTAATAATAATGTTGCCAGGAATTATAATAATAAAATAATGCCTTCAGGGTTCAGGAAGGCTAACAGAGCTTTAAAGTTAGCAGAAAAATTTAAAATTCCATGTTTATGCTTAGTTGATGCTGTCTATCCTGAATTATCTCTTAAATCAGAATATTCTGGTCTTGCATTTTCAATTAGTGAATTGATATCAACCAAATTAAACCTAGAAACCCCAATATTATCAGTAATTATTGGTGAAGGTGGAAGCGAAACGGCTTTAGCATTTTCAATTGCAGATTCTATTATGATGCAAAAAAATTCTATTTTTACCCCCTTAAGCCCTGAAGAAGCTGCAAAAATTAAACTTGGAGACTCTAGAAAAGTAAAGGAAATTTCAAACATTATGAAATTTACTTCTGAAGATTGCCTAAAACTAAGAATTATTGACAGAGTAATTGATGAACCAAATGAAGGTTCTCATCAAAATTACTTAGAATCTGCAAAATTATTGCAGGAAGGAATTATTGAAGAATTATCCTTAATCAGAAATGTTTACCCAAAAACTTTAGCAAAAAGAAGGTCAAATAAATTTAGAAAAATGGGTGAATATTCACAGAAATATAAAACTGACCTGAGAACTGAAATTAATATTTGGAGTTCAGCCTTTAGAGCTGGAGTTTCTACATTTAGGTCTAAGCCTTTATCAAAGGAAGAATAATATTTTCAATTGCAGTAGAAACACCATCTTCGTAGACTGAATCAGTAATGAATTTTGACTTGGATTTGATTTCTTCTTCTGCATTACCCATAGAAATTGAATTCTTACATTTTAAAATTATTGATAAATCATTTAAACCGTCGCCAATAAAAAAAATATTATTAGAACTCAAATTATAAAATTTTTTAAAATGATTATATGCTTTTGCTTTTCCAAGTGAATTATTATGGATATTTATAAATTTATTACCATTTTCATCTGTGGAAAATTCTAAATGATATTCACTTATTAAGTTATTATATTTTTTTACGAATTTATTTAATTCGACTTGCCTTTTTGATGATAGTACTAATGAAGATACATTTTTAAGAATATTATTTGGATTTATATAAGTTTTTCCATTTGAAACTACTAAATATTCCATATTAGAATTCATAAATCCTTTTATAATTTCTGATGAAATCTCGTCTGAAATTAAACTAACATCTAAAAATTTTTTTGATGTCGCATCAACTACACTTGTGCCATTTTCACAATATTGTGGACCATAAAGATCAAGTTGTTTAGAAAATTTCAGTACATCCTGAGGGCCTCTTCCAGTAACTATAGAAACTGGCATATGGATTGACAGCTTTTTTATGCTTTTTTTTACATTTAAAGATATAAATTCATTATTTTGGATAATTGTTCCATCAAGATCTACTAGTAGTCCGTAATTATTTAAATTTTTTAATTGTTGCATAGTTTTTTCAATAATATATTTGTATATAATAAAAAAGAGGCATCAAATAAATGAATGATAATTTAATAATAGACGGAAAAGAATTTAGATCAAGGCTTTTTATTGGAACCGGAAAACATAAGTCTCTAAAAGATTTAGAAAACTACATAATTTCTTCTGAATCAGAAATGATTACAGTCGCAATTAGAAGACTAGATTTAGATGACAATCAAAGTAATGATTTACTTAGTTTTTTAATTGAAAAAAAATTAAACATCCTCCCAAATACAGCTGGATGCAAAAATATTGATGAAATCATTCTTACTTGCGAATTATCAAGAGAACTAATAAATACTAATTGGGTAAAATTAGAAGCAATTAAAGATCCAAAATATCTGCTTCCTGACCCAATGATGACTATTATTGCTGCAGAAAAACTAATTAAAAATGGTTTCAAGGTATTACCTTATATAAATTCTGATCCTGCATTAGCTAAGAACTTAGAAGAACTCGGGTGCTCTACTGTAATGCCATTAGCATCTCCAATTGGGTCAGGAAATGGTATAAAAAACGAAGAGAGTATAAGAATAATTATAGAGCAATCAAATGTGCCTGTCATTGTTGATGCTGGTCTAGCAGTGCCATCTGATGCATCAAAGATGATGGAAATTGGTGCAGATGCTGTATTAGTAAATACAGCAATTGCTCAGGCTAAAGATTCAAAAAAAATGGGAGAAGCTTTTAAGCTTGGTGTCAAAGCAGGGAGGATTTCTTTCAAGTCTGGAAGAATACCAATTAAAGGAATTGCCTCACCAAGCTCTCCTGAAAAAAATCTGCTTGATGTATAAATTTTGAAAACAATTACTCTAATAACTAATTCAGAGGTTTTAAGTCTTGAAGATACTTTAAAACTATCCAAAAAGTTATCTCGTAATGGTTTAAACAGAATTCAAATTAGAGAGAGAAATATTTCTCATAATTCATTAACAAATTTCATAAAAAAAATGAAAGATTCCATAGAAGAAAGTTGCGAATTATTCATAAATGGCAACCTTGATTTAGCAATTGAAAACAACTTAAATGGTGTTCATTTTCCAGAAAAATACCAAATTAATGAGTATCAAAATAAAGAAAACCTTATTTTAGGAAGATCAATTCATGAGAATACCGATTTAAATAAGCATCAAAAAAAATTTGACTACTTTCACCTTGGGCCAATATTTGTAACTCAAAGTCATCCGAATGAAAATACAATTAAAGAAAAAAATATTTCATATATATCTAGAAAATTAAGTAACGTTATATTTGTAGGGGGTATTAATATTAATAATGTAAGCAAATTGTTAAAATATAATTTTTCTGGAATAGCAATTATGAGAGAACTCTTGCTTAGTCGCAGCCCTGAAAAAACTTTTATGGAATTAAGAGAAAAAATAAATGAATAAAGCAAATTTCTCAATATATGTTAATGGCAAAGAGTTTATTGTTGAAGAAAACACTACATTAATTAAATTAATCAAAGATTTAAACCTTGAAAAAAAATCTTTTGCGATTGCAGTTAATAGTGAAGTTGTAAAAAAAGAAAACTATAACAGATTTATTATTTTACCTGATTCAAAAATTGAAATTATTAGTGCTGTTGGTGGTGGGTAAAGAAATTTGTTAATCTAAAGATTATGAACACAAATAGAATTTTTGAAAAAATAAAAAATCACAAAACAGCTTATATTTTGTCTATTAAGTCTGAAAACCTTGACGCGATAGAATATGCTTCTAAATTAGACTACGATGCCGTTCACCTTGATGCAGAACATGGCTCATTTTCCGTAGACTCAGTTGAAAGAATATGCCAGTTAGCTATTTCATCTGGACTAACAGTTACTGCAAGAATACATAAAATATCAAAACAAGATATAAATCTATTTATAGATAGAGGGGTTCAAGGAATAATGGGTCCTCATGTAGAATCATTACAAGAAGCAAAGCTGCTTGCTGATAGCTGTTTATTTCCTCCTCTAGGAAAAAGATCTTGGGGCGGTGGAAGAGGAACTGAATTTGGAAACGCTGAATTTATGCAAAACCATAAATCTGTAGATTCTCAATTAAAATATTCCAATTGGGCAAATGACAATATGGAACTTACAATTCAAATAGAATCTGTAAAAGGCTACGAAAATCTAGAAGAAATATTAAAAGAAAAAAGGATCCATAGAATTGCATTTGGACCAAATGACTTGGCTGCTGATCTAGGAGTACCAGGTCAACCTGGGCACGAAAAAGTTATTGACATGCATACAAAAATTGAAAAATTATCAAGAAACGCTGGAAAATTAATTGTTGGTGATTATTGCAAAACAATACGGTTTGAAGATTCAGCGTTAAATATGCTGAAGAAATTTAAAGAAGAATGACATCTAAAACCGAGTTAAAAATTAATAAGAATACCATTGCATCAAAAACTACTAAATTTTTAATAATTAATGAAGAAATTGATGAAAAGATTTTAACTTCAAAATTTTTGAAAAAGACTATCACAGGTCACAATTTGTCAAAAAAAAGTAAAAATAATAATCAGCTTTGGTGGGCCATATTAGGAGTAATAATATCAATTCTAACTTGGCAACTTTCAAGCGAAACTTTTATTTCTATTTATGGATCGATAATTTTAATACTAATATCTTTATTTTTATATATTGACTTTATTTTTCAAAAAGAAAAAATTTTATTGAAAATTTTTTTTAGCGGTAATTTCATAAGTTACACAATTGAAGAAGAGGTTGATGAAATAGAAAGCTTTTTTAAAAATCTTTATTAATAATTTAAAACTGACTTTACGTCTATATTATTGAAATTATTATTACTTTTTTTGTAATTTTCTACAACGTATGAAGCTATCATAGCCCCATTATCTGTGCATAATTTTTTCTCTGGAATAAATACTGGCAACGGTGACTTTCGTACCATTTCTTCTCTAAGGTGCGAATTTGCCGCAACTCCACCTGTGACGACTATCCCTCTACACCTATATTCCTCGGCTGCTTTAATTGTTTTTTTAGTAATAACATCAACTATCGCTTCTTGAAAAGTATTACAAAGTTTTGATATTTTATCTTTATCGAAGGGTTTATTTTTTTCTGACAAATTTAAAAAAGCTGTTTTCATTCCACTAAAACTAAAATCATGAGAGCCTCTTAAAAGTGCTCTTGGAAAATCAAAATGTTCATTAGAAAAGCTTGAATATTTATCAACTTCTGGGCCACCCGGAAAACCAAGATTTAGTAATCTTGCAGCTTTATCAAAAGCTTCTCCTGCAGCATCATCTCTTGTTCTTCCAATTAATTCAAAATTAAAATTTTCATCCAATTTCACTAAATCTGTGTGTCCTCCTGAAACAATAATACACATCAATGGAAATTCTTTAGGTGTATCAAAAGATTTATCTGTCTCAAGGTCCTTTTTTATCCATGAAGCAAAAACATGAGCTTTTAAATGATTTACACCTACAAGAGGTTTCATAGTAGATATTGATAAACCTTTTGCAAAATTTACACCTACAATTAATGAACCTATTAATCCTGGTCCATTTGTAACACCGATTACAGAAATATCATCAAGCTTTACACTGGCATTTTTTATACATTTTTCAAAAGCATCTTCAATGTTAATTACATGTTGCCTTGATGCTAATTCTGGAATTATTCCACCATGCTGAGAATGAGTAGAGTGTTGCGATACAATCACATTAGACATAAGGTGATTGTCCTCATTAATAATACTTAATGAAGTTTCATCACATGAAGTTTCAATTCCTAATACAATCATAAATTTTCATTATTATATTCAACCTAGTTATTGTATAATTATGTTATAAGAATAATAAAGTAAGGTGGTAAAAGTGGCTGAAAACTTTCCAAAATGTAATAAATGTGAAAACCCAGATGCTGTATATGTTCCATTATCTGATTTTGGTGGTCAAGGAGCATCTATTCACTACAAGGCATGGGTATGCACCGATGATAAATGTGGATCCAACATAAAAATTAGAAATGGTGAAGTTTATGTTGACGAACCAATATTAGATGGATCTCAAAGAGAAAGAAGAGATAGGTAAAATTTTAGAATATGGTTTCGGCTTCTATTCAAAGAAATAATATTATTCTTAGAAATAGTTTCCTGAAATTCCTAATAGGATTTTCTATACTTGATTGTGTTTTTCAAATTAGTTTAGGTGGTTTTGTAAGAGTAACTGGATCTGGTTTAGGGTGCCCAGACTGGCCTTTATGTTACGGTGAAATTATACCTCCTATGAATTATCACACACTTATTGAGTGGGGCCACAGAACAAGTGGAGCTTTGTTAGGCTTATTGATTTTGCTCATCAATTTAATTGTGTGGACTCAAAATAGAAACAATAGGTTTTTGGTTCTTACATCACTTGCATCATTATTATTAGTTATTGTTGTTGGAGGAATAGGTGGAGCAGTTGTCTTAACAGAACTTGAACCCTCATTGAGAACTTTACATTTATTTTTAGCTCAAATGATTATATTTTGCTTGGGTCTAAGCTATGTAAGCGTTAATACAGTTAACTTCTCATTCAAAAACCAATTAATTCTTGATAAATATTCATTAATGGCAGGTATCATTGCCTTTTCTGTATTGATAACACTTCTCTCTGGTTCTTATGCGGTATGGAAAGGGGCAGGTACAGTTTGTTCTTCATGGCCGTTTTGTACAGCTTCCTCAATTATTCCACAATCTTTCTTGGGCTGGGTGCATATGTTTCATAGAATTGCATCATCTTTAACAGGTATAATCGGACTTTATTTTCTTTTTATTATTTTGAAAAAGAACTTTTCCACAACTGTACCTTTTTTAGCTATATTTTCTATAGTAATGATAGTAAGTCAGATAATACTTGGAGCATTAAACCCATGGACAAAATTTGATGTATGGATAAGAGTTGCTCATTTAGGTGCATCAAGTTTATTATGGGGTTCAGTCGCTATACTTTTTAGTGTTATAAGCTTCAAAATGTTTAGATCAACTTAATACATGGAAATAAAACAATATATAAAAGATTACACAACCCTTACAAAGCCTAAAGTAAATTTACTTCTTGTAATAACAGCCCTTTCAGCTATTTTTTTAGCAAGCGATAGTCTTCCTAGCATCAGCGTATTAGTTGCAGTTATAGTTGGAGGTACTTTAGCTTCTGGAGGTGCTGGTGCAATAAATCATTCTATTGATAAAGATATTGACAATACCATGAAAAGGACCTCAAAAAGACCAGTAGCAGGAGAAAGAATAAGCAAATCTAACGCATTACTATTTGGAATTGTTTTAAATGTGGCGAGTTTCATAATACTTACATACTTAACAAATGTACTTGCAGCATTAATGGCGATTAGTGGAACTTTATTTTACGTAATTATTTATTCAATTTGGCTGAAGAAAAAGACATACCATAATATTGTTATTGGTGGTGCTGCTGGATGCTTTCCACCTTTGGTAGGCTGGTCTGCAGTTACTGGTGATTTGAGCCTTTCTGCTTGGTATTTATTTGCAATAATATTTTTTTGGACTCCACCACATTTTTGGGCTCTGGCCATGTTAATGAAAGATGACTATTCAAAAGCAAATATACCAATGTTGCCTTCTGTTGTTGGAATTAAAGCTACATTTAAACCCATGACACTTCACACTGTAACACTGATCCTTTTAACACTAGTAATGACTTTCGTTAACAGCAAACTTAGTTATATATATTTCTTTTCATGTCTTACTATTGGTACATACTATTTATTTTTAACGTACAGATTGTATAAAGACTATAACAGACAAAATAACTTAAAAATATATAAATTTTCATTACTATATATGATGTTGTTTTCAGTTATAGTAATAGCCGATTCTTTACTTTAAATCTTAATTGTTTTCAGCTGAAGATTCTTGAACAATTTTTTCGAAAGCTTCAAAATCATTGTAAGCCAATAATGATAAAGTTTTTCTATCAAGTTCAATGTTAGATTTTTTAAGATTATTTATTAAGTTGGAGTAACTTAATCCACATTTTCTTGAGGCAGCGTTTATCCTTGTTATCATCAATGATCTCTGGTCTCTTTTTTTAGACCTTCTATGTGCAGTGCTGTAAGCTAATGCATGAATTAAAGATTCTTTTGCAACTCTAAATCTCCTATGCCTGGAACCCGAGTGCCCTTTAACACTATCTAAAATTTTTTTATGTCTTCTGTGGGTTGTAAAACCACCTTTTACTCTAGCCATTTATTTCCTCAACAACTTGATTATTCTTTTTCCAACTGCTTCATCAAGAAGAACTTTGGAGCCGAATAATCTCTTATTTCTTTTAGATTTTTTTCTTCTTAGGTGACTTTTCATGCCTTTTGATCTCATTATTTTTCCATTACTACTTAATGAAAATCTCTTTGCAGCACCTTTATGTGTTTTTATTTTTGGCATAATACTTACTTTGGAGCAATTATAATACTCAAAGTCCTACCTTCCAAACTTGGAGGTTTATCAATTTCTGAAATACTCTCCAAATCATCATTTATTTTCTTTAATATCTCAACACCTAAGTCAGGGTAGGCATTTTCTCTGCCCCTCATTAATAAAGATATTTTAACTTTATTGCCTTCTTCTAAAAACGAAATAATTTGCTTTTTCTTGGAATCAATATCATGTTGACTAATCCTCATTCTCAGCCTTATCTCTTTAAGCCCAATTTTACTTTGCGCTTTTTTTGCTTGCTTAATTTTTTTTGCTTGTGAAAATTTAAATTTTCCGTAGTCAAGTATTCTGCAAACAGGAGGTGACTGGTTAGGACCAACTTCTACTAAATCTAAGCCTTGTTCTTTAGCAAGTTTTATGGCTTCACTTAAACTTAAAACTGTTGACTCAGCCCCATCGTTATTTCCACCAAAAACTATTCTGACTTTATCAGCTTTTATCCTTTGATTAACTCTGTAATCTTTATCAGAATTTTTATTCTTTTGTATAGTAGGTATTGAAACTCCTTAACAAATGTATTTATATTGAAGACTGCGAAATCTTAGCATCTTTTAGTATTAATGGTCAATCTAACTACAAAAGATATTAGGTTAAAATTAACAATTGTGAACATTCTTTTAATTTTGAATAACTCAAATCATAAACATTGTTACTTTGTGTTAATATAGTAAATATGGGAAATCAAAGAAAAAATTTATTAGTTTATATTGGGGTTATAAGTGTAATTATAGCTGGATTCTTTATTTTATTTGACGGAGGAGTTGGGAGGTCTGAAGAAATTCCAATGTCTTCTGTAATTGCTCTTACTGAGAATCCGCCAATTGGTCAAAGAGTTAATATTCTAGTAAAAGGTGATGAGCTTGAAATAAGTTCTGGCAATCAATCATACACATCAAGAAAAGAACCTGGAAGCAGTATTTATAAAATATTACAAGACGCTGAAATTAATCCTGCAAATTATCAAGTCGAAGTCCAAGGCTCAAGTGGCTTCGGCGGAATCTTTTCTATCCTTCTAAGTTTTCTTCCTCTTATTCTTTTTGGTGGAATACTCATCTTCATGATGAGGCAAGCTCAAGGGGGTGCTAATAATGCCTTAGGATTTGGTAAAAGTAAAGCTAAAAGATTCGTAGGGGCTAAAGCAACAGTAACTTTTTCAGATGTTGCTGGCGTTACAGAAGCAAAGCAAGAATTAGAAGAAGTTGTTGAGTTCTTGAAAAATCCAGAGAGATTTTTATCTTTGGGTGCCAGGATTCCAAGGGGGGTGCTTCTTGTTGGTCCTCCAGGAACTGGAAAAACTTTATTAGCACGTGCTGTAGCTGGAGAAGCTGGAGTGCCATTCTTTTCAATAAGCGGTTCTGAATTTGTAGAAATGTTTGTTGGTGTGGGTGCTTCTAGGGTAAGGGATCTTTTTGATCAAGCAAAAAAACACTCTCCATGTATTGTATTTGTTGACGAAATTGATGCCGTTGGAAGACATAGAGGTGCTGGTCTCGGTGGCGGTCATGATGAAAGAGAACAGACTCTAAATCAGATTTTAGTTGAAATGGATGGTTTCGATACTTCAACAAATGTTATTGTTTTAGCATCAACAAATAGACCTGATATTCTTGACCCTGCTCTCCTAAGGCCTGGTAGATTTGATAGAAGAGTTACACTAGATAACCCAGATATAATGGGCAGGAAAGCTATACTAGAAGTTCACTCAAAAGGAAAGCCTCTTGAAAGTGAAGTTGAAATGGAAAAAATTGCAAAACAAACTCCTGGATTTAGTGGAGCTGATTTAGCAAATCTCGTTAATGAAGCTGCTATATTAGCAGCACGTAGAGGTGCAAAAAAAATTGGTTTGGCTTCACTTGTTGAATCAATCGATAGAGTTATTGCTGGCCCAGCAAGAAAAAGCAAGGTTATTACCGATGAAGAAAGAGAAATAACTGCTTATCACGAAGCTGGACATGCGGTAGTTGCTCACAACATACCTCATGCCGACCCTGTTCACAAGGTATCAATTATTTCGAGAGGTCAAATGGGCGGATACACAAGATATTTACCTGAAAAAGATAGGTATTTACAAACTAAGGGTCAATTTAAAGCTTATATTGCTTCTGCAATGGGCGGAAGGATTGCTGAAAAAGTTAAATTTGGTGAAATAACCACTGGTGCCAGTAACGATATCCAAGTAGCTACCAACATTGCAAAAGAAATGGTAACAACTTATGGAATGAGTGATAAGTTAGGCCTTAGGGCATATGGCAGGAAGCAAGAAACTGTATTTCTAGGAAAAGATGGAACAGAACAAAGAGACTATAGTGGAAAAACAGAGGAATTAATCGATAAAGAAATTAATTTACTGTTATCTGAAGGTGAAAACACTGCAGAAAAAATTTTAATTAAACATTCAGACCAAATGGAAAGGCTTGCTAAATATTTGCTTGAGTATGAAACAATTGATGAAGATGAGCTTACAAAGTTATTTGCGGGTGAAGAAGTTTCGCCCCCACTAGTAGGTGAAACTCTTGCCCATTCTGGGGAGCAACCTGAAAGTGTATCTGAAAAAAAATCGCCACCGACTGACATTGAGCCTCAAGCGAGCTAATGAGATCCATTTCATCATCTATTATCGATGATAAAAGTAAAAATGGTATTGGCATCATTCCTTTTTTAACATCTGGATTTCCTAATGTTAAACTCACTAAAGATATTATACTTAGACTTATTGATGAAAAATTGTGCTCAGCAATTGAAATTGGAATACCTTTCAGTGACCCAATTGCAGAAGGCAAAACTATCCAGAGATCTAGTTCAGTTGCCTTAAAAAATGGGGTAACAATAGATAGTACATTAAAGACTATTTCTGAAATAAATGAATATAACAAAGACACTCCAATTATATCTATGGGTTACTACAACCCAATAATCAAAATTGGATTAGATAATTTCTTTTCTGGATGCAAAGAATCAGGAGTTAATGGTGTAATAATTGCTGATATTCCAAATAAAGAATTAGAGGTTATTCAGAATACAGCAAATAAATATCAAATTGAGACTATTCCTTTAGTTCCACTAAATTCATCAAATAGTACCGTTGAACATGCGTGCAAAATTGGGCAAGGCTTTATTTATTGTGTAAGCGTATTAGGAGTTACAGGAACTAGAGAAAGATTATCAAAAGATTTAAGTAAAAAAGTTAATCAGGTAAATAATTTTTCTGAAATACCCGTTGCTGTTGGATTTGGAATATCAAAAAATAGCCACATTAATGAATTAAAAAAATATGCTGATGCTGCAGTAATTGGGAGTGCAATAATTGATGTAATCTCCAACTCTGAAAATGATGAAATTGATAATGTTGTTAAGTTTATTAAAGGTCTATTAAAATAAACTTATGAGTGAATTTTCAAAAAAATATAGTGTACGAGGTATTCGGGGTGCTACAACTGTAGACAAAGATAGCAAAGAATTAATCAAAGAAGCAACTAAAGAACTGCTTACACAAATGGTAGAAAAAAATAAAGTATCTAGCGATGATATAGCCGCTGTTTTTTTTACAACTACCTCAGATATTTCTGATGAATTCCCTGCTGTAGCTGCAAGAGAAATGGGGTGGGATACAGTTCCATTGATTTGTGGTCATGAAATGGACGTTCCACATGGATTAGAAAAATGCATAAGAATATTAATTTTATGGAACACAGATGTTAAACAAAAGGAAATTAGGCACCCATATTTGAATAAAGCTATTACTTTAAGAAAAAGTGGTAATGATTTTGAAGCAAGTTAAAGCTTTTATTTAATAGTAAAGAGATATATAGTATTGCAATGGAAAATATTAGAGATATAAATATAAAAGATTATTCACCTATAACACCCCCGAAAGTTTTTATAGATGAGATACCAATATCTGAAAAATCAAAAAAAATTGTTTCTGAATCAAGAAACATTATTTCCGATATTGTCCATGGGAAAGACAACAGAATTCTTTTAATAACTGGTCCATGTTCAATACATGATGTGGATGCTGGCCTTGAATATGCAAAATTATTGACTGAATTTAGTAAGAGCATAAAAAATTTCTATATTGTTATGAGGGTATATTTTGAAAAGCCAAGAACAACTATTGGCTGGAAAGGT
The DNA here is from genome assembly GCA_902620405.1 of uncultured SAR202 cluster bacterium. Classification (GTDB taxonomy): domain Bacteria; phylum Chloroflexota; class Dehalococcoidia; order Lucifugimonadales; family Lucifugimonadaceae. The sequence goes on from CACNIC010000005.1 coordinate 57,883, forward strand.
TTAATTAATGATCCGGACCTTAATAATACTTTCAACATGGATAAAGGTTTGAGGAAAGCAAGAAAATTTTTAAATGATGTTACATCATTAGGCATGCCTACTGCCACTGAGTTTCTTGACCCATTTACACCTCAATATCTTGCTGACTTTGTTTCTTGGGGAGCCATTGGAGCCAGAACTACCGAAAGTCAAACACACAGACAAATGGCTAGCGGATTAAGTATGCCTGTTGGATTTAAAAATGGCACTGGAGGCAGTATCCAAATTGCTGTTGATGCAATGGGTGCTGCACAAGGCGAACATGCTTTCCTTGGAATAAATGAAGAAGGCCAAAGCAGTATAATTCACACCAACGGAAATAAGTATAGTCATCTTATTTTAAGAGGAAGTACACAAGGGCCCAATTTTGATGAAAAAAGTGTTGCTGATTCATTAAATTTAGTTGGAAATCAAGGAATGCACCCATCTGTTGTAGTAGATTGTTCACACGCAAATTGCGGAAAAGATCATAAAAAAATGAATATTGCTTTTAAAGAATTAGTGAGACAAAAAGTAAATGGCGTGAATACAGGTTTAGCTGGGATGATGTTGGAAAGCTTCATACATGAAGGAAATCAAAAACTTGAAAACCCGAAAGACTTGAAGTACGGAGTTTCAATAACTGACCCATGTATAAACTGGGAAGAAACTGTTGATCTAATTAGTAAAGCTGATATAGATTTAGAATCATCCTAATTAGACTGTGAAATCCATAGATGTTATTAAAAAGCATTATCTAGAATCAGAATCTATTATAACCATTGGCACTTTTGACGGTGTTCATAAAGGACACGAATTAGTTTTTGAGCACATTAAAAATTATTCTGAGTTACTGCCGGCAGTAATTACTTTTAAAAAATCACCCAAAGATGTAATTAATAATAAAAATGTTAAGTCCATATACGATATTAAAACAAAAGAGGGATTAATAAGTGAATTTGGTATAAAAAAAATAATATCAATTGATTTTGATGATTCAATTAAAAATTTAACTGCAGAAAAATTTATTGAACTTTTAAAAAAGTATCTAAAGTTAAAATTATTAGTTATTGGGGATGATGCAACAATTGGAAAAGATAAAATTGGTAAAAAAAATGGCTTAGATCAAATATTAAAAAAATATAGTTGTAATTTAAAATCAATAGATATAAAAAAAGATACTCAAAGAAAAATTTCGAGTAGTGAATTGAAAAAACTTATCAAATTAGGTGAAATAGAAAAAGTAAATAAAAATTTATCAAAAGATTACTTTATTTATGGAAAAATTGTTGAAGGTAAAAAATTAGGCAGAGAATTAGGATACCCTACTGCAAATTTAGAATATTCCAAAGATATTATTATCCCAAAAGACGGGATTTATAAAACAAAGTCCATTTTTAAAGACGAAAATTTTAAGTCAATTACAAGCATTGGAAATAATCCTACTTTTAATGAAAAAATAAAAACAATCGAAACATATATAATAGATTTCAATGAAAATATTTATGGGGAAGACTTAAAGATTATTTTTAAAGACTTTGTAAGGAATCAGGTTAAATTTGAAAATAAAGAAGATTTGATTGCTCAAATGGATAAGGATTTAAAAAAAGTATCAGAAGAAAGCTGAAAATGAAATTTATTAATGAATTGAAATGGCGTGAATTAATTTTTGATAAAACTCCTGGAGTTGAAGATTTTTTTTCAAAAGAAAAAGTTACTGGATACGTAGGTTTTGACCCTACTTCCAAAAGTTTACATGTTGGCAATTTGCTACCAATAATGAATTTAGTAAGGCTTCAAAAATATGGTCATACTCCTATTGCTTTGGTAGGAGGAGGCACAGGATTAATCGGAGATCCAAGTGGAAAATCTGAGGAAAGAAAAATCTTAACTGATGTTCAAATCGAGGAAAATTTAGATTCTATAGAAAATCAATTAAAAAAGTTTTTAGACTTTGATAATAAATTATCCAACAAAGCATTAATACTAAATAATGCAAATTGGTTGAAAGAAATTAGTCTAATAAATTTTTTAAGGGATACCGGAAAGCATTTTACGGTGAACTACATGCTAAAGAAAGAATCTGTGAAATCAAGAGTTTCAAGAGAAACAGGAATTTCATTCACAGAGTTTTCATATATGACTTTACAAGCATTTGATTTTCTACATTTATACGAAAATTATAATTGTAAACTGCAAATGGGAGGAAGTGACCAAATGGGGAACATTCTTGCTGGAGTAGATTTAATTAATAAAAAAAATCCAGGCCCCAAAACATACTTAGCTCACGGAATAGTATTTCCGTTAATCACATCAAGTTCAGGTGAAAAATTTGGAAAAACTGCTGGAGAAGCTCCAACATTAGACCCCCAGAAGACATCAGCATACAAACTTTATCAATTTTTTATTAATACACCTGATCAAGACGTATTGAATTATCTTAAATATTTTACTGATCTAAATTTAGATGAAATTAATGATATTGAACAAGAACTCATTAATGACCCAAAAAAGAGATCTGCTCAAAGAATGCTAGCCGATAATTTGATTGAAATTGTTCATGGAAAAGATGGATTATCTGAAGCAAAGAAAATTACAGAGTATTTTTTTAATGAAAATTATAATGATCTATCAGAGCAGAATATTTTAGATTTATCAGAAAGCTTTCCATCATTTGAGGAAGATAAATCTATTACAGAATCTAGGATAAATTTAGGAAAGTTTCTAACTGATAATAATGTTTTTAATTCAATGTCTGAGATGAGAAGAATGTTTGATCAAGGAGCTATATATATAAATGGAAATAGAATCACAGACAACCAAACAATATTGAGCAAAGATTTATTTTTACAAGGTAAATTTATGATAACTAGGTTAGGGTCAAAAAAATATTATTTAACTGTTCTTAAATGACACTTGATATTGCCTTAGCTATATAATTAACATTTTTTGAAGTAACACCTGCAACATTTATTCTTCCCGAATTAACAATATATATCGAAAATTTTTCTTTAAGTTGATTAACCTCATGTGAAGAAAGTCCAGTAAAGCTAAACATTCCTTTTTGATTAATAATAAATTCAAAATTCCTACTACAATTTTCTTTGACTAAATTTTCAACAAGTGATTTTCTCATATTAATAATTCTATTTTTGGCTTCACTTAGATTCATTTCCCATAATGACTTAAGTTTTTCGTCAGACAAAATTGTTTTGACTATATCTGAACCATGTGAAGGAGGATTGGAATAAATTGTTCTTGCAACTTTTTTAAAATTGCTCTGAACAGATGAATAATTATTCATATTTTTCGAATGGTAAATAAGGCAACCAACTCTCTCACTGTATAGTCCAAAATTTTTTGAATAACTTGAACATATAATTAAATTATCAAGATTTTTAAGTAAAGTTCTTACGCCTTCTGCATCATTTTCGATTCCTTCACCTAAACCCTGGTAAGCAAAATCGCAAATTGTTACTAAATTTTTTTTTCTAATTATTTCAGTAATTTGGATCCATTGATCTTTATTCAGATCTGCTCCTGTTGGATTATGACAGCATCCATGTAAAACAACTATGTCATTTTCAGGAATGCCTTTAATGGATTCCAACATGCCTTCAAAATCAATATTATTATTTTTCATATCAAAATATTTATAATTTTCTACATGAAAACCTGAAGAGGTAAAAATTGGGGCATGATTTGGCCATGTTGGACTACTTAACCATACCTTGGAATTTTTAGAAAAATTAAATAAAAAATCAGAAGCTAATTTTAATGCACCTGTTCCGCCTGGAGTATTAAAACCAAAAGTATTGGTTTTAAATTCTGAATACAAATCTTTACCTAAAACTAACTTTAATGATTCATCCAAAAAAATAGAATCTCCATCAATCGGCTTATAAGTCTTGCTTGAATTCAATTCTATTAGCTTTCTCTCAGCCAGAATAACCGATTCAAATGTTGGTGTCTTACCACTATCATCTTGATATACCCCAACTGATAAATTTACTTTATTTGAATTAATATCAGATTTGAATTCTTCAGTTAATCCTAAAATTGGATCTTTTGGGGCTTCCTTAATATTTTCAAATATATTACTCATAAAGATATTGTATAACTAATCCAGTAGGAAGTTTAGGATAAAATAATGTTGACTTAGGAGGTAAAAGTTTACCTTCTGAAACACAATTTAAAAAATATTCTTTAGATAACGCATTCATTGAAAAACTCAACTGAATTTCATTATTTTTAATCTTTTTCTTTAAAGAAACATTATCGTGAATATACTCTATATGATTTATTACATTATCTTTTCCTAATAAATCATCAAATACACGATGCAGCTTTTCGTATGTAGAAATAGTTTCAACCCCTTTATCTAATGTGAAAATTTTGTCTTTGTATTCCATTAAAATTATTTCTTGGGCTGACTGGTTCCAATTAATTAAAGATTCATTCCAGCTTATTTCTTTTAAAGAAAACTTATTTGATAATTGTTGAATAAGATCATCAAGATTTTTTTTATTTAAATTTTTAATTGCTCTGCTATAACCAAAAAGCAATAAACCATTATCATGAGATGAAAATATATTCATTATTCTTTTATCAACTTTTGGGTCAAACTGCTTGTAATTTAAAGATGTTTCGTACCTATGATGCCCATCAGCGATAAAGATTTTTTCATTTTTAACCAATGAAGTTGCATAGGAAATTTTATCTTTATCTTTGATTTTCCATAGATTAAATTTATGCATAAATGGAATTTCGCCTGAAATATAAGGATCTGCTATTTTTTCGTCCTGCATAAATTTCATAAATTTCTTATCTTTATCCTCAATCATGCTCATGATAGGACTAAAAACGGCTTTAGTATTTTTCATTAACTCAAATCTGTCTTTTTTTTGCTTTTCTCTAGTTTTTTCGTGAGGTAAAACAACCTTTTTTTTATAATCTTCAACTTTTACATTACAAATTAAAGAGCTTCTAGAAATATGTTTATTATTATTCTCAAAAATTTCTTCAAGTATAAATAAACTTTCTTCATGGTCTTTTACTAATACCTTTTTAGAAAGCCATTCATCTAAAAATTTTGATGATCTTGTATATTTATTTTCATCATTATCGTCAGTTATGAAAGATTTACCATTTTCCAATCTAATTACGTTGTATTCAGATATACCATAAAGCTTATCTTTGTCATTATCATCAACTACATCGAAGGGAGGACAAAGAAATTTACCTAAGTCGTTATCAAGTTCGGAATTATACATTATTCCTTTTATTGGAAAAATTCTTGCCATCTGCTTACTCTCAAATAATAATATTGTAATATTGTTT
>CACNIC010000006.1 GCA_902620405.1 uncultured SAR202 cluster bacterium
CTTTATCTTTCATTGGTCGAGACGCATTTGAGATTGCAGTTTCACCAACTGTAAATCTCTTCATACCTCCACCAGTTCCAGATACTCCAACAGGAATTCTTACATCAGGGTGTATTTTCATAAATTCTTCAGCAACTGCTTGAGTAATTGGGAACACAGTACTTGAACCATCAATTTCAATAGTTCCAGATAACTTCTCCATTTCAACAGATTTAGAATCCATTTTAGGAGCATCCGCTTCTTTATCAGCAGTCATTGAAGTACTAGTAGTTGTAGTTGTAGTTGTAGTTGTTTCAGGTTCCTCTTCTTCAGTTGAACAAGCAAAAATAAGGCTTGCACTAAATAATGTTAAGAGAAATGAGAGAAACAACTTGTTTTGAGAAAAGTGTTTTGTTAACATTTTCGTTTACTCCAATAAATTGTTTTTGGTGTATGATCCCAAATATTTTTTATAATATTTTTGTCATACACCGATAACAATGTCATAAGAGGTTTAGCTAGTCAATTAGAAAAGATTAAATAAATGTTACGAAAGTGACATACCTCAAAATATCAAAATTATTTAAGTGATTTAGGAACTATTTTCAAGTGTTTAAATTTTATTACAAATGTGTCAACAACGATTTAAAATTTAAAATCTGAAAAAAAAATTATAGTCTTAAAGTGCCAATTTGACTGTCATAATAACAATTTTGTTTAATAGATTTTGCGTTAGGTATTTGCAATTAAATAAGCTGTAAATGTCAATTTAGTTTATTGGAGTAAACAAGAATGCGCCTGTAAATATTTAACGCACAACAACCCACATGAAGACTAGAGTATATTGTCATTGACACTTAAAAGTATAAAAGTACGATTTCAATTGACATTTACATTTTAAGGCTATTTCTTGTTTGAGAACTAATTAAGGAGTTTTCAAATGAATAATTTAAGATCTAAGTTTAAATTACCATTTTTTATTACCATTTTTTCGTTAATTGTTTTTTCTATTTCGTGTTCATTAGAAGAAACTACTGATGATACTTCAGAAGTTGAAGAAGAAATTGTGATTGTTGAGGATCAAGGTCCTTTAAAAATGTATTTATTACATAATAATGATGGTGAATCAGAATTAATTGGAGATGATGAAGAAGGGTATTTTGGGATTGCAAGATTTGCAAATATTCTAAAAGAACAACGAGAAGAAGCATTTAATAATGATTATTTTTCTATGCTTGTTTCTTCCGGCGACAATATTCTTGCTGGAGCTAATTTTAGTTCAAGAAAATCATTCGATAAAATGTTTGATGCCGTTGCTTTAAATTATTTAGATTATGATGCAATAGGACTAGGAAATCATGATTTTGATTTCGGGCCAGATATAACTGCTGACATAATTGAGCAGTCTGGAGATATAACATTTTTAGCTGCCAACCTTGATTTTACTGGTGAGCCAAGATTAGCTTCACTAGAAAGCCAAGGAAGAATAGCTCCGGCTAAAGTTATTAACCTTGGTAATCATCAAGTCGGAATAATTTCTGCTGTAACAAATGTTCTTCCAAGGATTTCAAGCCCTAGAAATGTTATTGTAAATACTGATGTAGCAGCCTCTATTCAATTCCAAATAGATGAAATGGAGAAAAAAGGAATTAATCACATAATTGTCCTTTCCCACATGCAATCTATAAATGAAGACATAGAAATTATTGATCAGCTAAGTGGGGTTGATGTGTATGTTGCAGGTGGGGGCAGTGAAATTTTAGCTAACAGCGGAGATGAATTAGCCCCTGGAGATGATGAGGATGTTTGGGGCACCTATCCTATGTATTATAAAGATTCAACTGGTAAGGATATTCCCCTAGTAACAACATCAGACGAATACAACTACCTAGGCAAATTAATAGTTCACTTCAATGAAGATGGTGAAGTTGAAAAAATTGATGAAAAAAGTGGTCCAGTTGTAGTTAAAGGCGAGAAAGATAAACAGCTTGAAAGCGCTATCGAAGAACCTTTGAAAAAGTATTTAGAAAATCTTGCAAACAATCAAATTGCAGTTTCTGAAGTTTCTTTGAATGCAGAAAAATCAACAATTAGAACCACAGAAACTGGACAAGGGAGACTTCAAGCCGACTCATTATTGTGGCAAGCTTCACAACTGGCCCATGTTTTTGGTGCACCTGCACCAGATGTAGGATTGCAAAATGGTGGAGGAATAAGAAATAATAATATTATTCCGCCAGGCCCTATAACTGAGCAGATGACTTACGACATGTCTCCATTTACTAATTATGTTGTAATTATTCCTAATATTTCTGCAACAGTATTTAAGGAAGTACTTGAAAATGCTTACTCAAATATTGAAAATGTTGATGGAAGGTTTGCTCAGCTTTCTGGAGTCACTGTAGTAATTGATTCTGATGGGAAGGCTAGAGAACTTGACCCTGATGGCCATATTATTTCTGAAGGAAGTAGAGTTGTAGACGTAAAATTAAAAGATGGCACATGGCTTGTTAGAAATGGTGTTGTTTTGGAAAACGCTCCCAATATTAACGTTGCCACAATTGATTTTTTGGCAAATGGTGGAGATGATTATCCTTGGGAAGGAAGAGAATACATTAAATTAGGCGTGAGTTATCAAGAAGCGCTATTTAACTACATTACAGATGGGTTAAATAACTTAATCGATTCTAATAAGTATGGAAATACAATTCAAAACGTAATTTTAGATGATTTAGATTACTTTGCATCTACAAAATTAAATGTTGACATTAAGCACATTTCTACATTTGAAACAGGTGTTTACGATGAAAGTGCAGCAGAAATTGTTGCATATGACAAAATAACTAGCAGGCTTTTTTCTATTAATGCGATGGATGGTTCATGTGATGTGTATGATATGTCAAAACCATCAAAATTAGTTTTGGAAAACCAAATAAGTTACTCATACCTCGGCATGGAAATAAACAGTGTTGATGTTCATAATGGAATTATGGCCTTAGCGATACAAGCTGAAGATGAAACAAAGGATGGCATGGTTGCTTTTTACGATACTTCAACGCTGAGTGAATTAAATACTGTAAAAGTTGGTGCGTTGCCTGATGCAGTAAAATTTAGCCCAGACGGAAACTTTGTAGTTGTATCAAACGAAGGTCAACCCAATGATGATTACAGTGTTGATCCTGTTGGGTCAATAAGTGTAATAAACATGAAAGGTGGAGTAAAAGCTGCACACTTAAATACTACAACATTGGTGCCAAATGAAGTAGAAGAGGGAGTAAGAATTTTTGGAAAGGGTGCGAACATTTCTGAAGATTTAGAACCTGAATATGCAACCATAAGCCCTGACAGCAAAACAGCTTATGTTGTAGCACAAGAAAATAATGCAATGATAGTTGTTGACTTAGAAACTGCAACAATAACAAACGTATATTCTCTTGGTTATAAAGATCATTTGCTTCCAGGAAATGGTTTTGACGCTAGTAATAAAGATGGAAAAATCTTTATTACTAACTGGCCCACACACGGTGCTTATCAACCAGATATGCTTTCTTCTTTCGAAGTAAATGGGAATACCTTTATTGTGTCAGCTAACGAAGGAGATGCTAGAGACTATGATGGGTACAGTGAAGAGGTTCGGGTAGCAGATTTAAAACTTGACCCTGAACACTACCCTATGGCTAGCATTCTTCAACTTGAAGAAAATTTAGGTAGGCTAAAAACAACAACTGCTACTGGAGATCATGATGGTGATGGTGACATAGACCAGATAATGAGTTATGGTGCTAGATCATTTTCAATATGGGGTTCTTCAGGAAATCTTATTTTTGATTCAGGTAGCGCTTTAGAGAGGATGACTGCATGGGTTTACCGAAATGGATTTAATAATGACGAAGGTGAATTTGACGGAAGAAGTGATGATAAAGGGCCAGAACCAGAAGCTGCAACAATAGGCCATAAGGATGGAAGAATTTACGCTTTTATCGGCTTGGAAAGAACGGGTGGATTCGTGATCTATGATGTTACTAATCCGGTTTCTCCTGACTTTATTGATTACATTTACACTAAGGGGGATATTGGCCCAGAAGGTATAGAATTTATTCCTGAAGATGCTTATGGAAATTCTTTAATTGTTGTCGGTAATGAAGTTAGTGGATCAATATCTGTGTACAGAATGAGATAAGTAAATTTAAATTAAATCATCGACTCGTAAATACTCGTCTCTTATGGTATCGAGACGAGTATTTATTTTGTGTTTACAAAATTTCAAATAATTAAAGGTGGATTATTTTTAATAATATTCATAATTATAGAGTCCATACTTAAATTACTTATTTTGCTATTATCTTTTGGAGTTTTTCTTCTACTTAAATCAGAAATAGAAACTGGCATTGGAAGTCTCTTAGAAAATTCAACTAGCCATATAAAAGGGTCATTTAAAGATTCAAAACTATAATAACTACCATAGTCCCAAACATACTTATCTATTGCAGCCTTAATCCTTCTAACATGGATTCTTGACGCTGAGCCATAAGCTTTTTCAGATACTATTAGACTTTGCTTAATATCTTCACCGCAATTTTTCCAAATTCCATTTGCCAATCTTCTTTTTGAATTCCAAAGATTTTCATCCAATGTCTTTTCTTCTATATTAATAAATTTATTTTCAATAAATGGAGAATATTTAATAATTGTTTCTCTTAAATTGATGCAATCTTTTTCAAATTCTCCTAATGAAATCCATTTGCCCAATACTGGCAATCCAGCAATTAAATCGCTCCAATCTACTTGCAAAATATCATTTGGAAAAGAAATACCATTTAAAGCTGTTATAGAATTAATTTTAATTTTAATTTTATTTTTAATATACCAAATAACCCACAAATTATTTCTTTTTTTTGCTCTCTCTATTAAATCTAAGACTTTGAAAGTCTCAGCTTCATCTAACTTAAATTCATACACAAGTGAATTAAAATTCCAATCATCTGGCCAAATCACTTCTGGAGTTAATTTAATCATACTATTATCTATAAGACCTTGAATTTTTGCTGATTTTATTTTTCTCTGCAATGACCTCAAACTCATATTCATCATGTCAGCAATTTGCGAGTTCGAATAATTGCTAGGAGAAGATTTTAGGTTCTTATATTCTGATATAAAAGAATTTAAATCAGATATTTTATTGCTCATCTGGATTTAAATTTTTTATGACATTTAATACATTTTTTTCTACTTGATCTCTTATAATCTTTACATCATCATAAGATTTGTCATTAGGATCATCTAGGTTCCAGTCTTCAATTCCTTGTGGCAAAACTGGGCACTTACTTTTATCTACACTGCACCCCATTGTAATAACTTTAGTATCAGACTGGATCATGTCATAAGTTAGTAATTTTGGTATGCTTTTTGATATATCTATGCCCTTTTCTTTCATTGCCTCAATTACATTTAAGTTGATATGAGAAGTTGGTTCTGTGCCAGCTGAATTTGCAAAATGTTTTGATTTGCCAATTTTATTGTTGAAAAAAGCTTCAGCCATTTGGCTTCGTCCAGAGTTATGTACACATACAAATAAGAAATTCATTTTTACTCCATTTTTTTTTCAACATAACAAAAAATAGTTAACGAAATATTAAGAAAATGACATAAGTTAAATTATTTATTGAAAAAATAAAAAAAGTAATAATTTAGTATTGATATTTTTATCTTTTTCCTTAAATGTAAATTTATGAGTTCAAAAAAAATAAATGTAAAATCAGTTTTTTTAAGCGATCTTCATTTAGGGACCCCTGGTTCAAAAGCCTTAGCAATAGATGGTTTTTTAAAAAATATTAAAGCTGAAAATATTTTCTTAGTTGGGGACATAATCGATGGTTGGCAAATGGCAAAAAATCCTTATTGGCCCCAAAGTCATACTGATGTAGTTAGAAGGATTCTTTCTAAAGCAAGAAAAGGTACAAACATTTATTATGCAATTGGAAATCACGATGAAATGCTAAGAAAATGGCTTTTCTTTAAATTAAAATTTGGAAATATAGAAATTAAAGATAGGTTTGAGTATAAAGCTCTCGATGGAAAAAAATACTTGATTTTGCACGGTGATTATTTTGATGGCATTCATAGCGGCTTTCCGTTTATTGCTCACGTTGGCGATTTTGCATACCATTTTATGATTAATTTTAACAAATTCTTTAATAAAGTAAGAATGAGGATGGGTCTTGAATATTGGAGTTTAAGTAAATTTTTAAAGCAAAAAGTAAAAAAGGCTGTTGATGCACTAATGAAAATTGAAAAGTTAGTAGTTAATTATTGTAAATCAAATGGTTTTGATGGAGCAATATTAGGTCATACCCACATCCCTGATATGAAAGAAATTGACGGTATTAAGTATATGAATTCTGGTGATTGGGTAGAAGAGTGCACTTCACTATTAGAGCACCATGATGGATCTTGGGAACTTTACAGGTACGACAATAAACATTGGTTTGATCAAGTTAAAGATGAAAAAAGTTAAACCCATATATTATTCAATACCTGAATACAATAATGCTGATACTTCCTACTACTATGAAGAAAAGAGAAGATTACAAGTAACTTTACTAAAAGTTCAAGAGTGGGTAAAAAAAAATAATAAAAGATTAGCTATTGTTTTTGAAGGAAGAGATGCTGCTGGAAAGGGAACCGTAATAAGAAGAATAACTCAAAACTTAAACACTAAGGGATTTAAAATTTTTGAGTTAGGGGTTCCTAATAAATCTCAACAAAATAGATGGTTTGATACGCATTTAAAAGCAATGCCAAATAAGGGAGAGATAGTTCTTTTTGATAGGTCCTGGTACTCAAGGGCAATAATTCAGCCAGCTATGGGATTTTGTTCTATGGAGCAATATGCTTACTTTATGAAAAAAGTAAATGATTGGGAAGGAAATCTTTCAAAGGGTAAAAAAGGAATTATTTTTATAAAAATTTACTTGTCGGTAAATCGAGAAAATCAAAGACTAAGATTAAATCTGAGAAGATCAAGTGAGCTTAAATATTGGAAACTTTCCAAAAATGATTTGGAAGCTTTATCAAGTTGGCATACTTTTTCATTTTTTAAGCAAGAAATGTTTGAAAAAACTTCAACTAAAAAAAATACGTGGCACATCATAAATTCTGACAATAAGTTTTCGGCTACATTAAATTCTATGCAACTAATCGTTTCACATCTTTCAAAAAAATCTGAAATAAATCACATAATTTGTGACCCTGATTTACCAGAAATTGACAACAAGGGAAAATATACAATTAAAATTGATGAAGTCATTTTTGATAATTTAAATAGAGATCAATATGAATTACTTTACAGGATCAAGTCAAATGAATAAAAAAATATCAGCAGGTGGAATTGTTTCATGCCAAAATAAAATTTTATTTATTCGTAAAAAAGGAAAATGGGACTTCCCAAAAGGCAAACTTGAAAATTTTGATACTTTAAAAAAAGCTGCTGTAAGAGAAATTTCTGAAGAAACTGGTTTAAATAAAGAAAAGTTAAAAATTATAAGTAAGTTAGCAGTAACAAATTCAGACAAATTTTTTAGGAAATTTAAAAAAGAAATTGTATGGTTCGAAGTTCGATATGACGGAGAATTACATGACAAACTTATGCCAGATTTTAATGAAGGTATTGATAAATGCATGTGGCTAAATATAAATTCAAAAAAAATTCTAGATTTTAATTTTAAAAAAAGAGTATTTGAATTGTTAATGATTAAAAACAATCATAAAAATGTAATTAAAACAGATTTACAAGAAAGTTTTTTCTAAATCCCTACTAAAGCATACGGACTGCCATCATCAGATTTAAATACAAAACTTTGGAAATTTCCTTCGAGTTTAATTTTAGAAATATCTTTTATTATTACATTATGGTGACTTTTGCCATGATCGATATACTCTTTCCAGTCAACTTCTTCAAGATGCTTAAAATCATCACATAATAGGCAGTAAATTTTTTTAATTTTATAATTCATAATTAACTTTTTATTTTAATAAATATAGTTTTCTTAAAATATGATTTTGGACTTAAAATTTATCGATTTTACTAATAACTTTGATAATGTGTACAAATGGATCTAATAAAAAACATAATTCTTACTTCAAGACCTAAACAACAAATTAAGAATATATTAGTTATTATACCATTTATTCTCTCTGTAAACCTTTGGTACTCTTTACCTTCAAATTTAATTATAAATTTACTAACAAATGTGTTGATTGGGTTAGTCTCTTTTATGTTAGGTTCTTGGTTTATTTATATTGTAAATGACTACATCGATAGGAATGTTGATAAAAATCATCCTGAAAAATCAAATAAACCAATAGCATCAAATAAGATACCTCAAAATTTAATTATGTTAGTGTCGGCTATAATTTTAATTAGTTCAGTTTCATTTGGGTTAATCACAAGTTCAAGCTTTCTTTTTATTTTATACATTTATATATCTTTAATGACTTTATATTCATTAATAATAAAAAAAGTATTTTTAGTTGATATTATTTCAATTGCAATTGGCTACATGCTAAGGGTTTATGGAGGAGCATTAATTGTTGTAAATAGCATTGATGAGACAATTAATGTTTCAATTTGGCTTATATTATGCACAGGTTTTGCTTCATTGTTTGTTTTGAGCATAAAAAGGTTTTCAGAAATTACCAATGACAAGCTCACATCAAGATCCTCTCTTAGTGGAAATAAATCTAAATTACTTTATAACTCAATAAATTTAAATGAATTGCTCACGTATATAAGCTATAGCTTTTATTGCATTTCAATTAATTTTTCCTCAATATTCAGTGCTAATACTCCTTCTGATTTATCTTTATTACTTACCCTTCCATTAGTAATTTTAGGAATGAGAAGATTTAAAAAAGATTCACTAAATTCTTCTTACGGAGACCAGCCAGAAGAAATAATATTTAAAAGTAAATTTATTATTTTGATATTCTTTTCATGGATTATTATTTCATCATTAATAATCTATGTAAGAAATTAAATTTCAATACTCTAAAAATATTTGTTAAGATCCAATTGTTATGCCAAAACATTTAAATTCAAGGAATATATTTTTTATAAGACACGGCCAGTCAGAATCCAACGTTAATGAAAATATGGCTGCTGGAATGAACTATGATGCACCTCTTACTGAGCTAGGAAAAAAACAAGCTGAGGCTTTAGGTGAAAGATTCAAAAGGGAAGGAATTTATTTTGACTACTTATTTACCTCAGAACTTTCTAGGGCAATAGACACGGCCTCAATATTTTTATCTGCTCTTGGAAATAAAGACATTCCCACAAAGAGGTCAGATAAATTAAATGAACTTCAAATACCTGGATGGAGAGGCAAAGCAAGAAATGATGTTGTTACTACTGAAATTCAAGCAATGTGGGGCAAAAGCGGAAAACATTACACTCCAGCTGATGGTGAATCAGAATATGAACTGCAAAAAAGATATTCAGAGTTTATTGATAAAGAAATAATTTTTAACAGTGAAATAGAAAAAATTCCCGAAAGTGTAAATATTGCAATAGTTGTTCATGGCTGGGCATTAAGATGTTTTTTTCAAGAAATACTTGAATATGATCAAAGTTTTATAAAAAAAATGGCGATGGACAACACATCTATATCACAATTTAAATATAACGATATCGGGTGGAGACTGGTTAGAATTAATGACTCAAGTCATCTTGAAAAGTTAGATGAAAACTCACGGAGGTACAGATGAAAATAAAGAAAATAGAAGTCTTTCCGATTAGAGTTAAAAATAATTTTGATATTGGAAGAAAATCAGACACAAAGAATATAAATACAGCAATGCTGGAAATAAAAAATCTTAAGAAAACTAAAAAAGAGGCACCTTCAAAGAATAAAGTTGAGAAAAGAAATTTAGAGCCAAAATCTTTAGGAAATTACGAAACAAATATTAAAGACATGGGTGAATACTACGTTGATGAGGGTTCTGCTACATCTATTTATTCTAAATCTCACGAAACAACCGTTGTAAAAATAGAAACAGAAAACGGTATTGTAGGTTGGGGAGAGGCACAGTCTCCTGTAAGCCCAAATACTACTGCGACAATTATTAAAGATATTGTTGAACCGCTTACAATTGGAAAAGATATATATGATGTTGAATCAATATGGCATAACAACTATTCATCCAAAAGAGAAAGAGGTCACTATACAGGTTTTTATATTGATGCAATTTGTGGTGTTGATATTGCAATTTGGGATGCAATAGGAAAATCACTTAACATGCCAACTTGTAAGGCAATGGGTGGTGCTCATAGAAAAAGTGTTGCGGTCTACAATGGGATTGGTGGGACTGAACCAGAAGAAGTCGCTGATCAGGCAGAGTGGTCTGTTAGTAAGGGTTATAAATTTGTAAAAATGCATTTAAAAGAGAATCTTGAAAAAGATATTGAAATAGCTAGAAAAGTAAGAGAGAGAGTTGGCGATTCCATAGGAATTATGATTGATGTTCACATGGGTTTTGATACTTTTAATGTAATTAAGCTTGGTAAAGAGTTAGAAAAATTAAATTTACTTTGGATTGAATCTCCATCTGACCCAACTGATATACTTGGTTTATGTGAAATATCTAGGTCACTTGATATTCCAATTGCAAACGGTGAATGGACTAGAACTAAATATGAGATGAGAGAAATTTTTGAAAAAAGAGCTTATGATATTTCAATGCCTGACATTGCCAGAACTGGCCTCACAGGAGGTAAGCAAATTGCAACAATAGCACAACTTTACAATATTCCAATTTCTCCTCATGTCGGTGGAGGAGGCATATTGTCAGTTGCTGCAACACTTCAATTCTCATTGAACACTCCTAACTTCCTTATTATGGAACATTCTGAGCAAGGTCATGCTGTAAAAGCAGCAATACTATCCGAAAAATTTGAAGCTAAAAATGGAGAATTTAAATATTCAGAAAAACCTGGGCTTGGTGTTGAAATAAATGAGGAAAAATTAAAAGAATTTACAATTAATCCGTCACTCTAAATTTTTTTTCACCAAGCTACCAAATATTGCTGCAATACTAAAAAAAAGTTGCGAATAAATCATCAAATACATCGGATAAACTATTAGTTGTTCATCGAAAAATGGAAATACAATTATTAAAGCATATGCTATTCCCATATTTGTTGCGGTGTTATATCTAATAAAAAACAGTAGTTTTCCAATTATTGAGGAAGATCTAATACTTACATTTGGTTTTTGTTGAGAATAGATGACTTTCATAATAAAAGACAGCTGTCCTGGGTCATCATCAACTTTTGAAATACTATATATTGGTCGCCATTTTAGATAAAGAGACGTAGAGATTAATAAAAGAAAAAGAATATTTAAACTAACAGAGAATTTATCTATCATGCCCACAATTACTGAACCAGGAAATAATACTAGAGCTAAATCAGCATGCATAATTTCTAACTTTCTTCCTAGCTCACTTTCTTTATTATTTAATCTTGCTACTATTCCATCTGCGCAATCAAGGACAAGGGAAAGAAGGACAAATAATGAGCCTACAACAAATGCCCCTCTAAAAGAAAATACAGCTGCCAAAAAAAGTGTTAAGTAGGAAATATATGTTACCCAATTAGGTTGAAAATTTAAGATTTTAAATATAATAACGAAAGGAATCGACATCAACCTGTAAATTATTACTACTGGTGAATTCATTTCAGTTTTGAACTTCTCTATTGGATATGCTTTGGTAAATATTGACATAATTTTATTTATAGACGTGAATATATACTATAAGCATTTATCATAAACTAAAAATTCATTAACTTAAAAATAAAATTAATTATGAAAAAAGTTCTTATTATTCCAGGAAATACATTTGTATCAAGAAATTATTTTTCATCTCCAATGATAGAAAATTTAAAAAGAATTTCTGTAAAGGATAATATAAAAATAATTGTGGCTGAGATAGAAAGCAATCCTGTCCCAAATGAAACTTTTGATAAATTAAAAGAAATTTTTGAGGATGATTACAATGTACAATTTGTAAAACTAATCAAAAATCCTGAATCATTTATTGAAAGGTTAATTTGGTACCTAAAAAATAGTTTTCTCCACAAGGCTTTAACTTACAGGTTTAACGAAATAAATAATTTTATTACACAAAAAAGATTTAAAGATATAACAAATACTCAAATAAAAAAGGATGATAAAAAATATTTGTGGGACTCAGACATATGGCCAAAATATTTCGGATTTCCTTTCCCTAAATCTAAGTTAATTTTTAAAATTCTCTATTCCTTATTTTCATCGACCCTTTTTTCAAAGAATAAAATTATTGATGAAAATCTTAAGAATCTAAAACCAGATCTTGTTATTTTAGGTGACATACAAAACTCGGTAAGTTTTAGTTATTTTAAATTGTGCAAAAAATACAAAATTAAAATTTGTGGAAATGTAAGAACTTGGGATCATTTAACTAAAAATGGACCTGTAATTAACGGATTAGACGAATATTGGGTTTGGAATCCTATTATGAAAGAAGAATTAATTAAATTCCACAAGATTAATATAGACAAAATTTATGAAGTTGGGTCTCCACAATTTGATTATTATTTGAATAATAAAGAAGCCAACAAGGATTTAGTGGAATACTTCAAAGTTAAAAATCCTGAAGATGAATTCTCATTAAAAAATGACTCTTCTATACTTTTTTTTGCAACCAATAGGCCGCACAGAGGAATAGGGGAAGAGTCAATTATTCACCATATTTGTGAAAATATAGCTTTAGGTGCATACCCTGATAAAGATATAACTATTATTTTAAGATCACATCCATACGATAATACTTTTGAAAAAAGATTTGAAGAATTCAAAAAATACCCATTTGTCAGATTATTTAGTTCGCCGCCACTTACTAATTTCATTCCTTCAGAATTTAGGGAAGATATGATTAAAGTGAATTTGCTCCTTGAAAGAACAAAGTTGGTAATTTGTGGCCAAAGTACATTTGCAATAGACTCAGCTTGCACTGATACGCCTATAATTAATATTTCTTTTGAAGGAGATGTAAAGGTTGATGAAAAATTATCAGTAAAAAATAGATATAATGTTGATCATTATCAAAAGCTCTTATCTTTTAATGGAACCAAGATTGCTGATAGTTTTAAATCATTAGATGAAATGATCATCGAATACTTAAAGGACCCTACCATAGATAGACAGGGTAGAAATTTGATAAATAAAAATTTTGCTGGATTTTCTGAAAAACCATCCTCCGAAAGAATAACTGAGAGAATTCTTCTTAATTTAATGGTGGCAACGGGAGGATTTGAACCTCCGACCTAGGCCTTATGAAGACCCCGCTCTGACCCCTGAGCTACGTTGCCAATACGAAAAATTAGTTTAGGCAGGTATTTATTCTAAGTCAATAAAAATTGCCACTTATCAATCAAATCATAAAATTATCTTGAAAAATCACCACTTCTGCCACCTGATTTTTTTATTAATTTTATATCTGTAATATATGCTGATTTATCGACTGCCTTACACATGTCATATATAGTAACGCAAGCTATAGAAACCCCAGTAAAAGCTTCAATTTCAACTCCTGTTTTCCAGTCAGCTTTGGTAGTGCAAATAACATTAAGGCCTGGAAGTTCTTCATCTGGTTCAATTTCAATTTTTATTTCATTTAAAGGTATTGTATGGCATAAAGGTATCAGTGTAGGTGTGGATTTAGCTGCAGTAATTCCTGCTGTTCTAGAAAGAGTAAATATATCTCCTTTAACCAATTCCCCTTTTTTAATAATATCAAGAGTTTCCTTTTTCATAACCACTTTTCCTGAAACTATTGCACTCCTTGATGTTATTTCTTTTTCAGAAACATCCACCATTTTTATGCTCCCATCTGAATCAATATGAGAAAGTTCTTTTAAATTATTTTTTTTTAATTCGTTAATTGCACTTACAGCTAAATTATCAGCTACTTCATTAAATTTATTTCCTGAATGACCTTTAACCCATTCCCATTCGACAATTCTTTTTTCTAATAATTTATCGAGTTGATCCCAAAGATCATTATTTGCATTTCTTTTCCAATTTTTAGTAATTGTGTTTATTACGTAAGTACTATCAGAATAAATTTTTACCTTGTCATCATTTTTTAATTCTTCAAGTTCAAGGCTCTTTATAACAGCAGTAATCTCCATTCTGTTATTTGTTGTCTCAAGCTCAGAACCACTTATTTCTTTTTCTTCACCAGACTCAAAAATAATTATTGCTCCCCATCCGCCCATCCCGGGGTTTACTGAGCATGCTCCATCAGTATAAATTTTAATCATGCTGATTTATAAATATCCATAATTTCTCGCATTAATGATAAACCTTCATCAAAAGGTCTTTGGAATGAATTCCTGCCAACTATTGAGCCGAATCCACCACCATTTGCAATTGCTTGTATTTCATCAAGAATTTCCTCTTTGCCCTTAGCTGGTCCACCGGAAAAAATAACTATTCTTTTGCCGTTAAAAGCTGATTGAATACAATGAGAAATTCTGTCAGAAAGAGTTTTAATTTTGATATCATTTTTCATATATAATTCTGAAATATCATCTTTACTAATATGTGCTGAAGGGGGTTTAATTTTTATAATATCTGCCCCCATTTGAGCTGCTATATGAGCTGCATAACTGATAACATCTACCGCTGTTTCATCTTCTTTTTTTAATTTTCCACCCCTCGGATAACTCCAAACAACCACAGCCAGTCCTTTTGATTTTGCTTCAAAAGTAATTTTTCTCAATTCTTCATACATTTTAGGAGATGAATCTGATCCAGGGTATATAGAAAATCCTACTGCTACACACCCCAACCTTACTGCATCATCTACAGATGAAGTCATAATTTGTGTTGGATCTCCACCAAATAAAGAATCAGAATTATTTAATTTTAAAATTAATGGAAGTTTTTCAGAAAATCTTTTTGCTCCATGTTCTAAAAAACCCAGAGGAGCGGCATATGCATTACAACCTGCCTCAATGGCAAAATTAAAATGATAATCAGGATCATATGCTTCTGGATTTGGTGCAAATGATTTTGATGGTCCATGCTCAAAGCCCTGATCGACTGGCAATATAACTAACTTTCCAGTGCCCCCTAAGTAGCCTGAATTGAGTAACCTTTCGATATTTTTTTGGACATTATTATTTTCGTGTTGATACCAAGAAAGAATTTGATTAACTTTTTCAGAATTTTTCATAATTTACTTCTCCAAGATGCAATTATAAGAAATATAGTTTAATTTAATATATAGCAAAACATGATTAAAAAAAATAAATGAACCTCCTTAGCTATTTAAATAAAGAGTTGGCTGGAAAAAGTGATGAAAATCTCGAATTAATTTCGGTAATTTGTTCAGTTGCTGACTCAACTGTAGACATTGCAATGGACACAAGAGTAACTGGCCTTAAACAGATCAGAGGCTCAGCAAATGAGATAAACGTCCAAGGTGAAGAAGTTCAAATGCTTGACCAAATTGCTAATAAGTCTTTAATTGATTCACTTTCAAAAAATAGCTCTTGCGCCGGTTATGCTAGTGAAGAAATAGACGAGCCATTAATTTTTAATCAATCTTCAAGATTTATGGTAGTCGCAGACCCTTTGGATGGCTCATCAAATATATCGGTTAATATGCCTATTGGTACAATATTTGGAATAATTAGAAACACTGATTATGGAGTGAGCAGTTTTAATAAATCTGGCCGATATTATATAAGTGCTGGATATTCATTATATGGACCATCGGACATATTTGTTATTTGCGTAAACAATAAAGTTAGTGAGTTTACTCTTGATCCAAAAAAGAAAGAATATCAACTATCTAGGGATGATATTAAAATTCCAAGAACTGGTTCTATATATTCAATTAATGAAGGAAACTTCATTTCATGGGAAGATAATATTAAAAAATGGGTACTTAATAATAAAAATCCTACGGGCTCATCTAGTAAAAGAAAAACTCTCAGATACGTCGGGTCTCTTGTAGCGGATGCTCATAGAACTTTGATAAATGGAGGTATTTTTGCATATCCTCCAGATAAGTCTCAGCCTGAAGGGAAGCTCAGATTGATGTACGAGGCAAACCCTTTAGCATTACTTTTCACATCTGCTGGAGGAAATGCAGTATCAATAGATAAAGAAATACTTGATATTGAACCTGAAAATTTTCATCAAAGAACTCCTCTTATTCTAGGTTCGAAAGATGATATTGATGACTTCATGAATTTTACTACCTCCGGAAGAAGTTCGTTCAAAGAGACACCTGAAATTAGTCCAATTTTTAAATGGAATAAAGTTAATATTGCCAAACTTAGGTCACGGTTGGGTCTTAGCAGATCTCGTTTTGGAAAAAAAGTTGGTGTAACAAGAGGGACAGTTCTTAGGTGGGAATCAGGAGATGTTTCACCGAACTTAAGTAACAATAAGGCACTTGACAGTATCTATTTATCAACAAGAAAAGAATTGCTACAAAACCCACTTGATACTTAAGTTATCCACCTGTTTGAAACATTTCGATTTTATTTTTAACTTTAATCTTAGATTTAGATCTTTCCAATGAATATTTATCATCCCTCAATTTCCACATATTTATTATCTCACTTATAATGTACTTATTCGATTTTCTACTTCTTAACATCGATTTCAAATTCATGCCCTTATTGGCAAAAAGACATGTAACAAGTTTTCCATCTGCTGTAATTCGTGCTCTAGTGCAGTTATCACAAAATGGATTAGAAATCGAAGAAATAAAACCAATTTCACCTTTGCCATCATCAAAGCTAAATCTGTTAGAGGTTTCAGATGGATAATTTTTTTCAATTTTAGATAACTTATATTTATTTGAAATAATCTTAAGAATATCATTAGAATTAACAACATTTTCTATGTCCCAAGAATTCAATGTTCCGACATCCATATATTCTATAAATCTAAGAATGTGGCCCTCTGACCTACAATAATCTACAAGCCCCATAATACTTTTTTCGTTAACACCTTTTCTGACCACTGTGTTTATTTTTATATTCTCAAAACCTTCTGATTTAGCTTTGCTGATACCTTTTATTACTTCATCAACATTGAATTTTTTACCACTCATTTTCTGAAAAACTTCGTTATCTAAAGAATCTAGACTGACCGTGAGTCTCTTTAGTCCAACTTGAAATAAATCTGAAGCATATTTCTCCAATAAGTAGCCATTGGTTGTCATTGCAATATCCAAATCATTATTAATTTTTGAAATAGACCCAATTAATTTAGTAACATCCTTTCTCACTAATGGCTCACCGCCTGTTAACCTTATTTTTTTTACACCCAAAGATATAAAAATCTCGGCTAATCTATGTATTTCTTCAAAAGATAAAATTTGGTCTTTTTTTAGAAACTCAAATGCTTCACCATACAATTCTTCTGGCATGCAATATCTACATCTAAAATTGCATCTGTCTGTCACAGAAATTCTTAAATCTTCTAATTTTCGACCAAACTTATCATTCATTTCTAAAAATCGTAGTTATCATTTTTTTTACTGCAACTGATCTATGACTGATTGCATTTTTTAAATCGTATCCCAATTTACTAATTGTTTCATTGTAACCCAGAGGGATAAAAATTGGATCATACCCAAAACCGTCCCCATCAATAGATTCATTAGAAATATATCCTTCAAGGTGTCCTGTAAATTCCATTTTTACTTGGTCATGTAAATTTAAAATTTTTATACAACAAACATATCTGGCCCTTCTATTATTTTCTTCTACACCTTCCAGCTTAGAAAGAACCAATTCATTCCTTTCTCTAGAAGAAATATCCCCACCATACCTTGCTGACTTTATTCCCGGAGCACCATTTAAATAATTTATTTCAATTCCTGAATCCTCTGACAATAAATATGTTTCTGGGCCTATTTCAATGCCTGAATCTCTAATTTTATTAAAATAGTAACTAATTTTAATTTCTGCATTTTGGGAGAAAGTATTGCCGTCTTCAATCGGTTCTTCTTTAATTTTGAATGAAGATAAATTCAAAAATTCAATCCCAAAACCATTTAATAAATGTTCAAATTCTTTAATTTTTCCTTCATTGTGTGTAGCTAATATCAGCTTCTTATTTTTCAATTTTCCATTCCCTCTGATAATTAAGGCTATTTTTAATTGATTTCAGTCTCTTATAATGCTATATTTTTCCTAGCTTTAATTTTGATTAAATTATACTAAAAAAGTATAGAACGAGAGATATTAGGGAATTTAAAGAGAGATGACATCAAAACTGCCTAAATATTTAGCATTATTCTCATTGGTTTGGGTATTTATTATTTCTTGTAGCCCACAACACCAACAAAGTACTTTCGCTAACGCTGGTCCAGTAGCCCAACAACAATCTAATTTATATTATTTAATGTTTTGGATTGCAGCTCTAATATTTGTTCTTGTTCAAGGAGCTTTAATATTTGCTTTACTTAACTTTAGGAGAAGAGAAAAGCCAATACCTGGAAGCGATTTTACCGTCCCTGATATTCCACCTAAGCAGGTTCACGGAAATACTAAATTGGAAATTATATGGACCATAATTCCTGCTCTAATCTTAATTGTTATTGCTGTTCCAACAGTACAAACAATTTATGACACATATCAACCTCCAGAGGATTCTGATCCTTTAGAAGTTGTTGCAATGGGTCATCAATGGTGGTGGGAGTTTAGGTATCCTGATGAAGGTATAGTTACAGCCAACGAATTATTTATACCAACTGATAGACCTATTAGAATCACTCTTCAGAGCCAAGATGTTATTCATAGTTTCTGGGTTCCTCAGGCTGCTGGAAAGAAAGATACAGTCCCTGGAAATACTAACGTTATGTGGCTACAAATAGACGAACCTGGTAATTATTCAGGTCAATGTGCTGAATTTTGTGGAGTAGCTCATGCAAGAATGAGGTTTAGAGTTATTGCTGAAGAAGAGGCTGATTTCAATACATGGATGGATGCCATGAAAACCCCTCCTAAAATGGATACTTCAGATGGATACGGTTTATTCTTAGCTCATTGCAGTATGTGTCATAGTATAGATAGCTATAATGAAGGTTCTTATGAAAAAGAATTAACAATGCAAGATGAAAGATGGGATGATTGGTACTTCAATCAAGAAGAGTCAGTAAGGGTATCAGCGCCCAATCTTACACATTTAGGGATTAGATCCATGTTAGCAGCTGGTCAAAAAGATATGACGAAAGAAAATTTAATAACCTGGATAAAAGATCCTTCAGAATTTAAACAAGGAACAAGAATGCAGTCAGTTGCAAGTGTTTATAAGGGCGGACCTGCAAAATTGGAAGACCATGAAATAGAAGCAATTGCAGATTACTTACTTGCCCAGATTCCAGATGGTTGGGGCGTAGTAAAAACTGGGGGTGAGACTGAAGAAGAAGTTGAGGCTGTTGTTTGGAATACTCCAGAAGAACATGGAGAATATTTATTTGTAAATCAGGGTTGTGCTGGATGCCATTCTTTAAATGAAGAAGAGGTTATTGTCGGCCCAAGTATGTATGGTTTATACGATAGGTCAGGGGATAAAGTTCCAGGATTGTCAGCTGAAGAATACATTTACCAGTCAATTGTTTATCCAAATGAATATATAGTTGAGGGCTACCCTGCAAATGTTATGCCACAAATATTTATTAACCTTAGTGAAGAAGAGTTACAGGCTCTTGTTTCGTACTTAAAAACTATTGAGTAAATGATAAAATAATTTTAGGAGAAACATAAATGACAACAATTTCATATCCAACTTTAATACCGAGGCCTAAGGAATACGTGTCAGGTGTTTGGTCGTGGCTAACTACTGTCGATCATAAAAAAATTGGAACAATGTATGGAGTGATAGCTTTCTTTTGGTTTCTTGTAGGTGGTATTGAAGCATTATTAATAAGGATTCAACTTTCTGGCCCCGAAGGCAAATTTTTAACTCCTGAAGTTTATAACCAGGTTTTTACAATGCATGGAACAACGATGATTTTCCTTGTTGTAATGCCACTGAGTGCAGCATTCTTTAATTGGATGGTGCCATTAATGATAGGTGCAAGAGATGTAGCTTTTCCTAGATTAAATGCTTTTAGTTTATGGGCATTTTTATTTGGTGGAATTTTGCTTAATATTTCATGGTTTACAGGTGAAGCACCTAATGCTGGATGGTTTGCATATGCCCCAAACACAGAAGTACCTTTTAATCCAAAAAACGGTGTAACATATTGGATTTTAGGTCTTCAGGTTTTAGGTATAGCATCATTGGCTGCAGGATTTAATTTCTTGACAACAATTATCAATATGAGAGCTCCAGGCATGACATTTATGAAATTGCCTGTATTTATATGGATGACTGCTGTTGTGAACGTACTTATAGTTTTAGCCTTTCCTGTAATAACAGTAGCACTAATTCAATTGCAGTTTGACAGATTATATGGAACTCATTTCTTCAACCCTGTAATGGGCGGAGATCCAGTAATGTGGCAACACATGTTCTGGCTTTTCGGGCACCCAGAAGTGTACATACTTATTCTTCCTGCAATGGGAATCGTTTCTGAAGTTTTACCAACTTTCTCAAAAAAACCAATTTTTGGATATCCTTTCATTGTATTTTCTGGGATTGGAATAGGTTTCCTTGGGTGGTTTGTGTGGAGCCATCACATGTTTACAGTAGGATTGGGGCCTGCTGCAAATGCTGCATTTAGTATATCAACCATGCTAATTGCTGTTCCGACAGGTGTAAAAATATTTAACTGGATTGGAACTTTATGGGGAGGATCAATAAGGGCAACTCCTGCTTTACTTTTTTCAATTGCATTTATAGGAATGTTTGTTATCGGAGGGCTTAGTGGCGTAACTCATGCAGCCCCTCCTTCAGATGCGCAACAACAGGATACATACTATGTTGTTGCTCACTTCCATTATGTTTTATTTGGTGGTGCATTACTTGGTCTTTGGTCAGGAATTTATTACTGGTGGCCAAAATTTACTGGCAAATTTCTTAATGAAAAAATCGGATATTTGCACTTTACAGTTGTATTAATTGGATTCAATATCACATTCTTTCCAATGCACTGGCTTGGTTTAGATGGAATGCCAAGAAGAATAGCAACATATCCAGAGTCAATGGGTTGGGAAGTTTCCAACTTGGTTGCTAGCTTAGGTAGTTTTATTCTAGGATTTGGAGTTTTAATATTTATATATAACGTAATTTATTCTAGAAAAGGTCCAAAGAATGCAGGAAACGATCCGTGGGACGGCAGGACGCTTGAATGGTCTATACCATCTCCTCCACCACATTATAATTTTGAAACAATTCCTGAAGTTAAATATAGGGATGATTTTTGGTATAAAAAATATCCTGAATTAGCAAATGAAAGTCATGGTGGTGGTTCTGGTTCTGAGGAGGATAGTCATGGTGAAAGTCACAGTGAGCCTCACATGCCTGACCCATCTTACTATCCTTTATTTTTGGGCCTAGGGATGTCAATAATGATTGGAGGATTCATACCATTTACAGGGCATTGGATCGTGTGTGGGGTTGGATTAGCAATATTTATATGGTCGTTTCTGGGTTGGTGTTACGAACCGGTTAATGATTAGAGGAAGGAATTATGTCTACAGCAATTGAAGAACATGTAAATAGCACTGGAGTAGATAACAAGAAATTAATGATGTGGATTTTTCTTGGGTCTGACTGTCTCTTCTTTGGCTCATTTATTTCTACTTATCTTGTTTATAGAAATAGAAGTTTAGCTGGCCCATATCCTAATGAAATTTTAGATATACCAATCACAACTGTAAGTACTTTTGTGCTTTTGATGAGTTCTCTTGCAATGGTATTAGCAGTTAGTTATGTTCAGAGAGGCAGTCAAGTGATTGGAAGATACTGGACACTTGCAACAGCATTACTTGGATTGGTTTTTATGGGTTTTCAGGTATATGAATTTTCTCACTTTGCTCATTTAGGCCTCACACCAAGAACAAATATTTTTGGTTCGACTTTCTTTGTAATGACTGGTTTTCATGGAGGTCACGTAACATTTGGTGTTATTTGGTTAGTAATTTTTGCTATTTCAAGATTAGCTGAATCATTAAAACAAAAATTGTTAATAATCGGGTCAGTATTTTCTGTAATTATTGCAATGGCTGGAACTATGATGACTCACACTCTAGACGTAATACCTAACATTCCATCAGCAGTAGCATATTCAGTATTTGGCATTGGTTTAATTGGAACAATAGGTTCACTATATCTTCTGAAAACAAGTGATACTCAAAATATTGAAAGCATAAAAAAAGAAGAGGGTAATTTAGAACTTGCAGGATTATACTGGCACTTCGTTGATATTGTTTGGATTGTTATTTTTACAGTAGTATATTTAATTTCAGCTAACGATGGAGCACCTCTACTATAATGAAAAAATTATTTAGAAATATATGGAATCAATTCTTAGGGCATTCTACAGATGGTTATTTTAGAGTTCCTGACACACCTCAAGATCTTCCTGAGCCAGAAAATGATACGCCTTGGGCAGGTACACTGAAACTATCTATGGAGAAGTTTAATAAGCTGACCAGGAAAAATGGTCACGGAACTCCAGCTTTTTATGCAATTGTTGGGTTGATTCTAGCTGTAATTACATTGGTTGAATTTTTAATCTTCTATGTAGAGAGTCTTGGGGTACTTTTAATACCAATCATGCTGATATTATCCCTTATGAAATTTGTAATTGTCGTTGCATTTTTTATGCACTTGAGATTCGATAATAAACTATTTACTTATTTATTCTTTGCAGGTTTTATCCTTGCTGCAGTAATTGCTGTTGCTCTTTTAGTATTACTGGCTATCAAGCCTTAAATTAATTTGAAATAAAACTTCCGCTCTTCTCTAAAATACTTTTTACCCCACTGTCAGATAAGTTTTTATAAGGCAACTTATAATGTTCTAGCCAAACTTCAGAAAGGTCACTTTGTATCTGGTTCATTGTAGTTGCTATATTTTTTCTAATTAAAATTACCCTTAATATGGATTCATTAAGACTAAGATCTGGCAGTATAAAATCATGAGGATTTTTTTTGAATTTTGAACATAACGTTAGAATTTGATCAAGGTTTTCAGACCCTTTTACTTTTATACCCACTGATTTTAATTTTTCAATAAGTAAGTATTCGGTTGAGAACCCCTCATTTTCAAGCTTCTCAAAATCTATTAAATAAGATTTTTCTTCATTTTGTTTCTTTGTTCCTTTTTTTACCATTTCTAATCTTTCAACAATATTACTTCTAATTCATCGCCTGATTTAATCACTTTACAATTCTCAGGACAAATTGCAAGCCCATTAGAATATACAAGAGAACTAAATATGTTTGATCCTTGATTTTTATAAACATCAGCTATGTAATTATTTTCTTTATCTTTTTTAATACTTACCCTCGAATATGATCTTCTTCCATCATTATTGAAAATATCTGAGCTTATTTTTGCTCTTATTTTTTTTCTGTGAATATTTTTTATTCCTTGCATTTTTAATAATATAGGTCGAATAAAAAGCTCAAAGCATACATATGAACTAACAGGGTTTCCAGGCAAACCAATATGAAATACTTTTTTATTATTTAAAACAACCTGACCAAATGCTAATGGTTTTCCTGGCTTCATATTTATACCCCAAAAATCAATATTACCTTTACTAGAAATTGCGTCTCTTATTAAATCAAAATCTCCTTTTGATACTCCTCCTATAGTTACTATAAGGTCGCTTCGACTACAATTTTCATACAATTTATCAACATCTTCTTTCTTATCTGAAAGAATCTTGTGCATCTTACACTCGGCGCCAGAGCTGCTAATAGCAGCAGAAAGGGCAAAAGAATTTGAGTCGTAAATTTGACCCTCATTTAATTTCTCCCCAGGCATTACTAATTCATTTCCAGTTGAGATTAGTGAAACTATAGGTTTTCTGATTACATTGACTTCATTTACACCAAAAGATGCAATCGCACCTATAATTGCAGGATCTATCAACATTCCGTTTTCAACAACAATTTCACCAAATTTATAATCTTGACCGGATAACCTAATGTTGTCACCTTTATTTACAATTTCATTTATAAGTACAACATCTGGAAAATCATCACCTTTATGGGGGTTATTATTTGTGTTCTCAAAAGGAACTACAGAATCTGCACCTTTAGGAATGCCGCTGCCTGTCATTATTCTCATAGCCTCATCTTTTTTGATTACGTAATCTGTAACTGATTCGGCGCCAACTCTACCAACAACCCTAAGTGACTTATTTATTTCCAGATCATCATGCCTTACTGCAAAACCATCCATTGCAGAATTATTTTTATTTGGCAAATCAAATAATGCATTTATTTCTTCGTCCAAAATAAAACCATTGGAGTCAATTAATTTTTTTTGGATAGATTGAAGTTTTTTAAATTTAGAAAAAATTATTTCTTGTGCATTTTCAACAGAAATTAAATCGTTATTATCTCTTGATTTCATTTTAATCTCTTATATCAAAGTCAATTTTTTTTGATAAATGAGATAAAAATATTTTTTCACAATTATCTATTTCTTCTCCAGACAATGTTCTTTCATCAGAACCATATATTAATCTCACTGTTAAAGATTTTTTTCTGTCACCAAGTGAATTATCTTTATATATATCAATAACATTTATTCCTAAAATTAAATCAAAATCTGAAATTTCATTAGTTATGGCTTCAGATAAAATTGAGTCCTCTAAAATAAAACTAATATCCCTCTTAGATACAGGAAATTTATTTATTTGCTCATACTTTATTTCACTTTTTTTAATGTAATTATTAAAAACTTTTTTTAAATTAATTTCTACAATAAAAACACTTTGATTTTTAACCTCAAATGTAGAAGAAACTTTTTTTGAAACCTCTCCAAATTCTCCTACTTCCTCATTATTAATTTTAATGACGTAGCTCATTCCGTCTTGAAAATAAGCATGTTCTTTAGGTGTTAAGTCAAATTGAATTTTTAAATTTTTAAAAAAATTATCAATAAATGATTTTGCATCATAATAATCAATTTTTCTTTCATTATCCCAAATAGTTTTTTCACGATTACCTATTATTCCTATGACTAAATTTTTTTCTTGAATTGGCAAGTTACCTTTTTTTGATTTTTTAAAAGTTGTACCCACTTCAAATAAATTAATATTTTTATTTAGATTTCTAGAATTTAAACTTAATGTTTTTAGCATTCCAGACTTAAGTGACGGCTTCATGTATTCAACTTCGCTTGACATAGGGTTAAGTATTTTTATGAATTCATCTTCATTTATCTCAGGGCAAAAGTATTTAATGTTCTTTAATGAATCTGCAGAATAATTAATTACTTCATTAAAGCCTAAAGCAACACTTAGATCAATAACTTCATCTAAAAATTCTAAATAATTATTTGGTTTCCATTCAGGAATCACACCAGAAATTGGTGTGGCAGGAATTGAATCATATCCTTCAATCCTACTGATTTCTTCAATCAAATCTTCTGGAATATTTATATCAGGCCTCCAAAAAGGTGATAAAACTTTATATGTAATCTCTTCTTGGTTTTTTGTTTTTTTGAACTCAAAATTTAATCTAGAAAAAATTTCATCAACTGATTTTTCTTTAAATGAAAAACCTAATAATGAATTGATTTTATTTAAAGAAAGTTCGATTATTTCATCACTTTTTTGAAAGCCAGTATCAATAATTTCTGAGGATATATTTCCTCCACAAATTTCCAAGATTAGATGCAATGCTCTATTGAATGCAATTTCACTTAATTCTGGTTTAAGGTTCTTTTCGAATCTTAAAGTTGCCTGACTTTTTAAATCAAAATGATTAGCTGTTTTTCTATTATTACCACCTTCAAAACATGCTGATTCAAGTACTATTTTAGATGTGCCATTCTGAATGCCAGATTCTTTACCTCCTTTAATACCTGCAAGAGCTATTGGAATATCTGAATCCGCAACAACAAGCATTTCTTCGGTTAACTCTCTTGCTTCTTCATCTAGGGTGACTAATTTTTCACCTTTTTTTGCATTTCTTATAATAATTTTGCTGTTATTTATTTTTTCGTAATCAAATGCATGCAAAGGTTGTCCGAGCTCAAACATTACGTAATTTGTTATGTCTACTATATTGTTTATGGGGTTTTCACCAATAGAAATTAATGCTGATTTTAACCATTCAGGTGACTCTTGAATTTTTACGCCTTCAATTACTGCTCCCATATATCTTTTACATAAATTCTTTGCCTCAATATCAATTTCTAAATTATCTGATGATTCAGCCGATTGTTTATTAAACATTTCTATATTTTTTAAATCGTTTCCTGTAACAGCAGCAACCTCTCTTGCAATACCATATATTCCTAAACAATCTGGTCGGTTTGGTGTTAATTCAAAATCAATAATAGTGTCAGAATAATAATCTTCAAGTTTTCTTCCAATTTCAAAATCCTGATTTAAATCCAAAATTCCATCATGGTCATCTCCTAAACCTAATTCAAGTGAAGAGCATATCATTCCATTTGATATTTCACCTCTAATTTTTGATTTTTTTAAAGTTTCCATCTTTTTGCTTTTAGGACTGAACAATTTAGATCCAACTGGTGCAAATGCTACTTTTTGATCAACATATAGGTTGCTGGCTCCACAAACTACATCAAGCACACTATCACCTGAATTTACTTTTACAAGATTTAGTCTGTCAGCATTTGGGTGCTTAGAGACTTCTGATACTTGCCCTACTATAATGCCTTCCCAGTTTCCTTGAGTTTGAACAGATTCGACTTCAGTTCCTGCTAAAGTCAAACGATGAAGCAAGTCATCAATGCTTCCTTCATCAACTTTAATATATTTTTTTAGCCAGCTAATTGGTACTTTCATAATTTCCTAAAATTGCTCTAAAAATCTCAAATCATTTGAATAAAATAATCTAATATCGTCTATATTGTGCTTTATCATAGCAATCCTTTCAGGACCCATTCCAAACGCAAATCCTGATAAATTTTTATCCTTATATCCTGCTTTTTCGAAAACCTTTGGATGAACCATTCCTGCACCTAAAATTTCTAACCATTTACCTTCCCAATATATTGACATATCGACACCAGGTTCAACGAATGGAAAATAATCGCATCTAAATCTAATTTTTGTTTCACTTCCAAACATTTTTTTTGCAAATTCATACAAGGTTCCCTTTAAGTCAGAAAAAGTTAAATTTTTATCAACAGCCAAACCTTCAACTTGATAAAAGTGCCATTCATGAGTAGAGTCTGTTGCTTCGTATCTATAACACTTTCCTGGAACAATTACTCTTATTGGAGGGTCTTGATTTTCCATTATTCTTGCTTGAACAGGTGAGGTATGAGTCCGTAAAAGCATTTTTTCACCATTCTTGTTGATTTTTTCATCTATCCACATTGTGTCCCACATATCTCTAGCCGGATGATCTTCAGGAATATTGAGCATATCAAAATTATATTTATCTAACTCAATTTCAGGACCTTCTGCGATTTGAAACCCTAAAGAAACAAATGCCTTTCTTATTTCCCTCAGAGTTAATGTAACAGGATGAAGCTTTCCCATTGAAATATGCCTACTTGGCAATGAATAATCTTCAGATGATTTTGAAGTCCCAATTGTTCCCGAAATTCGATTTTTTGTATCCTTAAGCTTCCCTTCCAATTCGATTCTTGTTTTATTCCCCAGAGATCCGACAACTTTTTTTTGTTCCTGATCAAGATTCTTAATATTCTTCAAAATATCAGAAAGTTCAGACTTTCTACCTAAATAATTTACTCTCCAATCTTCAAAATCTTTGTCTGAAACACACGATTTTAGGTCATTTTCAGCTTTGATTTTCAGTTTTTCAATTTTTTCAATCAATTTTTCCTTGAGCTTTCTTTTTTAAATTATTTAATTTAAAGATTGCAAACTTAAATGTAGCATAATTACTACAAGTAGATTTTTATACATTATAGTTGAACATTCAAGTTTATTTAAGTACAATTCTAGTATATTAATTTAGATGTAAATCGACGTTACTCTAAGATTGGACTAGGAGGTCTTTAAATGAAGTTAACAGCGTACAGTGTTAAATTAAAGAAAGTTGTTGAAATTGCTAACCCTAAAATAGTTACAATGAAGAATGGCCGAAAGGCAGTTCAAGGTGTAGCTGCTGAGGATCCATCTTCAAAAGTATTTAGAATACTTAGCGACAAAGATGTTGCTGAAGTTGAAAAGCAAATAGGCTAACTCGACTATTTAAACAAAATTTAAAGCGACCCACTTTAATCGTGGGTCGTTTTTATTGTTGGGAGTAAATATGGAAAAAGTTTTACTTGGTAAAACAGGTCTCAAAGTTAGCAGGCTTGGCATTGGTTTATCTGAAATAGGTTCAAGCAATAAAGAAATTTCAAAAGAAATTCTTCATACCGCATTAAATAATGGAATAAATTTTTTTGATACATCCTCTTGCTACGGCAAAAGTGAAGAATTTGTTGGTGAAAATTTATCTAAATACAGAAACGATATTATTTTAGCTTCTAAATGTGGGCATTCTTCAAGATTTGATTCTAGTCTTCCTGATTGGAGCTATGAAGGCATAAAAAAAAGTATCGATAGGAGCCTTAATCTTCTTCAAACAGATAGAGTAGATATCATGCAACTACATTCTTGTGGTGTTGATGCCTTAGAAAAAGGAGAGGTGATAAAAGCTCTTGAAGAAGCAAGGTCTGATGGAAAAATTATTCATCTTGGTTTTAGCGGTGATAATGATGCTGCTATTTGGGCTGCTGAAAGTAACAAGTTTGAAACTATACAAACCAGTTTTAATTTGGTTGAACAAAAAGCAAGATATAAATTATTTGATTTGGTTGAACAAAATGAATTAGGTCTTATTGCAAAGCGACCAATTGCAAATGGAGCTTGGAGAGCAAATGAAAATCCAAATGTTCACTCTGCTCCAACTAATTATGCAGAAGAATATTTTAATAGAGCAGGGATAATGACTGGAGAGGGAAGTATTATTAATGAACCGAAAGACAGAATTATGACTTCGATGGGTTATACATTTAGCTTTAATGATATAGATGTTGGTATAATTGGAACACAGAACCCTAAACATCTTTTGAGTAACATAGATATGTATAAAGAATGTCTTGAAATGCCAAAAGAAGTTGTCAATGAATTGAACAACAGGTTTGATAAATTCGGTAAAAATTGGGATCAAAGAACATAAATGGATAAAAAGAAAAGAATATTAACTGGAATAAGACCAACTGGAGCACTTCATCTTGGTCATTATGTAGGAGCATTAGAGACATGGCTAGAGTTTCAAGACTCTTATGAATCTTTCTTTCTTATAGCAGACTACCAAGCTCTTGGGGATAATTTTGATGATATAGATAAAATAACTGATTCTGTTAGACAAGTTGCAATTGACTGGCTTTCAGTTGGATTGGATCCAAATAAAAGTAACTTTGTTATTCAAAGCTATGTTCCTGAACACGCTGAACTTACTATGCTACTAAGTTTTGTAACTCCACTAGGTATGCTCGAGAGAAATCCAACTTTAAAAAGTGAAATAGATCAACTTGCAGTAGAGAAAAGAACTGTAGGATTTTTTAATTATCCTATGAGTCAAGTAGCTGATATTTTACTTCCTAGAGCTGATTTAGTTCCTGTAGGAGAGGATCAGGCCCCACATATAGAAATGACTAGAGAAGTTGTAAGAAAATTTAATAGAATCTTTGAACCGATATTTAGTGAGCCTGGAATAAAGATTGGAAGGGTGCCAAGACTCAAAGGGACTGATGGTGGCAATAAAATGAGCAAATCGAAAGGTAACGTCATAGAGCTTAGGTTTTCAGAAGACCAAGTAAATAAAGCTGTTATGTCAATGTACACTGACCCTAACAGATTGAAGGCAACTGACCCTGGAACAGTAGAAGGGAATCCTGTTTTTGAATATCATGACGCCTTCAATGACGATAAAGAAAAAGTAGAAGATTTTAAAACAAGATACAGAGAAGGGAAAGTTGGTGATGTGGAAGTTAAAAAAGATTTAGCTATTGCAATAAATAATTTTCTGCGACCAATTAGAGAAAAGAGAGACTATTATGAAAAAAATCCTACATTGGTTGAAGAAGCATTAATGGCAGGGACAGATAATGCTAGAAAAATTGCTGATGAAACGATGAGAATGGTTAGGTCTGCAATGAAAATAGATTCATATACTTCAAGATGGTAGAAAATATTCAAGCAGATATTTCAATAGAACTTTTTAATGATTTATCAAAAAATTATAATTTAATTCCTATATATAAAGTCATTGAAAAAGGCAAAAAAACACCTGTTTCTGTTTACAAAAATTTGAAAAATCATGCAAACACATTTCTTTTAGAATCTGTGGAGGGTAATAAAAATTTTGCAAGATATAGCTTTATTGGATTTAACCCAAATAAAATTATTAAAACTGGAGATAAAGAGAAATTTAAAAAAATTGATCCATTAAATAAACTTGAAGAACAATTAGAAAATATAAGAACTCCAAAGCTAGAAGGATTGCCAGAATTTAATAGCGGTGCTGTTGGATTTATTTCTTATGAAGCAGTAAGTTATTTTGAGCCCAGCATCAATAAAATTGAAGATCAAACATCTTATTTTCCTGAAAGTATATTTTTTATCACAAGTTCATTAATTGTTTTTGACAATGAAGACAATAAAGTTTTTATTATTTCTCATGCCGACTTGAGAGATTCAGAAAATTTTGAAAAAGAATATGAAAAATCAATAGATGAAATAAAAACTATATCTCAAGTGATTGAAAGTTCATTAGATAGTGAAGAAGAATTTAAAGATACAGATAATGATAATGTTTCTCTTAAAGTAAATTATTTGACACCAAAAGAAGAGTTCATGAATTCTGTTGAAGAAACAAAGAAGCTTATCTATTCTGGTGAAATGATACAGGCAGTTTTATCTCAGAAAATAACAGTTGAGGTAGAAGCGCAACCAATAGATATCTTTTCTTCATTAAGAAAAATTAATCCTTCTCCATACATGTTTCTTTTAGATTGTGATGAATTTAAAATTATTGGATCTTCGCCAGAATTACTAGTAAAACTTCAAAATGGAAAAACAGAAGTGCATCCTATTGCTGGAACAAGGCCTAGAGGAAAAAATGAAAATGATGACTTGGAGAATGAGCAAGATTTATTGAGGGATGAAAAAGAAATTGCTGAACATCTAATGTTGCTTGACTTGGGCAGAAATGATCTTGGTAGAATAGCCAAACCAGGAACAGTTAAGGTTACCCAACAAATGGAAATAGAAAGGTATAGCCATGTGATGCATATTGTTTCTCATGTTGAGGCAGATATAGATAAAAGTTTCAATGCTTTTGATGTTTTAAGATCAGCATTTCCAGCTGGAACAGTAACAGGTGCTCCAAAAGTTCGGGCAATGAAATTAATATCTGAAAAAGAAAAATATAAAAGGGGGCCTTATTCAGGTGCAGTTGGATATTTTTCATACGATGGGAACATGGATACAGCAATAGCTATCAGAACAATAGTTTTAAAAGATAATATAGCAATTCTTCAAGCAGGTGCAGGTATTGTTGCTGATTCTGATCCTGAGTCAGAACATAACGAATGTTTAGCAAAAATGGGAGCATTAATTAAAGCCTTAGAACATGCAGAAAACTCAACAAAGAGATAACTATTTAGTTACCCCAAATAAAAAAGAATATCAAATAATTTCTCCAAAATATCAAAGTATTTTTTTATCTTTAAAGATAAAGAACTTTAATTTAAACCCTTTAATAGTTCACAAGATAATGAGATCAGAAGATTGCTTTTATATGCAAAAAACACATCCTGGAGAAAAAGAACCATATGAAACAATTATGGGGCACAAAATTTCAGGAGCCACTAGGACTAATGGAGTAAATCCAATAAAAGAAATTAGAAAATTAATCAATAAAAATAAATCATTAACTTATTGTAGTGAAAATAAACATTCTGGATTATTCTCTTATTTTTCGTATGAATGTTTCCAGTATTTTGATAAAGTTCCCAAATTGAAAAAGGATCCAAATGGTTGTCCTGAATGTATAATTCTAAATCCAGAAATAATATCCACATATGATCATAAGGGTAAGTCTATAACTATCTCAAAAAAGTATAGGTCATCTACAGAAAATTATGATGATTATATTGAAGACTTAATTAGAATTGCAGATTTTATTTATGAGAAATCAAAACAATTTAGTATTAAATCGCCTGAAAAACTGAAAGGTCAGAAAAGTAAACCTATAACCAATAAAAGTAAATATTTGAAAAAAATTAAAAAGATAAAAGAAGAGATAATTTCTGGAGAATTAATTCAATGCGTACTTACACAAAGATTTAAAAAAATTTCAAAAATAAATGACCAGGAACTGCTTGAATACTTATCTACAAATTATCCATCTGAATATGTTTATCAAATATCTGACAAAAAATTTTCAATTACTGGCTCATCTCCGGAAATGTTTTTAAAGGTAAAAAATAATGTTGCAACTATAAGGCCGGTTGCAGGAACTATAGGATCCAAAAAAGGTAAAACAAAAAGCCTAATCAAAAAATTAAAATCCAGTATTAAAGACAATGCTGAGCATATTATGCTTGTTGATTTAGCTCGCAACGATTTGGGTAAAGTTGCTATACCAGGCTCGGTGAAAGTAGACAAATTAATGGAAACAATGGCATACAGAAATGTAATTCATTTAGTATCAGAAGTAAATGCAAAATTAAGAGAAGGCAAAGATTTTCTTGATGCATTTTCATCTACATTCCCAATAGGAACTTTGGTTGGCGCTCCTAAAATAAGAGCTGCAGAACTAATAAACGAGCTTGAAGAAGAAGGGCGAGGGGCTTATTGCGGTGCAATTGGCTGGTTTTCAAACAATGGTAATTTAGAAACAAGTACCATTATCCGTACTGTTGTTAAAAAAGGTGAAGAATTGTCATTTAATGGAGGAGGAGGAATAGTATTTGACTCTATACCTGAGGTAGAATATCAAGAGACCTTAGATAAGGTAAAAGCTTTTTGGTAAATATAAATGATTATACTTATAGACAACTACGACAGTTTTACTTACAACCTTTTTCAATATATGACTGAGCTTGGTGCTAAAGTAAAAGTTTTCCGGAACGATGAAATAGAAATATCAGAAATTGAAAAAATGGCACCTGACAAACTAGTTGTTTCACCAGGGCCTTCAAACCCTGAAAATGCTGGCATTTCTGAAGAATTAATAAAAAAAATGGCCCCAATTATTCCTATATTAGGTGTTTGTCTTGGTCATCAATGTATTGGGTCAACATATGGGGCTAAAGTAGGTTATGCTGGGGAAGTAAAGCATGGAAAAATCTCCGAAATTACCCATGACGGAAAAGGTGTATTTAAAAATATTAAAAATCCTCTTAAAGTTGTAAGATATCACTCATTGTCAATTGATGAAAAAACATTACCTGAAGAACTTGAGGTTACTGCAAGAAGTGAAAGCGGGGTAATAATGGGCGTAAGGCACAAGAATTACGATATTGAAGGAATACAATTTCACCCAGAATCCATTTTCACAGAAAATGGTAAAGAAATGATCAACAATTTTTTAAATTATGGAAAATAAAAAGATATTACAAGCCATAAAATTAGCAACAAATAATGAGGATTTAGATTTTGAATTAGCTAAGCTATCTATGAATGAAATAATGAGTGGAGAGGTTACACCTTCTCAATTTGGAGCTTTTATAATTGCAATGAAAATGAAAGGTGAAACTCCTACTGAGATAGCAGGTTTAGCTACAGCAATGAGAGATAAATCTCTAAAAGTAGATTTAGACGAGCCTTTACTAGATACATGTGGTACGGGGGGAGATGGACTGAAAACTTTTAATATTTCAACAGCTGTTGCATTTGTTGTTGCTGGCGCAGGCATCAAGGTAGCAA
Source organism: uncultured SAR202 cluster bacterium (assembly GCA_902620405.1). Classification (GTDB taxonomy): domain Bacteria; phylum Chloroflexota; class Dehalococcoidia; order Lucifugimonadales; family Lucifugimonadaceae. The sequence continues at coordinate 34,111 of CACNIC010000006.1, forward strand.
AACACGGAAATAGAGCAATATCAGGATCATCAGGTAGTGCTGATGCATTGGAATCATTAGGAGTAAAAATTACATTATCTCCATATTCTGTAAAAAAGTGCATTCAAGAAATTGGAATAGGTTTTATATTTGCACAATCATTTCATCCAGCCATGAAGTTTGCATCACCTTTAAGAAAAGAAATTGGGATACCTACAATATTTAATATTCTGGGGCCTCTTACTAATCCTGCAGGCGCCTCTAATCAATTAATAGGAATATCTAGCTATGAATCTGCTGAAAAGGTAGCAGAAGCATTAAAAATATTAGGTACTAAAAATTCTATTGTTGTTAATGGTCACAATAATTTAGATGAGATAAGTGTAGAGGGTAATACAAATATATGGCAGGTTAACAAAGATAAAGTAAAAAGAAGAAGGGCAAGGATATCAGATTTCGGTTTACCAGAGTCCAAATTAGATAATTTAATTGTTGACAGCATTGAAGAAAGTGTTGATACGATAAAAGATATTTTTGATGGTCAAGGTTCTGACCCTTTAGAAAAAAGTAATATATCCTCAAGAAGAAATGCTGTGATTATTAATGCTGCTGCTGCATTGGTAGCTTCTGGTAAGACTGATAGTTTTCAAGATGCTTCTGAAATGGCTAAGACTTCTATTGACTCTGGGGCTGCACAATCTAAATTGATCGAGCTTATTGAATTATCAAATAAGATGGACTAGATATGCAATTAGGTAGCGTACTAAAACAAATAATTGAAGATAAAAAAAAATTAGTTGATGAATCTAAGTATAAGGTCTCACTTCAAGAATTAAAAATTAAAACAACTGAAATTAGTAAACCAATTGATTTTAAAAACATTTTTAATTCGAATGAAATATCCCTAATTGCTGAAATAAAAAGATCCTCAGCATCTGCAGGAGACATATTACCTGAGTTAGATTTATATAATATTACAAATGCTTATATTGAAGGTGGAGTATCAGCAATTTCAATTTTGACAGAAAAAACTAGATTTGGTGGATCATTGTCAGATTTGAAAGAAGTTGCATCAATTTGTAAAAAAAATAATGTGCCTGTTTTACAAAAAGATTTTATTTTTGATGTTTATCAACTTTATGAAGGGGCATTAAATGGAGCTTCGGCGGCTTTAATAATTGTTTCTATTCTAGATGAAAAAGAATTAAATCAATTAATTAAAACATGTAAAGATTTGTCTATAACTCCTCTTGTAGAAATATTTAATGAACATGAATTGCATCTTGCTCTAAATAATGGAGCTGATGTCATTGGAATAAATAATAGAAACTTAAATAATTTAGAAACATCACTAAAAGTTTTTGAAGAACTATCACCCATGGTCCCAAAAGATAAAATACTCATTTCTGAAAGTGGAATAAAAACAATTGAAGATGTGGAACTGATGTCTGAACAGGGAGCTGATGGTGTTCTTGTTGGAGAATCTATTTTAAAAAGTAAAAATATCAATGACCACATCAAAAAATTATCTAATGTAAAAAAATGCAAATAAAAATTTGTGGAATCAAAGATTTAGAAAGTGGAGAAGCATCAATTATAAGTGGTGCGGATTATTTAGGATTTAATTTTATTGAAAGCTCAAAGAGAGTAATTTCACCTGACAATGCTTTAGGTATTATAAACAACCTAAGAAAAAAATTTCCAAAGAGAAAGTTCAAATGTGTTGGATTATTTGATAAAAATATATTTAATTCAATTGAAAAAATATCAGAATATTCAAAACTAGACTTTGTTCAAATATGCGGAGAAGGGGATATTGATACACCGGTTCCTTCAATGAAACAAATAAGAATAAAATCTGAAGATACTGACGAGTTAATTATAAAAAAAATACAAGACTCACTCATGATTCATAATTATGTAATTTTAGATACCTATAAAGAAAATGCATTGGGTGGGACTGGAGAAAAATTTAATTGGAATGAATTTAAAAATTCTATCAATACAACAAATGTTTTTTCTTCAGGTGGATTAAACCCAGAAAATATATTGGATCTGCTAAATAATTTTAGCCCTTTTGGAATTGATATTGCTTCTGGCGTAGAAACTAACGGAAAAAAGGATCCTAAAAAAATTAAAAGAATTATTGAACTTTCAAAGAAAAACTAATTATTCTACGCTCTCAAAAATGTCTTCGCTTACCTGCTGATCTTTCAGGTATTTAAATAGAGGACTTTCAGGTGACAATACAATTGTATCCTCAGAATTTAATATCTTTATGTAGCTCTTTAAATATCTTTGGAATGCATAAAGTTCAGGATCTTTGTTAAGAGCTTCGGCTAATATAGATATTGATTCTGATTCAGCTTCACCTCTTAATTTAGCATCAGTACCTTGTGCTGTTTGAATAAGAACTGTAACTTGCCTGTCAACATTTGCTCTAATTTCAGCATCTCTTTGGGCACCTTCTGCTCTAAATGCATTAGCAATTCTTTCTCTTTCTGCTTGCATTCTTGAGAAAACTGAACTTTCAATTGAGTCAGGAAAATCAGCTCTTTTTATTCTTACATCTATAATTTCTGCACCAAAAACTTCTTTAATGGGAAGCTTATATCTAACTTCAAAACCACTTAATTCTGAAGGAGAAGGATTTGATGATATTAGGTTAATTTCTTGTTGAGTTGCTTGCCTTGATGTGCCATCTAAAGTATTCGCAACTAAATCAATAACAACAAGATTGTTATTTAATCCATTTTCTAAATTTAATGCTTCATTTCTGCTAATATCAACGAAGTTGCTGGCTCGAGTAACTTTACTCATAATTTCTTCTCTGACTTCAGCAATTATTTCTTCTTGGTTATCTTGTGCCACTTCATCTCGTAACCTTGAGTTAACAATATCTCCTAGCTTAGATTCTGCTTGAAGTTCATTACCAATTGCCTGAAAGAAAAGGAGGGGGTCTACTATCTTGTATCTAGCATAAACATCTATAACTAAGTTCTTTTTATCCTTTGTAAGCAAGCTTGTAGGAGAAGCATCTATTCTTAATAACCTTTTATCAAATCTTTGAACATTATCAATAATTGGAGTTTTAATTTTCAAACCTGGCTCAGTATATTCTTTCTGGAAAGCACCGAACCTAGTGACAATTGCAACTTCCCTTTCATCAATTACAAAGAAAATTTGCGGTAGTCCTACAAACAGAAATACAAGAACTATAATTATTGGTATTAAAGTCTTTCTCATTTATTCGCCACCTACTGTATTATTTCCAAGTTGAAGTAAAGGTAATGGCGCTGATGAATCAGAAATAATATATTTCTTAACTTTAGGTAAAATTTCATTTATCGCGTCCAAATATAATCTTGTTCTAGTAACATCTTTTGATTGTTTATATGCCTTCAATAACTCTTCGAAACCTGCTGCTTCACCCTCAGCAATTTGCAATCTTCCTTCTTTATAAGCTTCTGCTGCTTCAATAATTTTTGCAGCTTCACCCTGAGCTCTTGGTAACTGGTCAGCTTGATATGCTTCCGCAAGGTTAATAATTCTATCTCTATCTTCTCTAGCTCTAACAACATCTTCGAATGCATCTTGTACTGCTGCTGGAGGATTTACATTTTGGAGAAGTACTTGTTGAACATCAATTCCAGTTTCGTAAGCTTCGTTTATCTCTCTCATTTTAGATAATACTTCTTGTTGCACTGCTTCTTTTTCAGTTGTCAAAATATCATCAATGTTTCTAGACCCAACTATTTGCCTAAGAGTTGTTTCAGTTATATCTCTTAATGTTTTACCATCTGGTTGACCTTCATCAATGCCTCTATCAGATTCACCTGGATCATCAACATGAAATAAGTAAGCTTTAGGGTCGCTGATTCTATACTGAATTACTGCCTGAGCTTGAACAATATTTTCATCTCCAGTTATCATGTTGGCTTCAGCTGGAACTTCTTTAAAAATACCTGCCTGCTCTTCTATTCCCCTAAATCCAAGTTCTAGTCTTCTTGTTTTTGTAACAGCAACTATATCAGTATTCCCGACAGGGCCAGGCCAGTGCCATCTAAGACCAGGTTCAGTTGTTGCAACGTATTTCCCAAAAGTCCTAAGCACAGCTTTCTCATCGGGCTGAACAGAATAGACACCAGATGCAATCCACAATATTGCCACAACCAAGATAATTATTAACCCTAAGAATGGAGACCCGCTTCCTAAGCCAGGGATTTTAGGAATTTTAATATTAAGCCTTCCTAACAACTCTTCTAGAGAAGGCTCCTCTTTGTTATTGTCTCCAGACGGAGGTCTATATACAAAATTATTTACTAATTTAGACATTACTGATTTCATAACTTAAATATAGTATATCATTCATCTGTCGATGTCAGTACCTATTCGATCATAATTTTATAATCATCTATTGAACTTATATTTTTAATATCATCAATAGCATCATGTAAATTGTCATAACTATCAATTAAATCATTTAATTCATCATTAAAATTTGAAATTGAACTTGGTGAGTCTCCATAGGTACCATTAAATGCAAACCATGCTTGGTTTATTTTTCTTATTTTTACACCGTTAGAGTTTAATATTAATGTAGATTCTTGCATAAGTTTTTCAGCATCATTTATTTTCCTCTTAGCCAACAAAGAATCAACTTCAATTCTTAATTTTTTCATAAATTCTCTGTAATTAAATTCAGTCTTATTACTTTTTTTATATTGTCCGCATAATTCATTTTTCGATTCAAAATTTTTTTTGCAAAGACCATCTAACAATCTATTAGAAAATATATTTGCAAGAGTTTCATTAATTTCTTTCATTTCTGGGCTTGAAAAATATGACCTTCCTAAAGGATGGAATATTAAATACTGATGAAGCCATTCATGACTTACTGTTAAAAATAATTCTCTCAGGCTCTTTCCATCAGAAATAATTGATGGGTATGCTGCAATGCCTCCAATATCTATGATTATTGAAGACAGATCTTTATTTTCAGTAGCACTTTCTAAAGCCTCAATTTCATTTATGTTTAAAGAAGAAGTTAATAAAAGCTCCCCTTTTCTTTCAATTTTGTTTCTTGGAGAAGTCACCAATAATTTAGGTGAATTTCCAACAGTAAATTCAGGGGTTGGAAAAATTATGTTAAAAATATAATCCATGTTTTGATCATATAATTCATTTATAAGTAATTTTTTTACAATTTCATTTTGTGATTCAGGTTTTTTAAATCCATATCTTTCCAAAAATAAATTCAGAATTGAATTTAATTCATATTTAAAAATACTGAACTGGAATTTATCATCAACTATATCATCGAGATTACTATCATCATTTGATTGACAACTAATAAAAAAAATCTGAAAAATTAAAATTAAAGTTAAAAATTTGGTCAATTTTTTACTACTCTAAAGCCCATGTTTGAAGTCGATGAATCAATTGAATTGCTTGTCCTTGCAGAAGTTCTATATCTATTGCAATAACTATCATGACACAAAAAGGATCCGCCTCTAATTACTTTATTATTGCCCTTTTCTGGCCCTGAAGGATTCACATTGATTTCTAAATCATGAAATCTTGTAAACCAATCTTGTGTCCATTCCCAAACATTCCCTACCATATTAAATAAGCCGAAGTTATTTGGATTAAATTCATCTACCTTTGTTGTAAATTTCATCTCAGCAGGTGCATTATTTTGATAAGGAAACTCGCCATCAAAAATATTGCACTGGATTTTTCCATCAATTAAAAGCTCATCGCCCCATGGAAATTTCTTTTGCTCGAGCCCGCCTCTTGCTGCATACTCCCATTCTGCTTCAGTGGGCAATCTTGTTCCACTCCATTTACAATATTCTTGTGCGTCCCTCCATGAAATATGTGTAACAGGATGATCAGGAAAATTATCGATTCCAATATTTTCACCGTCCGGAAGATTCCAGTTTGCGTTTTCTACTTTTATCCACCATGGAGCGTTTTGGACTGACTCATTTTGATCTCTTTTTTCGAATTGTTCAAAGAAAACAAATGACCACCCAAATTTTTCTGCGTCTGTTACATAATTAGTCTCTTTAATGAATTCATTAAACTCTGAAATAGTAACTGAGTATTTTGATATAGAAAATTCATCAACATATACTTTTCTTACAGGCCCCTCTCCATCTCCTGGAAATACATACTTTTCTTCAGACCCCATAAAGAACCAACCTCCATCAAGGTGTTCAAATGCAATCTTAGAGTTATTGTCAGAATAAGATTTTTCAGTTGAAATATTGATTTCAATATCTTTTCTATCGCTTTGTGGAGAACAACAATTATCTGACATAATGAACATAATTATATAATTATTTTTTAGGAAAAAAATATTCAAGGAAATATGCTTAAAAATGATCAATTAGAAAAATTGAATGAATATACTGAATTAATTTACAGCGAAAATAAAAAATACAACTTAACTGGATTAAAAAATATTGAAGCTATTAAAGATAAATTAATTTCTGAAAGTATCTCAACAATCAATTATGCAAATATAAATTTAACTGATTCTTCAAAAATTATAGATATTGGTACTGGTGCTGGAATTCCTGGAATACCCCTAAAAATTATTAAAGATGATGTTAATTTAACATTAGTAGATTCCAATAATAAGAAGTGTGATTTTTTAAAAATGGTTTCATCTAAATTAAAGATTCATACAAATATTATTTGTGCCAGAATTGAAGATCTAGCTCATAACAATGACCACAGAGAAAAGTATGATTTATGTATTTCTAGGGCACTTTCAAAAATTTCGACACTTCACGAATTTGCCTTACCATTTTTAAAATTATCAGGAGAGACACTTTATATAAAAGGTAAGAACATTTCCAAAGAAATAATTGAATCTGAGTACTCAGCAAAAGTACTTGGGGGAAGCCTTTCGAATTATTCAGCAGTGACAGATATGTCTTCAATAGTTATCTATAAAAAAGTCAGATATACTCCAAAATCATACCCAAGAAGAGTAGGGATTCCAAAAAAAAGTCCATTAGAGTTATCATGAAATAAACTTGTAAAGGAAATCATATGAGATGCGGGCTGGGACAATTCCATAAACCTTCTCCAGAATTTTTAAAATTTGCTAAGGAATATGGGGCCACAGATATTTTACTCAACCAGAACAGTGATAAAGATAATCATCTTTTAGATCATAACAACAGATGGGAATTAAAAGATTTGGTAAGCCTTAGACGTACTGTAGAGAGTTATGGAATGAAACTAAGTGCATTAGAAAATGTTCCAACAAAATTTTACGATCATATTATGCTTGGTGGCCCAAAAAGGGATGAGCAGATTGAAAATATGATATATACAATAAAAAATATTGCCAGGGCGGGAATTCCAATATTTGGTTACAACTGGATGCCATCTCAAGTATGGAGGACCAAGCCAGAATATATAAGAGGAAATGCAGAAGCTACAGCTTTTGATTATGATTCAGCACAAAATCTTCCTATTACTCATGATAGAGAATATACAGAAGAAGAGATGTGGGAGAACCTAGAATACTGGATAAAAATTATTACTCCAATTGCCGAAGAAGAAGGAATAAGGCTAGGTATTCACCCATGTGATCCACCAGTTCCAGTTTTAGGTGGGATCCCGCAACTTATGAGAAGTTTCGATGCATACAAGAGATTAATTGAAATCTATCCTTCAGATAGTAATGGTATTGAATTTTGCCAAGGAACTTTTGCAGAAATGAATGATGATATTTATGAAATGATAAAATATTTTGGTGAAAGAAAAAAAATTCTTTATGTACATTTCAGAAATGTCTCAAGTCAAGTTCCAAAATTTCACGAAGAATTTGTTAATACGGGTTATGTAGACATGCACAAAGCAATGAAAATTTATAAAGATGTTGGTTATGATAGTTTTTTCATTGATGATCATGTGCCAAGCACTTTTCAAGATACACCTTTTGGGCACAGAGGAAGAGCATTTGCAATGGGTTATATTCAGGCACTGATTGAATCTGTCACAAAGGGTTAAATTAATGACATATGATTTTTTCGAAAACGTTATTTCACCATGCGTAAATATTTGTAGGTATGACGAATCTGGTGAATATTGTATTGGATGCAAAAGGACCCCAATAGAAATATCAAAATGGTTTACAATGACAAATTTTGAAAGAGAAAAAATCTTGTCTGAGCTTCCAAGAAGAGAAGTTAATACAGAATATTAAAATGATCTAAGGTATTGATTAGGAGGAAAATTATTTCCATCCAATTTTTTCATAGAACTCAAGGGCCAATATGGATTTCTTAGTAACTCTCTCCCCATAAAAATAACATCAGCTTCATTATCTTTTAGGATTTTTTCTGCTTGATCAGGTTCTGTTATTAAACCTACAGCGCCTGTCATAATACCAGCTTCTTTTTTAATTTTTTTTGAAAACTTTACTTGATAATTTGGTTCAGCAATTATTTCTTGCTTAGAGTAATTTCCTCCCGAAGAACAATCAATTAAATCAACTCCAAGTCCCTTAAATTTCTTAGAAAGCTCAACTGACTGATATTCATCCCAGCCATTATCGGCATAATCAGTTGCAGAAATCCTAGCTAAAAGTATCGTATTTTCTGAAATTGCGCCTCTTACTTTCTTTACAATATTTAATGCAAATTTCATTCTATTCTCAAAATTACCCCCATAATCGTCTTCTCTTTTATTGGAAATTGGTGATAAAAATTCATGGACTAAATAGCCGTGCGCCATATGAAGCTCTATGCATTTAAATCCAGCTTTTTCAGCCCGTACAGCTGAGTTTGCGAATTTATTTTCTAGATCTTTAATTTCCTGAATTGAAAGTTCTTTTGGTGTAACAGATTTATTATCAAAAGGGATTGATGAAGGACCTACTGGCTGCCAACCACCTTTATTATCCGGCACAGAATATCCTTCCTCCCAAGGTTTATGGGTAGAGCCTTTTCTTCCAGAATGGGCTATCTGAATTGCGGGAATTGCATTCATTTCTTTTATAAAATTTGTAATCTTTAAAAGCCCATCAATATGGTCATCTTTCCAAATGCCTAAATCATTTGGGCTTATTCTTCCTTCGGGTGAAATTGCAGCAGCTTCTGTCATTACTAACCCTGCACCCCCAGCTGCCCTTGAGCCAAGATGTACTAAATGCCAGTTATTTGAAAATCCATCTTCAGAAGAATACTGGCACATTGGAGAAACCCAGCATTTATTTTTGATTTCTTGCCCACGAATTGTAAAGCTACTGAACAATCTGCTCATTTAATCAAACCTAAAATGGTCTTCAGTCTTAATTTGCCATTCAATTAATTTTTGCTTCATTGCCTTAATTGTTTTCTGGTATTCAGGGCTATCAATAAGATTTATTTCTTCATAGGGATCATTATTTAAATCAAATAACTCACCAGAATCATTGAGGGTTAAATTAAGTTTTATGCGATTTATTATTATAGATCTTCTAGGATTTAAGTTTAATTCATTAATTTTCTCAGTACCTAAATTCCTGTCATTTATTTCACCCGTTCCATTCCACTCAACAACAACCTCGTTATCTCCAAAATCCAACTCCTCAAATGCATAGCTCCTGTCTTGCCCATGAAGATTTGTAGGCAATTCCTGGTTTAATTTAGAAAGAAGAGTAGGGACAAAGTCTATCTGGCTAAAGCTCCCTTTTATCCTTTTCATGCTTTTTTGATTTTGAAGTTTAACTAACATTGGCACTCTTGCTGATTCTTCATATAATGTTCTTTTTTCAAGCATTCCATGATCTCCCATCATCTCGCCATGATCGCTTGTAAAAATTATGATTGTTTTTTCATATAAGTTATTTTCTTTTAATGAATCAATGACCCTTCCCACCATTCTGTCCACCAAAGTGATATTTGAATAATAATCTGCCCTTGCCTTTAACCATCCTTCTCTTGTTGAAAAATCTTCGCCTCTTGTAGCTAAATAATTATTCATATATTCATCACTTTTTTGATCAGCTCCTTTAAGAAAAGAAGAATGATAGTCTGCCCTTGCTCTATCAATCTCAGCTACATTTTCAGGCTTTTTTAAAAAAGTTGGTCCTGTTGGAATTGAATTTGGGTCGTGCATTCCATCAAGTGGACCGCCATAAGGAGAATGAGGCTCAAATGTACTAACGTACAGAAGAAACGGATTCTTTTTATTTCTGTCAATAAATTCTTCAGCTTTTTCTGCAAGAAATGTAGCCATCTGACTGTCCTCTGGCAAATAAGATCTTACGGTATCATCAAATATCTTTCTTCCTGTTGGCCCCGTACCTGTCGGAGTGTGCCCTTTTTCTACTAACCAATTATGTAAATCACTGTATGGCAATTCTCCATCGTAATAACTACTTACAGTGTGATCTTCAACACTCACCCATTCATCAAAACCTCTTTGTTTTACCGTATCATCTCCTAAGTGCCATTTACCCAAATGGCCAGTGCGATAATCATTGTCTTCTAAAATTTCAGCAATTGTTTTGACATCTTGTTTTAGTGGAATTTTATTTACAGTTGGTCCTGCTGCATGTGGATATAATCCAGTCATAACTGATGATCTAGCTGGAGCACAAACTGGTTGGGTACAATAAGCGTTATCTATAACATAAGAATTGTTGGCAAGTTCATTAAGTCTTGGGGTTTTTATCCAGTCATTCCCATAACATTCCAAAGTGTCTTGTCTTTGCTGGTCACTCCATATAAAAACTATATTTGGTTTATCATTTTTATCAACCATGGGTCATAGTTTACAATAAATAAAAAAATTGTATATTTAGTTAAGTCAGCTTTGATATAATAAAAATATGAAAAATTTAATCAAATTTTTACTCATTACTTCTGTGTTATTTGCATTTGCTTGCTCATCAAGCGAAGAAGTCTTTGTGCCAATGGATAAAATTTCAGATCAAGGTAAATTATTATCTTTAAATGACTTTAAATCGACTGGATTCAAGAAAAGCAACGAATACAATGTAAAAGAACTTCCAGGTGCAATATCAGCTTTTTATGGATTCATGAAAAATGAACTTGGTGATCCAGAAGATTATGAATTAAGGTTCTATTCTAGTCATAATGATGCGGTCAATTTAGGAACAAAGTATGCTGACAATATTGTTGGTGAGAATGCATGTATAAGTAAAGATTGTTCATTGTGGTTAGAAAATTTGAATCAAAGAACTCATCTTGAAGGCGGAAGAAATAATACCTGGAACGGAACTAAAGCAGCCAAATACAATAATTATGTTATTTACAACAACATGATTCTTTTTTGCCCTGGATATGACGAAGATGACTCTATGAAAAATTGCACTATCTTCATAGGTAAGTTTGAAGAATCAAATATAAATTAAATAACTACATGAATCTTTTAATTAAATCTGGCAGTGAAAAACTAGAAAAAATTATTGATAATTTTAAAAATTATGACGTGAAGATTACTAATGAAGTTAATGAGAAAAATATTGCAAATGCAGATTGTTTAATTATCCTTTCGACTCTAAAAAATTGTTCAGACCCAGAAGAATTTAATTTAAAAATTCAAGATATTTACAACACTCTATCCCTTTCTGTTGAACAAGGCATAAAAAAAGTAATTATGATTAGTTCTTTAGAAGTATTTGACTATAATGAAAGATTTACAGTTACGGAAAGATGGAAAACTCTTCCCAAAAAAGATTTTTTTAACCTTTCAATAAATTTGTCTGAAATTATCTTTAAAGAATTTGGAAGAACTTTCCCTTTTCAAAAAATATTATTAAGAATTGGGTTCCCGATTGACAATGAACCGAAAAATAAAGCTAAGTTTAATTGCTTCACTAAGGAAGAGGATTTTATAAATACTATTTCAAGAATTTTAAAAACTGATTTCAAAAATCAATTTGAGATTTTTCATTTGCAATCAAAAAATGAAAACCAAAAATACTTAACAAATAAGTTAGATGATTTAGAAAATTTATCTTCTTCAATTAATGACCATTTTTATCACCCGAGGAATAAAAAATTATGAAAGTATTGATATTAGGTGCAAATGGAATGCTTGGGCCATGGTTGTCAGAAATATTAAAAGATGATCATGAAATTATTGAAACGGATTTAGAGCAAATTGATACAAATACAAACTTTGTAAAAGTTGATATCTCCAATACTGACCAAGTGCTAGAAGTTGCTGAAGGGGTTGATGCAATTATAAACCTTTCTGTTTTGAGGACAGACAGAAAAATAGCTTTTGACGTTAACATGAAGGGCAATCTAAATATGATGTTAGCTGCAGAAAAATTTAAAATTTCTAGAATAATTAATACTGGTCCTCATTTCCAAGTAGCTGGTCCGACATATGAAAATTATGACTCTGAAATTAATCCTGACATACCTCCTCAACCTGGAGTAAATTTATATGCAATTACCAAAGCATTAGGGCAAGAAATTTGTAGAGTATACACCGAAAATAATTCTTATATTTATTTGCAAACATTACTTTTTTATAATTTTTATAATGATTCTTTAACTCTAGGCGGCGAAAGAAATGTTGGAAAGCCCCCTCAAGAAGTCGGTACAGATTTAACACCATTTAGCATTAGGTGGGAAGATGCAGCTGAAGCAATAAAAAAAGCATTGGAAATTAGTTTAGAAAAGCTTCCAACAAGATTAGAAAATTACTTTGTTTTTGCTGACTTGCCTCATAGAAAATTTTCAAACAAAAAAACTAAAGATCAATTAGGATGGCAACCAAAATATAATTTAAAAGATCTTTGGAGCAGGGAATAATTTGTACGACTTAGTATTGCTGAACGGAAATGTGAATTTTGGTGATTCATCAAAATCAAAAAAACTTAACATAGGAATAACTGGTGAAAAAATTTCATATATTGGAACGGATACTATTAATGGAAAAGAATCAATTGATTCAACTGGATACGAAGTCACTCCAGGCTTTATAGACCTTCATACTCATAGCGATTTATCTTTCATTGTAGACCCAGATGCAGATAGTAAGTTGGTTCAAGGGGTCACTTTTGAATTAATGGGCAATTGTGGAATGAGTTTCAGTGCCCCATTATCTAAAGATAATAAATACCAACTCCAAGAAAGATTAAATCGGTATGGAATAAATAAAGAAATGGATTGGAATAATTTTGATGATTGGTTAACTGAAATTGAAAATAATACTCCATCAATAAATGTAGCTGCTCAAATCGGTCATGGTAATTTGAGGTCTTATGTCATGGGGATGGAAGCTAGACAAGCAAACCCTGATGAATTAAACAAAATGAAAGATGAAATTCAAAAAGCATGCGACCAAGGTGTATTAGGTTTTTCAACTGGCCTTTGGTATGCACCTGGTTCATATTCTAGTGCCGAAGAAATTATTGAACTAGCAAAGATCGCAAACAGAAATAACATTTTATATTCAAGTCATATTAGGTCAGAAAGTGATGATTCTTCTGGTCTTTTTCCTGCTCATGCTGAAGCAATTGAAATCGCTAGAAGGACTGGGGTTAGAGTGCAAATAAGTCATGTCAAAAGCGTTGGACCAAAATTTTGGGGGAGGGGCTATGAGCTTATTGAGGGCATTGAGAAAGCAAGAAATGAAGGGCTCGATGTTGCCGGAGACCAATATCCTTACTACTGGTCTAGCACACCTATAAGTGGATGCATGTTTCCAAGATGGAGCCTTGAAGGCGGAAGAGAAAAAACACTTTTGAGAATGAAAGATTCTGACATCAGAGAAAAAATCAAAAATGAAACAACAAATTTCATAAATAGATTTCATGGGGCCCAAGGTTGTGTTCTTGCGGATTATCCAGAAGATACAAATCTTGAAGGATTAGATTTAATTGAAATTTCAAAAATAAAAAATACGACTCCGGAGGAATCTGTGATGCAACTTTATGAAAAATCTGAAGGGTCTTTCATACTCCACTCAATGGAGGAAGAAGATGTAAATGAAATTGCTAAATACAAATATATGTGTGTAGCTTCGGATGGAAATTCTCTAAAAGCTGATGGTCCTCTTTCATCAGGAAAGCCTCATCCACGGAGCTATGGAACAAATACAAGATTTATTGAACAATTTGTTTCTAACAATAAAATTGTAAGCTTTGAAGAAGCTATTTTTCGGATGACATCCTACCCTGCAGAAAGACTTTCACTTAAAAAGAGGGGCAAAATTGCACTTAATTTTTTTGCTGATATAAATATTTTTAAAATTAATGAAATAAAAGAAAATGCAACATATGTTTCACCTCATCAATATTCTGAAGGCATGAAAACTGTGATTGTGAATGGGCAAATATCTGTTATCAATGGAAAAAAGGTTAAAGGCAGGCATGGAAAAGTAATCAGATCTTTTTCAGACTAAAAAATGCTAAGAAATATTTTTCTTAAATCAATAAGAGATTCTCGTTATACATTTTTATATGTATTTCTAACTTACCTTTTTGTTTGTTCTTTAATTATGTATGTTGTGTCAGAATTACCACTAAATGAAATTCAAATAATTTTTGAAAAGCTTCAGCTTCCAGAACCATTAATGTCCTTTATAGGAGGTGAAGGAGGTTTAAATTTAACTACTGTTGAAGGCATTCTTAATACAGACATGTTTACTGTTTTTGCACCTTTAATATCTATTGGATTTTCAATTTATTATGGATTCAATTCAAGCTTTAAAGAAGAGGAAAAAAAATATATTGATATTATATTATCTACAAAAATTACTAGAGAAAGTTTTCTAATTCAAAAATTATTATCAATGATTTTTAAGAACTTAATTATTTCCTACTCTTTATTTTTTTCAATAATAATTTCAACATTTTTTTTTAACTTAACAATTAATTTATGGAATGTGTTTGCAGTTTGTTTTTATCTTTTTTTGTTATCTTCAACTTTAGGAATAATGACAATCTTTTTTTCAACATTTTTAAAAAAATCTAATTACATATATGGAATACCGTCTTCAATTGCAATTATTTCATACATAATTTATTCAATTGAACCTCTTATAGAATCATTTAAGGAAATAAAATATATTTCTCTTTTTTATTTTTATAAAGGCCATGATCCTCTCAACAATGGATTCCATCCTTGGCACTGGATAATATTTGTTTTGGTTAGTATTTTATTTGCATCAATGTCATTGTATTATTGGAAATTAAGAGATATTGATACTTAAATGGAAAGACAAATGAAAAAAATTTTTTACTTAATCTTTGTAAGTGCATTAATTGTGTCTTGTGGAGAATCAGGATCTAGTGAAAAACAACTTGACGTTATTACAAATACAGAAAAAATTTATACATTTGATGACTTGAAGAGTATAGGATTTAAGAAAAATAGAGAGTACGATGTAGAAGATTTAACTGGAGCTTCTGAAGCTTATTTTGGTTTTTGGGGTATCAAGAAAAGCGAGTCAAAAGATTACGAAATAAGGTTTTATGATAACCACACAGATGCTGTAAATTTAGGTGAGAGTCTAGCAATTGAAGTTACAGGAAATGACGCAGTAATTACTAAAGATGAAACATCTTGGAAAGAAGGAAATAAAGACAGAAGGCAAGTAGGCGGAGGAGTAGATAAGGGAAGTCTTGGATTACAAGCAACTGGAATTTTTCCAAAGTATGGAAATTATGTGATTTATGGAAACATGGTTATATTGTGTGAGGGCCAAGAAGGTATAGCTCTACAAACATGTTGGGATTTAATTAATGCAATTGAATCTGAATAAATTAGAAGGCACAGAATTTCAAAAAAAAGTATGGAAAGAAATTTATAAAATTCCTAAAGGACAAACAAAGACCTATAAGGAAATTGCAATTTTAGTTGGATCACCTAAATCATCTAGAGCAGTTGCAAACGCATGCGGCAAAAATCCTTTTCCGATAACTATTCCATGCCATAGAGTAATAAAGTCTGATGGCTCTATTGGAGGATATAGTGCAAAAGGTGGAATAAAAAGAAAAAGAATGCTTCTTGCTAATGAAGTAAATGACAAGTAATTATATATGGTCCTTTGGAACTTATATCGAGAAAGGCAACTTATTTTAAATGAGCGCATTTAATATATTTATAGCAATAGTAATAATTATTTACGGAATAATTATTCCCGCAATTACTATTAGGCAAATTGTTTGGTATTACAAGAATAAAAAAAATAAAGAATTATCTTCATCAAAAAAAGAAAAAATAAAAGAACTTGAAAAACAAATTGAAAAGTTAAAAAAATAATCTATCTTATATAGTATTTATTAAAAATTTTTATATAATAATATTTTTAGTGAAAAGGATTAGATTATGAGCAAAGTTGCATTTATTGGCTTGGGAGTTATGGGTTACCCAATGGCCGGATTTATTTCAAAAGCTGGGCATGAAGTAACAGTATTCAATAGGACTTCATCTAAGGCTGAAAAGTGGGTTTCTGAATATTCTGGAAGTAAAGCTGACACCCCAGCAGAAGCTGCGAATGACGCTGACTTTATATTTACTTGCGTTGGTAATGACGATGATTTAAGAGAAGTTACTTTCGGTGAAAATGGGGTATTTAAAAATATTAAAGAAGGTGCTGTTTATATAGATAATACAACTGCATCTGCAACAATTGCTAGAGAAATTTATGAGTATGCTAAAGATAATAATTTCGGTTCTCTTGATGCCCCTGTATCAGGGGGTCAAGCTGGAGCAGAAAGTGGCGCCTTAACAGTAATGATTGGCGGAGATCAAGGTACTTATGATAAAGCAAAAGATGTCATTGATTGTTACAGCAAAAAAATGAAACTTCTTGGTCAAGCGGGCTCTGGTCAATTAGCTAAAATGACTAACCAAATATGTATTGCAGGTTTAGTTCAAGGCCTTTCGGAAGCAATTAATTTTGGTATGAACGCAGGCTTAAATATGGAAGATGTCGTTGAAGTGATTTCAAAGGGTGCGGCACAATCTTGGCAAATGGAAAATAGACACAAAACTATGATAGAAGATGAATTTAATTATGGTTTTGCAGTTGACTGGATGAGGAAAGATTTAAAAATAGCATTAGAAGAAGCTGAAAAAAATAATTCAGAGCTTCCAGTTACAAAGATAGTTGACCAGTTTTATAGTGAAGTTCAAGATATGGGTGGCGGAAGATGGGACACATCAAGTCTAATAAAAAGATTTAGGAAATAATAAATCTCCAAAATCATTTTTTGTGTAGTAAAATAAATTTATGGAACAAATTAAAGAAAATAATAATAGATTTTTTGCATTGCTTGGTGTTCTTGTAATCTCAATTGCAAGTTTTTTGATCATTAATAATTATGTGCTTGCTGATGAAGGTGATTCAAATGACAATGGATATTCTGAAGAATACAAGGAAAAAGATTGTGAAAGCAAGGATAAAGAAGCTAGTATTTAAATTAGCATAAATCTCTAGTCTCATAATTCCCATTACCATTAACACAATTTACACACCTAATCACTTTGTGCTTAAGGGACTTATTTCTTCCCATTATTACACCACAACTTATGCAGTATCTTAAATCTGTTTTTAAAGCTAATGGATGCCTCTGAATATCTTTTCTAATCAAATTAGAAAGGTGTGTTACGCACAAATTATAATTAAATAAATAATTATTTATTATCCAAAATGATTTAATTTCTGTTGAACATTGATTGCAGGTCATAGGAGAAATAATTTTCCTCAAACTAGAATTTAAATTCAACAACAAGGTGTCACTATTTTAGATACAAAAAATATTTCATTTAATATAATTAATCCATAATTGTGGCTAAAGGAGTATGTAATGATTATAGGTGTTCCAAAAGAAATTAAAAATAACGAGT
>CACNIC010000007.1 GCA_902620405.1 uncultured SAR202 cluster bacterium
ACACGGTAACGAATCACATGTCAATTTTTTTTAAATTTATATAATTTTAAATATTCAGACCCTTAATTAAATAAGGGTCTGATATTCCGTATCAACATGAATAAATTCATGCATAAAAAAAATTTATATTTTTCCCTTATTTTTTAAAATTAATTTTCTTCAATTTTTAATATTTTAATAACATCTATGCAGTTATCCCTTGATTCTATTTCGTTTTCACCTTGGCATAGTATTATTAAATTATTAAAAACAAAGTATTCATTATATTTTGGTGATGAACAACTTCCTACCGCATGATCTCCTGCTCCACCTGCTTGACTTCCACCTGCAGACATTCCTCCACCTGCACCTCCGCACTGCCTTGCATCTTTTAATCCTTCATCCCAAGTCGCATACTCTTTTTTTAATTTTGCTTCCGGTCCAACTCTTTCTTGAGCCATTGGCACACCTGCAGTTACTGCATCATCATGGTTATCATAAAATCTTATTTCGTACTCAATAGCTTCTTTTTCACCCGGTTTTTTATAAAAAGCAAAAATAGCTGCATTAGCCTTTTCTAATCCTTCGACTTTGTACTTTTTCCCTTTTTTTATACCTAAAGCTTTCAAATCTTCTTCATTATGTATATTGTTGTCTGAAAAAATTTGAACAAATTCAATTTCATTTGAAGAATCTCCGCATGAAATAAGTAAAACTGTAAAAACAGAAATAAAGATAAATTTAATATATTTCATAGTGACCTCACTAATTGTTTTACATATTTTATATCAATTTTATTTATCGACTAAATTCTTGTTGTTGCAAATTAAGAAAATAGATAAATATTATAAATTTTTAAAGATTTATTTTTAAAAATTAGAATTCAGCAATAAGATTACAAATAATTCTTTTTTTCAGTTATAATTAACAAAATTTTAACATTTATAAAGGGGAGAATATGAGTGACCAAAAAAAATTTTATTTATCTGAAAATGAGATGCCAAAACAGTGGTATAACGTTCAAGCTGACCTTCCTTCTCCCTTAGACCCTGCGTTGCATCCTGGGAGAATGGATCCTGCAGGGCCAGATGACTTTGCTCCTTTATTCCCAATGGAACTAATTATGCAAGAGGTTAGTCAGGATAGATGGATAGATATTCCAGATGCCGTAAGAGATATGTATAAAACATGGAGACCTACTCCATTAATTAGAGCTATTAATTTAGAAAAAGCATTAGGAACACCTGCAAAAATTTTCTATAAATATGAAGGAGTAAGTCCTGCAGGAAGTCACAAGCCCAATACAGCTGTTGCTCAAGCTTTTTACAATAAAGCTGAGGGAACTAAACAAATTGTTACTGAAACTGGAGCGGGTCAGTGGGGTAGTGCCTTAGCTTATGCATGTAATCAATTTGGGTTAGAAGCAAAGGTATTTATGGTAAGCGCAAGTTATGATCAAAAGCCTTACAGAAAATCTATGATGCAGGCATGGGGAGGGGCAGTAACATCGAGCCCTAGCACTGAAACAGAATCAGGTAAAAAAATATTAGAAAGTGATCCTAATTCTACAGGTTCACTAGGAATTGCAATTTCTGAAGCTGTAGAAGTAGCTGTTCAAAATGATACTACTAAGTATGCTCTTGGATCTGTATTAAATCACGTATTAATGCACCAAACTATAATTGGCCAAGAAGCAATTATGCAGATGGAAATGGCAAATGCTTATCCTGATATAGTTATAGGTTGTTCTGGTGGAGGATCAAATTTAGCAGGAATATCATTTCCATTTATTCCTGAAAAATTAAAAGGTAAAGATACGCGTTTAATTGCTGTGGAACCTGCTGCATCTCCATCATTAACTAAAGGTAAATTTACTTATGATTTTGGTGACGCAATTGGAATGACTCCATTACTAAAAATGCATACTCTTGGTCATACTTTTGTTCCAAACCCAATTCATGCTGGTGGTCTTAGATACCATGGTATGGCGCCTTTAATAAGCGCTCTTTATGATGCTGGTGTATATGAAGCAAAATCTTATAATCAAAATGAATGTTTTGAGGCAGGAGTATTATTTGCTAAGAATGAGGGTATTATACCTGCGCCGGAGCCAACGCATGCAATTAAAGCTGTAATTGACGAAGCTTTAGTATGTAAAGAAACTGGAGAAGAAAAAAATATACTATTCAATTTATGTGGTCATGGATATCTTGATTTATCTGCATATGATTCTTATTTTGCAGGAGACATGATTGATTATTCCTTGTCTTCTGATGAAATAGATAGAGCTATGGAATCAGTTCCAAAAGTTTAAGTAAAAAAACCATCTCTAACTGTTAATACTGTTCCTCAGGAAATTTATGAAAGAGTTTACCCTGAAGGATGGATACCACGGTAAAAAGTTTTTTATTAATTTATGAGTATAATTAGTGATATTCATTTAGTTATTAATTATTATAAATAATGAACCTTAAGTTAGAAAATAAAGTTGTTAAAATTGATGAGGATTTAAAAAATCTCATTAAATCTCAGGTTGAAGGCGAAGTATATTTTGATGAAATTACTAGAGAAATATATTCAACTGACGCTTCTATTTATAGAATAGTCCCACTTTGCGTTGTTGTTCCCAAGACAGTAAATGACGTAAAAGCATTAGTGCAAATTTCAAATGAATATTCCATTCCAATTCTACCTAGAGGAGGAGGGTCAAGTCTTTCTGGTCAAACAGTTAATAGGGCAATAGTAATTGATTTCACAAAGTACATTAATAAAGTGATTGATATTAATAAAGAATCAATGACTGCAATAGCTCAGCCAGGAATCACAATAGATAATCTGAATTCAATTTTAAAAAAACAAAATTTACTTTTTACTCCTGACCCAAGTACAACTAATAGGGCAACAGTGGGTGGAGTAATTGGAAATAATTCTTGTGGTGCTCACTCAATAATTTACGGTAAAACCATTGATAATGTTAAAAGCCTGAAGACAATTTTATCTAATGGCGAAGACCATGATTTTAAAAAAATTAGATTTAGTGAATTTGAAAAATTAATTCTAAATGACTCTTTTACTTCAAAGCTCTATTTAAATTCAATAAATTTATTTAAAGAATATACTGATGAATTAGCAATAAGATATCCTGATATTCAAAGAAGAGTAGGTGGTTATAATTTAGATGAAATAAATAAGGGTGGTTATGTTGATTTAACTAAAATCATCGTTGGTTCTGAAGGTACTTTGGCTACTGTAACTGAAGCAGAACTTAGTTTGGTTGAACTGCCAAAAAGTAAAGGTTTATTGGTAATAGAATTCGATGACATTATCAAATCAATGGAAGCATCGGTAATTGCTTTAGATTTTAAACCTTCCGCAGTTGAACACATTGGAGAAATAATAATTTCAGAAGCAAGAAAGTCACCTGAATTTTCATCAGGCATTGAGTATTTAAATAATAATCCTACTGACATAATTGTTGTGGAATTTTATGGAGAAAATAATTCGGAAGTTCAAGACAAGATTTCAAAATTAAAAAGAAAAGTAGATATTTCGGGACTATCATTATCTTCAACAGAAGTAATTGATACTGAAATGCAAAAAAAGGTATGGAATATGAGAAAAGCTGGCCTCGGTTTAGTAATGAAAAAACCTGGTGAAGCAAAAGCCATTCCATTTGTTGAAGACACCGCAGTTTCTCCAGAAAAATTACCTGAATACGTCAAAAGGTTTGATGAAATTGTTAGGCAAAACGGAACAACTGCTGGCTATTATGGACATGCTTCTGTTGGATGCCTTCATATAAGGCCACTAATAAATCTCAAGAAAGAAGAAGATATAAAAAGAATGGTAAAAATATCTGATGAAATATCTGATTTAGTTTTTGAATTCGGTGGAGCATTTAGTGGTGAGCATGGTGATGGGATTGTGAGGGGTGCTTGGACAAAGAAAATGTATGGAGAAAATATTTATAGAGCATTTCAAGATCTCAAGAAAAGCTTCGATCCGAAAAATATTATGAATCCAGGCAAAATTATTGAAACACCACCAATGGATGAAAATTTAAGATTTGGTAAATCATATAAATCTGAGAATACCGAAACTTTTTTATCTTTTGAAAAAGAAGGAGGTTTTGCTCAAGCTATTGAGATGTGCAATGGTCAAGCAGCATGTAAAAAAATTGGAAATGGATATATGTGTCCATCATATATGGCAACTAGAAATGAAGTTGACTCAACACGAGGAAGAGCAAATGCATTAAGGGCAGCCTTATCAGGAAAATTACCCATCAAACAATTGAATTCTAAAAAATTATTTGATGTTTTAGATTTGTGTCTTGAATGTAAAACTTGCAAATCAGAGTGCCCATCAGGTGTTGATATGGCAAAAATTAAATACGAATTTCTCCATCAATATTATAAAAATAACAGTGTCCCACTTAGGTCTCGTTTGACAGGAAATATAGCAATTTTGAATAAATTGGGCTCTTATTTTCCTAGGTTATTTAATTTTTTTAATAGTATATATTTATTTAAAATTGTATCTGATAAATTTCTAAATATTGATAGAAGAAGAAATCTGCCAAAATTAGCCCCAAAAACATTCGATACATTATTTAAAAATGAGAAAACAAATAAAAATATTGCAGTCTTTTTTAATGATACTTTTACAAATTATAATCATCCAAATGTTGGAATATCAGCAGTTAAAATACTGAATGCTTTGAATTATGAAGTTAAATTAGTTGACAAGAAATGCTGCGGGAGGCCTTTAATATCAAAAGGTCTTCTTGGACCAGCTAAAGAAAATGCAAAATATAATATCGATAAAATTTATGAGTATGTTAAAGAAGGTGCAATTGTTGTTGGTGTAGAGCCAAGTTGTATCTCTGCCCTGAAAGATGAATATCCTGATATGTACCCCGATGATAATAGAGTTAATGAAATTTCTAAAAATACATATCTTTTGCAAGAATTATTATTAAAAGATTCATATAAAAACATAAAATTTAAAGATAATTTTCAAAAAAAATCATATGCAGTACAAGTTCATTGCCATGAAAAAACCATGATAGGAGAAAATGTTTCTGTAGATTCATTGAAATTAATACCTAATGCCCATGTAGAAAAGATACCGTCTGGATGTTGTGGAATGGCTGGTGCTTTCGGTTACGAAAAAGAGCATTATGATATTTCAAAGAAAATAGCAGAAGATAGGCTATTGCCATACATTAATAGCTTGGATAATGAAACAGAGATTGCTATTACTGGAGTATCATGTAGACACCAGATTGAAGATTTTTCAAATAGTAACCCGAAGCATGTTTTAGAAATTTTTGCTGAAAATATAACAGACTAGTATATAAAGAAAAGTGATTTAAATAAAAGTGGGCACAAGCAACTATACATATCAAGAAATTGTAAACTTCCTTTTTCCAATATGGATGTGCTTATTATGTATAAGTTTTTCTTTGGGTATTTTATACGTCTTAAAAACTTTTAAAGCAGAGAAAAAGAAATCTCCGATATATCTCAGAGAAGATGAAAAGAAGCTTACCTATAATTATTATTCTAAAATTAATTTTTGGTTTTTTAATTCACTTTTTTTTAGCCTTCTTTTCTTTTTTGGATCAACATTTTTACTTTGGGGGAAATTATCATTTGACCTTAAGATTTACTTTGCATACTACTTATTTGAAGATGATAACGTAGGAATAGCATATGGAAACTTTGTTGGTTTTATTTTAGACGTAATTATATTTTTTGGATTACCAATTACTACTGTTATTTTATCTTATTGCATTCCAGTTAAAGTTGCTAAAATGTTATTAAATTTAAATAAAATTTAGTTTTTACCACTGATCGCACCCTTCTGCGATATGACTGTCAACTTTGTTATTTTGATGACCATTTACATCTTCGGTAAAAATATCAAGATAATAAATTAATGGATTTGGCCCAAGAAATTTTCCATCTTTCAAGTAATATTGAGCTATCCATTTATTTTTATCATTATCAATAAAAGTTTTGTCTTTGGATATTTCATAATCCATTTTTAACCATTCATCACACTTAGCACCAAAATCTCCCCAAGAATGATTTTTTAAATAATCTCCGATAGCTTTATCTACTTGATTAATATTTTTAACCTTTGCATTTTCTGGTACGTAATAATCCAATTTGATGATTTCTTCGCCAGATTCTTCAATATAAGTCTTTGTTATATTTACACCTTCATCTTCACATGCTTTTGTTAATTCCTGCAAAGCAAGATAGGATTCGACATGAATTGCCATATGCTCGTATGTATCATCATATGCAAGTGGTAAAAATGTTGGATATACATAATAATTAGTTGCTGCTTCTTCAGCTGCCAAAACAAATCTTTTTGAAGATTCTAAAACTTTGTCAGAAGACCTCATTGATGCAGCCTCAAGTTTTTTTATCATTATTTTTATTTCTTTTACTGGTATCTTGTCTTTCATTACCCCGACCTGGAGATCATCAAAGATATTGCACGCTAACTTAGTACCAAGTTCAACATTATTTTGATTATTTTGAACTTGACTACAACCAATTAAAATAATTATTGAGCTTAATAGAAATAAAAATTTTTTTAAAAATAATTGTTTCATTAATAAAAATTTTATTTAAATATTAAATTCTTCGTCAATTATGCTTTGGTAAGAATTAGTAACTCCGGAAATTATATCTTTTAAGTTAACAGTTTCACCAGATTCTCCTGATTCTAAAGCCCCATAAGCAAGAGCCAATGCATCCATACCTACTTCAGAATCAACTTCTGGACTTGAATCATCAATTATAGATTTTGCTAAATCATGGATTTCTATAGCAATCAATTTCCGATCTATTTCTTCAAAGTCGTATTTGTAACTAGTTAACCTTTTTTTGTTATCGAAATACAATGAAGTAACCTCATCTAATTCCCATTTTGGCACTAGATCTAATAGTTTTTCTCCTGTAATTTCAATTGGAGGCTCACCTGGGTTTTTAGGGTCTCTTAAAATTATTGGGCTTCTACCATTTCTGCTTCCTGGGAGTTTAATTGTTCCTTTTGATCCGTGAATTGATTCATTTCCGAATCCGTATCCACTAGCTGCACTACTCATAGTCATTTGGCCAATCGATCCATTTTCAAATTCAATAACAGAAATTGCAGTATCCTCAGCATCAATTTCTATTTGGCTTTCATTATTATCTAGTTGATCTTCAACTCTGTGTCCATAAAATTTTTTTAATTGTTCATTTAACATTCCTGATGTTTTTCTTATAGGGTTTAAAACACCAGTTTTTGCATAAATTGTTTTAGCTTTTCCCATAAAATATAATATTAAATCTGATGTATGTACTCCTTGTTCTAATATCAGGCTTCCTGCAAGTGATTTTTTTGCTCTCCACCCGGTTCCATGCATAAGATAACCTCCACCAGAAACAGATACATCAATCACCATTTGCAAATCACCAATTGCGCCCTCATCAATTAAGGCCTTTACCAATCTATTCATAGGATCTCGTCTGTAATTTTCAGCAACAGCAAGTTTAACATTATTTTTTTCTTGAACATCTTTCATTTTCCTGCAGGCTTTTAAAGTTATACCCATTGGTTTTTCTGTTAAAACACTTATACCCTTATTCATAGCTTTAATAGCAAATGCGTGATGCGTTTTAGTGTCTGTGACTATATCAAGTATATTTATACCAGATTCAGAAATCATTGAATCAAAATCTGTATAAATTTTTGGTCTGTACCCATTATTTTTTTCTGCTTCATCTGCAACATGATTAGCAGCTTCTTCATGAATGTCGCAAATTGCTTCAAGTTTTGCAATATTGCTATGCCTCATTACCTCCGATATACCTTGCATATGCCGAAATCCCATACCACCACAACCAACGATTCCTAGTTTAAGAGTCATTTTTTACACCTTTCCTTAAAGATAATTTTATTTAAAAAAAAGGGGCTGAGTTAACAGCCCCTTTTAATTTAATAATGAATCAGTATTACTGAGCTTTACTTACGTTCAGTATAACTTGCATAAATGCAGCCCATAAACTGTAAGGTGCTACATAAGGATCATTTGCACTCATCATACCTTTCCAGTAGGTATCATTGAAAGTTACTACGTGCCTTTCTTCAGCAAGAGTTACTTCAGTAATATCCTTTAGGAAAAGTTCAAGAGCTTGATCAGCTAATGCCATGTATTCAGGACTATTTGGAGATCCTGGAATAGCATCCATTTGATCAATAATTGCATCATATTCTGGGTTATTGTAATGACTATTACCCCAAATATATGTATTCATTTCACCCTGTGATGGAGCAGCAAACTTGCTGTGGTAATGTTGTAATGTTCCCCAAGGCTCATTACTACTTCCACAGTGCACTACTACCCATGCATCAGCATTACCTGTTCTTACTTTATCGAACATTGGCGCGTTGTCTGGGTCATGTAGTACAAAGGTTGTGTCAAATCCACCATCTTTGAACTGCTTCTCAAGTACAGGACCCATTGGTTTTAACCAACCAGGAACATGAAGGTCGAATGTAAACTTAGAACCATCCTTTGTGTACATTCCGTCAGAGTCTTTAGCCCATCCTGACAAAGCCATATGCTCAGCTGCTTCAGCGAGATCATGCTTTGTAGGGTCGTACTTAGCAATTAAGTCTTTTTGTTTATCTTCGTAAGCTAGTAATCCACCATATGTAGAATATGGAATACCTCTAGCTACTGTAGAATTTTCATAAGCTAGCATTACTAATTTATCTCTATCTACAGTCCTATTGATTGCTCTTCTAACATTTACATCAGACATAATACCCCATTGAGTATTTAGACCTAATGTATATAGACAAGCATCTGCAGCACCCCAAGATGGGCCTTCAACTGCCCAACTCTTTACAGCTGGGTTCTTTGATTTAGCAGCTAAAAACACACCTGGTTGCATTATTGATGCAATATCGAACTCATTATTAATGGTTCGAGCAGCAGCAGTGTCTGCGCTTCCAGGAGGTATGTAAGCAACTCTTAATGGAACAGGTTGGTGAGAGAATCCAGTTTTAGATGCCCACCATGCATCATTCCTATCAAAGATTTGTCCTTGAGCTGTAGCTTCAACAGCTACATAAGGACCAGTACCTACAGGATATCCTTTATCAGGATCCCAGTTATTGAATTCTAGTGGATCTTCATTTTCCCAAATATGCTTAGGAAGAATCTGAATGTGAATTTCAGAGTTCTCAACAAAGTAGAAGTAGAAGAATCTTACATTTGGTTTATTAAGATTAATTGTAAAGTTATGATCATCTTTACAATTAACATCTTTTACCCACTCATTCATATCGCTAGCAAAAACTAGCTCAGGAGTATCTCGAAGTAACTCGATTGTGTATTTTACGTCATCACATGTGAATGATTCACCGTCCGACCATTCGATACCTTTTCTCAAAGTTACGTCAACTCCCATACCATCTGTATGAGTGTCATAGCTTGTAGCTAGCCATGGCATTTCTTCACCAGTGTTGTGGTTATAGTAATACATGTATTCATAAATAGTTTTATTTAAAATACCTCTTACTCTTCCCAGTCCACCTAGTGAATAAGGGTTGAGATTGTCAAAACCTTCCCATTGAGTTGCTCCAGGCCCAAAACCAGTAATGATTAATGTGTCTTCCCTTGCAACATCTCCTCTGTTTCCAGGCTTATAGTCTGGAGGAGGAACGACTTTCTCAACTACTCTTTCCTTTTCTACTATTTTTTCAACTTCAACTTCCTTTTCTACTATTTTTTCAACTTCAACTTCAACTATTTTTTCTTCAACAATAGTCTCAGTTTCACCTGCACATGCAATAGAAATAGAAAGAACGATAGATGAAATCATAAGCAAATAGAAACTTCGTTTCATAGTATTTTCCTTCCTTCCATCAACTCAAATTAACTAAGAATTTATAATAATTCCTCTTTATAAAGTCGATTGAAATAATTTTTTAATTTGTTACATTTTTGTTAAGATTAGGTTAAATGTCAAATAATTACTTCAAAGATTAGGATAAAAATGTCTTGGGACTATGTTATAAAAAGATTTCTACTTTTTTTGGCAGTTATATTTGTTGCAGTTACTATTAATTTTATTATACCTAGGTTAAGAGATACTAACCCGATAGAAGAGAGACTTTATCAACTCGCAGCTCAAGGTGGAGTAAATGTTTCTAAAATTAAAGAACTAACAGCAATTTATGAAGCAAAATACGGATTGGATAAATCCATTGGAGAACAATATTTAAATTATTGGAACGATATTTTTCATCTTGATTTTGGTTGGACCATAGCAGATAGGACACCGGTAATAAATGAAATTATGAGAGCAGTCCCTTGGACAATTGGGCTTTTGACGGTTGCCACATTTATTGCTTTTATTGTAGGAACAATCTTTGGGGCTTTGCTTGCCTGGCCAAAAACAGGTAATTTTGTTAAATATTTTGTTCCATTATTAATGACATTATCAGCAATTCCATATTATTTATTAGGTATAGTATTTATTTATCTATTTGCAATCAATTGGGGGGTTTTGCCAACAGCAGGAGCTTTTGGTTTTGGCGTAAAGCCAGGCTGGACTTTAGAAATGATAACAAGCGTACTTTGGCATGCTATCATGCCTGCAGCATCTATTGTATTAACTTCAATTGGCTTTTGGGGGCTTGGTATGAGAGGGATGATGATCACCACGATGGGTGAAGATTATATGAAATTTGCTGAGTATAAAGGGTTAAAGGATAGAAGAGTGTTCTTGTCATATGGAGTCAGGAATGCTTTACTTCCTCAAGTAACCGGTCTTGCAATAAGCCTAGGAACAATTTTAGCTGGCTCGGTTTTAGTTGAAGTAATATTTGCTTATCCGGGTTTAGGAAATTTATTATATAGAGCTATTACTTCAAATGATTATTTCTTACTTCAAGGAATAATATTGTTTATTATAGTTTCTCTTGGATTTTCATTATTTTTAATTGACTTAATATACCCATTAGTTGACCCAAGAATTAAATTAGAAGGTGGTGAGGATGGATAAAATAAAGTTTGGATTTAAAGAAGTAATAAAAAATAGACTCCTAACTTCTGGAATAATTTTATTTTTATTTGTAAGTTTTTTTGGGGTTGTGGGCGGATGGTTTATAGATCCAGAAATGGCAGATGTTGGAGCTGGTTATCCTTCCCAGCCTCCATCTTGGGAACATTGGCTTGGCACTGATCAACAGGGAAGGGACGTGCTTGCAGACTTGCTGTTAGGAACCCCGCAGACATTAAAAATTGGTTTAATTGCAGCGTTTGTGGGTGTCAGTATTGGGACTATTTTAGGGTTTATTGGAGGGTATTTTGGAGGAAAAATCGATACATTATTTAGGTTAATGTCAGATGTATTTATGACTATTCCTGGTTTATTAATTTTAATTGTAATTGCCTCTTTGCTTGATATTGTTAGTACAACATTATTGGGGTTTGTTATCGCAGCATTTGGGTGGATGGGCGCTTTGAGGGTGACTAGAGCTCAAGTTCTTACTATGAGGGAAAGAGCATATGTCCAAGTTGCAAAGTTAAATGGTGTAAAGGATATGGAAATTATTTTTAAAGAAATGTTGCCAAACCTTTTACCTTTCATTGCCGCAAGTTTGACAGCAGCTACTGCTGGAGCAGTTTTAGCATCTTTAGGACTTTCTGCTCTTGGTTTAGGCCCACAAAATGAACCATCAATCGGTTTAACGATTTATTGGGCTTTGCATTATGGAGCTTTAATTAGAGAACTATGGTGGTGGTTTATGCCGCCAGTTGTTGTAATGATTCTTTTATTTCTAAGTTTATTTTTAATTACTGCTGGGCTGGACCAGATTGCTAACCCAAGACTTAAGGACAGGGTCTAATGCCGAATATTCTTGAAGTTAATAATTTAAAAGTTTATTATCATACCTCCAAAGGGCCAGTTAAGGCCGTGGAAGATGTTTCTTTTTCTTTAGCTCCCGGAGAAAGAATGGGACTCGTTGGTGAATCTGGCTCTGGTAAATCTACTATTGCTTTGGCACTGATGAAAGCACACAAATATCCAGCTAGTATTGAAAACGGCAAAATTATGGTTGGTAAAACTAATCTAATTGATCTTGATGAAGAAGAAATGAGAAAAACAAGATTAAAAGAGATAGCCATGATTCCTCAAGGCGCAATGAACTCACTAAATCCTGTCAAAAGGATAAAGCCACAGATAATGGATGCTTTAATTGATCACGATTTAAAATTATCAAAAACTGAAAAGGAAAATTTCTTAACTAAATTAATGGAAAGCGTTGGATTAGATTATTCAGTAGTAAACCTATTTCCTCATGAGCTAAGCGGCGGAATGAAGCAAAGAGTTTGTATAGCAATATCCATTTCAATGCAACCTAAAGTTATTATTGCTGATGAGCCTACAAGTGCACTAGATGTAATTGTACAAAGACAGGTAATGGAAACACTTTATGAAGTTCAAGAAAACTTAGGAGCAGCATGTATACTAATTGGCCACGATATGGGGTTAATGGCGCAATTTGCTGACAAAATTGGCATAATGTACGCTGGAAAAATGGTTGAGATGGGAACTGTTTTAGATATATTTAAAAAACCTAAACATCCATATACAAGACTTCTTATTGATAGTCTTCCAGATACAAATAGCAAGCGCGATCTAATAGGAATTCCTGGAATACCTCCTTCTCTTCTAAACATTAAGGAAGGTTGTAGTTTTTGTCTAAGAATAGGACAAAGAACTACGTCAAAGATACCGTGGGTAAAGGTATCAAAAAATCATTATTATCAAAAATGTTCTAAATGTTCTAATTACGGTAAATCAAAAAAAAGAGTTAAAGGATAATAAATTGGGATCTTTATTGAAAGCTGAAAATATTTCCAAAGAATACGTTAGTGGAACATTTATAAAAAAAAGAAATTTAGCACTTAAATCTGTCTCATTTTCTATCGACGATAAAACTCCATCGATTACAGCAATTGCAGGAGAAAGTGGTAGTGGAAAAACAACATTTGCAAGAGTATTAGCTGGAATTTTGGACAAAAGCAGTGGTGTTTTGAGATACCAAGATAAAGACATTAATCATATGACAAAGGATGAGGAATTAAATTTTAAGAAAGAAGTTCAAACTATTTTTCAGGATCCTTTTGAAGTATATAATCCGTTTTACAAAGTTGATCATGTATTAACTACTCCATTAAAAAAGTTTGGAATGACAAGTAGTAAGTCAGAATCAGATAAAATGATAATTTCTGCTCTTGAAGAAGTGGGCTTAAGGCCAGACGAAACTCTTGGAAGATATCCTCATCAATTAAGCGGAGGTCAAAGACAAAGAATTATGGTTGCTAGAGCTTTTTTATTGAGACCAAAAATAATAATTGCTGATGAACCAGTTTCAATGGTTGATGCTTCTCTTAGAGCTACAATTCTTGAAGAATTAAAAAATTTAAGAAAAAATCACAATATATCTATTATTTACATAACTCATGACCTTACTACCGCTTATCAAGTAGCAGACAATATTATGATTTTATATAAAGGTCAGGTTGTTGAGGCTGGAAGCGTAGAAAATGTGATAAATAAGCCAGCTCATCCGTACACAAAGTTATTAACAGATTGCATCCCAAGACCTGATCCTGATCAAAAATGGTCAAAAACATCTGGAGATATAAGTGTTAAATCAAGAGTAATTAAAGGATGTAATTGTGCTTTTTGCAACCTAAATGAAGAAAAGGAATCGTTTACTGAGATTTACGAATTTAAAAAAAATCAAATTGTTAGTTGTAAACTTAAAAAGAAAATGAAACTTTGTCCTGACAACGAAATTTCAAAATATTTTGTAAAACCAAAAAAATAAATTAAACATAAATGAAAATTTTTTGGAATTTAATATTAATACTTATTCTCTTAGCATTTACTTTATCTTGTAATGAAAGTGAAAAAAAAGTTATTTATATTGGTGATGAGCCGAGTGTAAAAAAACATATTTCTCAATCAGATATTGAATCAGGGTTAATTTCAATTGAAGATGTAGTTATTCACGGAAAAGAACTGTTTACTGCTAGATTTAATTCACTAGATGGTTTCGGGAGACCTCTAAGCGCAGGTGATAGAACAAGAAGAAAAAATAAAAAAATTTTTCCAGAAAATTTCAATAGAATTTCTGGCCCTGAATCTCAGGCATGCTCTGATTGCCATAATATGCCCATAGCTGGAGGCGGAGGAAGCAATGTTACTAATGTTTTTTCATCTGCAGAAAAATCTCCATTTTTAGATTTTGATACTGAAAGTTTGGAAAGTGATATTAAGATAAGTGATATTGGCAATGAGAGAAATACAATAGGAATGTTTGGATCAGGTTTGGTAGAACTTCTTGCTAGAGAAATGACTAAAGATCTTATTGCCCAAAGAGCAACTGCAGAGGCTTTATCAATAAAAGAAGATAGAAACGTTAGGATCTTATTAACAACTAAAGGTGTAAATTTTGGTCATCTTACTGCTCGGCCAAACGGAACTATAGATACTTCAGAGATAGAAGGAGTTGACAGGGACTTAGTTATTAAGCCTTTTACTCAAAAGGGAGTGGTGGTATCTTTGAGAGTTTTTACAAATAACGCTATGAATCATCATCATGGAATGCAGTCTTCTGAAAGATTTTTAGATAGAGAAGATGTTCATAAAGGGATGGATTTGCTTTCTGATATGTCTGATTACGATGGAGACGGAGTTGAAAATGAATTATCTTCAGGCGACATAACTGCAGTCACTTTATTCCAGGCTACTCTAGAAATGCCAGGTAGAGTAATGCCAGAAAGTAATCAAGAAAAAGAAGCAGTTAAGAATGGTGAAGTTTTATTTTCAAATATTGGTTGCAATTCATGCCATGTAGAAAATCTACCTTTGAAAAGCCTTGAATTCACTGACCCAAGCCCATTTAATCCAAAAAATCATCTATCACCAGAAGATACAAACGGGATAAAAGTTAACCTTGAAAAATTTTTTCCTAACCTAGAAAGGGATTCTGATGGGAATTATCTTATTCCATTATTTTCTGATTTAAAAAGGCATAATATGGGAAGTAAATTGGATAATGAAAAAGTAAAACAATTATCAAGTAGAGGAAAGATTGATACTAATCAATGGATGACTAGGAAACTATGGGGCTTTGCAAGTGAACCACCTTTTCTGCATCACGGAAGAGCAACATTGATATCTGAAGCAATAATAATGCATGGGGGCGATGCTGAAGAAAGTAAAGAAAAATATAAAGAATTAAGTGCTTTAGAACAAGCATCAATTGTTGAATATTTAAAGACTTTCCAAATTGTTAATAAATAGCTTAAATTAAGAAAATTTATTAAATTTAAGTTAATATAAAAAATTATCAAGCATTTAAGGAGAATCAAATGAAAATAGGATTTGTAGGTTTAGGAAATATGGGTAGCGGGATGGCTAATAATATATTGAAAAAAATTGAAAATAAATCTGATCTTTATGTTTATACGAGGACTCCAGAAAAAATATCAAAAATGGCTGAAAAAGGAGCTTCTGGTTGTACTTCATTAGAAGATCTTGTTTCTAAGGTGGACATAATTTTAACTTGCCTTCCGAACGTTGAGACATCTAGAAACCTTATTATGGGAAACGGTGGAATTTGTGACTTAGCAAACTCAGATCAAGTAATCGTTGACCACAGCACTGTAGATGTAAAAACCTCAAAGGATTGTTATGAATTTGCTCGAAATAAAGATGTTAATTTTCTTGATGCGCCTATAAGTGGAGGGCCCGGAGGAGCAGCTGATGGAACATTAACTATAATGGTTGGTGGTAAAGAAGAAATTTTTAATAAAGCGAAACCAGCATTTGAAATGATGGGAAAAAAAATATCACATATGGGGCCAAGTGGCGCTGGAACAGCTATGAAATTAGTAAATCAACTTCTTGTAAGTACAAACACAGTTGCTGCTGCTGAAGCATTTGTTCTTGCAGAGCAAGCAGGTGTAAATTTAGAATCTGCTATAGATATCCTTAATACCAGTTGGGGCAGAAGCATGATGATTGAAAGAAACGGTCCTATAACAGTAAATAAAGAATTTGAAAATTCTCCTGCACCACTTAGGAACTTAGTTAAAGATCTTGGCATAATTAAGGAATTGCTTATTCAGCTTGGACTTGATCTTCCAGTTACTATGGCTAGTTCTTCAGTTGTTGATACAACTATGGGTCTAGGTTTGCAGGAACCTGATATTGCTGCTACGGCTTTAAGTATTAAGAAGTTATCTAATTTAGAATAATTTTTATAACCCTTTCCTGTTAGAAATTGTGAAATCGGAAAGATTGTATTTGGTTTTGTGACCTGAAAAAAATCTGTCAAGTTCATCAATCATGATGCTCATAAACCTTGGTTGGCATCTCTTTGTAACTCCTGCCACGTGAGGAGATAAAAATACATTTTCCATTTTTCTGACAGGGGAATCTACAGGTATTGGTTCTGGATCAAAAACATCTAATGAAGCAATTATATCTTTTTTGCTTAACCTTTCTATAAGAGCATCAGTCTCAATTATTGGCCCCCTTGAAACATTAACCAAAATAGATCCAGATTTAATCATGTTTAATTCTTTACTGCCAATCATGCCCTTAGTCTTAGGCGTCAAAGGTGCAAGGCAAATTATAACTTCCATATTTGACATAATGTATTCAAGGCTAGTTTGTGTGAATTCGTATATATCTGCTATATCTCTACTTAAGTAAGGATCATACACAAAGTTTTCTGTATTAAATGGTTTCAAGAAGCTCAACAATCTCCTCCCAATATGACCACAGCCAATCAATCCAACTTTTCTCTCCCATAGTTCTCCCATAATAAAACCCGGGTCTTTAGTTCTGTCATTATCTGGAAAAGATATTTCCCCGTTAATCATTTTTCGAAAATGATATCCTCCATTTTTTAAACCAATTATTGATAAAGCTAACGCCCACTCTGCTACTGGATATGAAGATCCATGAGTAGTGTCTACAACATTAATCCCATTTTTAAATGAAGCCTTCAAATCAATTCTTTGAGAAAATCTATCTCCTTCAAGCTCACCAATAAACTTAAGATTTTTAGCATTTTTAATAATATCAATATCAACATATGGTGAACCATGGCTTACAATAAGAGCATCTAGATTTTTACAGAATTCTTTGAAATCATTTTTAACATTTTCAATCGTTGTTGGTGATTCATCCCAACTAGACTCTTCATTAAATTCACCCCATATGAAATCAAATTTGGTTTCAATTTTTTTTAAATCATTCTTTGTTAAATAGTTATCTCTCACATTTTTATTAGATGCTAGGCCAATTTTTGGTTTTGAGTTACTCATTTCTCCCCCTATTATTTATTATCTGTTTATATTTGCTTCTTTAAAAGCTCTATCTAAGATTTCATATGATTTTTTTTGCTGTTTCAAGTGGGTCGTAATTTGGATTAGCTTGGACTTGGAAACTTATTTCAATTGTTATAAACCCTTTGTAATCAGCTTTTTTCATAATTTTTAAGTAATTTGTGTAATCGAATTCTCCTTCACCTGGAGCTACATAAGACCAATTAGGCACTACACCTCTTTCATCCTTTACGTCACATGCAACTGATATAGGCAACACTTTTTCGATTGATTCATTAACATCGATTCCCTGAACATTAAAATGACTTATGTCAAAGTTTGCTTTTACTGAATCCATGTTTATTTTATTTATTAATTCAACAAGCTGATCAGGTTTTTCTACTGCCTGGTCAACGTGGGGCTCTAAGGCAATTGTTACCCCTTTAGATTTAGCTATCAAACCTAACTCACTTATTCTTTCAATGAATTCTTCGCTTTTTTGCATATCCTCAAGCTCATTAGACTTCCCCCCAATCCCTGTGATCAAATAATTTGTTTCCCAGTCGTTTGCAAGGTCTATTGAATCATTAACAAATTTAATATTATTTTTTAAATTTTCTTTATTCTCTTCCATTAAATTTGTAAAACTCATAACTGATGTTATTGGAATTGAATATAATTTTGATAAATTTAATATTCTTTTTCTTTCTTCGATGTCTAGATTATTAATAGATGTTGTAAATTGAGGAAGGGTTGCAATTGTTATTCCATCATAACCAGTTTCTGACAAAAATTTTATTGAAGTATCGATTGGTATTTTTGGCATTGCCCAAGTACTATATCCTAATTTCATTTAATCTCCTTTACTTATATTTTGAAATTATTTCTTTGCTAAATATTTCCATCCCATCTGTTGATGGGCTGTCAATAAACCAAAGCATAAAATTTTCAACTCCAAGATCAATATATTTTAATAATTTTTCATGTATTTCATCAGGGGTTCCGTATAAATTTGTTTTACTCCAATTTTCCCAATCACCAAAAAATTTTTGTTCAGCATTGTTCATTTTTATCTTATCTTTTAAGGAATTTAAATCTCTATCGTTTTCAGCAATAAGAATCTCTAATTCAACAGATTTTTTAACAGTTGCGAAATCTCTTTTCTCCTGATTAAAAATTACTTTCATATCTTCAATAGTTTTTTTATATGAATCAATACCTATTGGGGTCAGATTCCACCAATCAGCATATTTTGCTACAGTCTTTGAAAGCCTTAAATTCCAATCTTTAGTCTGACTGGAAGGAGTCAATGTCCCAATCCAAATAGGTATTTTGCGACTATTATATGGCGGGGGATTAAAATATATATCCTCTACAGAATAATACTTGCCATTAAAACTTTTTTTTGGCTCTTTCCACAGTAGATTTATCATTTCTATAGCCTCTTCAAGCATCTCAATTCTTTCTAGATTGCTTAGAAAATTGAAACCATAGGTTGTAACTTCGTTTATTGTACCTGGGTGCCCACCATCAAAAAAAAGATTCATTCTTCCCTTTGTTAAAGTATCAAGTGTTGTAATAATTTTTGCAGTGTAAGATGGTTGTCTAATTATATTATTAAAATGAATGTTGCCAAGCATAATATTCTTTGTTATCCCTGCAGCCCAACTCAAAGTTGTCCATCCTTCTAAAATACCATTATCGTTATTCATACTTAGATGGTCAGCAACCCATAAAGAATTAAACCCAAGTTGTTCAGCTATAGAGACATTCATAGAATTTAAATCTGTTAATGAATTAACCATAGGTGTCCTGGCCATTTTATCTTGGCTTCCAGAAAATATAGGTAAACAATAACCAAAATCTATCATTAATTTACATTACCTATAATTTATTTTATGGTCAAAAATAATAATTTATTTTATTTAGCAGGAGAGAATTATGAAAATGTATTTAAATGGGGAATGGGTATCAAGGGATCAAGTTCAAGAAGTTTTAAATCCATATGATGGATCGGTTATTGATACTGTTCCTTCAGCATCAGTAGATGATGTTAATAATGCAGTTAATAGTGCAGAAAACGGATTTACTGAAATGAAAAAATTATCTGCCCATGAGAGATATGAAAAACTTATGAAGGCATCAGTGCTTATTGAAGAGAGAAAGGAAGATTTAGCAAGAACAATAACCCTTGAAGAAGGAAAAGTTATCTCTGAAGGCAGGATGGAAGTTGAAAGATGCAAAGAGACTATAATCGTGTCAGCAGAAGAAGCAAAAAGATTGAACTCTGAAGTATTACCACTTGACGCTGCACCTGGAAATAAAGGTAAATTTGGATTTACGTTAAGAGTTCCAGTAGGAATTGTTGCAGCTATAAGCCCATTTAATTTTCCATTAAATTTAGTTGCACATAAAGTTGGGCCTGCACTTGCTGCGGGTAA
Organism: uncultured SAR202 cluster bacterium; assembly: GCA_902620405.1. Taxonomy (GTDB): domain Bacteria; phylum Chloroflexota; class Dehalococcoidia; order Lucifugimonadales; family Lucifugimonadaceae. The sequence goes on from CACNIC010000007.1 coordinate 19,855, forward strand.
TTCTGTAGTTTTGAAACCTGCTTCAGATACGCCGTTATCTGCTTTAAAATTAACTGAAATAATGGTTGATGCTGGATTCCCTTCTGAATCAATACAATGTATTACAGGAAGCGGAAGTAAAATCGGAAATGCTCTTGTTGGGAATCCTAAGATAAGAAAAGTTACATTTACAGGCAGTCAGGAAGTTGGCGAAATAATTTGCAAGAATGCAGGCCTTAAGAAAGTAACTATGGAATTAGGTTCTAATAGTCCTTTGGTTGTTTTGCCAGATGCAGATTTAGAAAAAGTTGCCCAAGCTACTACGCAAAGTGGATTTTCAAATGCTGGCCAAGTATGTATATCTACCCAAAGAGTAATAGTCGATCAATCAATTTATGGAGATTACCTAGATGCATTAGTTCCTGTTGTTGAATCACTTAAAGTTGGCAACCCTATAGAAGACCCAGTAAAACTTGGCCCAATGGTCAGAGAGGATGATGCTGTTAGAGTGTCAGAGTGGATAGATGAAGCTGTTTCTGGTGGAGCAAAATTATTGACAGGAGGAGAAAGAGAAAGAGCTACAGTGAGCCCTGCAATTATTGCTGATGCAAATCCAGATATGAAGATTTGTAGAGAAGAGTTATTTGGTCCTGCAGTAACAGTTATGCCAGCGAAAAATATTGATGAAGCAATTGCGATGGCAAATGATACTAGATTTGGTTTAAGTGCTGCATGTTTTACTGAAAACTTAGATCATGCTTTAAGATTTGCTCTTGAAGTTGATTCAGGAAATTTAAATATTAATAGTGGAACACAATTTAGAGCAGATTTTATGCCTTATGGAGGATTAAAAGATAGCGGAATGGGAAAAGAAGGTCCAAAGTATGCTATTGAAGAAATGACAGAACTTAAAATGGTGGTAATACATAGATAATAAGTAGTTTTATTTTATTCATTTAAATAGGATGATATGAAAAAATTTAATGGTGAAGTTGCATTTGTTGCCGGAGGTTCTGGTGGCATGGGTACAGAAATTGTAAAAAAATTTCTAATTGAAGGTGCAAAGGTAGTATCTGCTGATATTAATGATCCATCAAAAAAAATAAATGATGATAACCTCACTTACTGTAAATTAGATGCTACTGACCCAATATCTTGGGATAAAGCTATAAAACATTCTTTAAAAAAATTTAAAAAAATTAGCATTCTTGTTAATTGCTTTGGATCAAATTATAGAAAAGAGTTCAAAGATCAAACCATTGAAGAATGGAATAAAATACTAAATATAAATCTAACAGCAGTTTTTATTGGGATTAATTCTGTTATCCCGATCATTGAAAAAGAAAAAGGCGGATCAGTAATAAATTTTGGGTCTATAGTTACTATGCGCCCAGGAAGTACAGGACCAGCTTATCAGGCTAGCAAAACTGGATTAATTGGTTTAACAAAGAGTGCTGCACTTTCATTTGCCAAGAAAAATATTAGATTCAATTTAATTTGCCCAGGTCATGTAGATACAGATTTTATAAGAGCTGATAATTCATATAGTCCAAATGATTGGTCTACTTCGATAAATAATCCAGAAAACTACAATTCTAGAAAGAAACAAATCCCTTTAAAAAATTTTCAAGATCCTGAAGATATTGCAAACTTAGTGCTTTTTCTTGCATCAAGTGAATCAAAAATGATAACGGGTGCAGTAATTCCTGTTGATGGAGGATCAAGTCTTTAGAAAATTTATATTGAAAATTTATGGTTTTATAGATTTCTGTTATTTTAACAACTATATATGGGTATTAATATGAGATTTGCATTAGCCGGAATAAATCATGAAACAAATACTTTTCACAGTATTCCCACAAAGTATGAAAACTTTGAAAAGAGTGGAATGCTTTTAAGAGGAAAAGAAATTGAAAAATTGTATGATACTCCTTCAACTATAGGAGGTTTCTATAATGCATCACAACAATTTGGATTTGAATTAGTTCCTCTACTATTTGCTACTACTGGACCTCTAGGAACAATTACTTCAGATGCTTTTGAAAGTTTAATAAATGAAATAATTGATTTAATTAAATCAAGTGAACCTTTTGATGCAGTTCTTTTGAATTTACATGGAGCTGCTGTTTCAGAACAATTTGAGGATATGGATGGTGAAATAACTGAAAGAGTTAGAAAAGTAATTGGTGATGAAATACCATTTGGGATTAATTTAGATATGCATGCAAATGTTTCTGAAAAAATGATAATTAATACTGACATTACTAATGTTTATCAGACAACTCCTCACCTAGATGCTGACGAAACAGGATTTAAGTGTGCTGAACTAGTTTACAAGACAGTTATTGGTGAAATTGTACCAACTCAGCATATAGAAACACCACCTATGACAATAAATATAGTAAATCATAATACTAACTTAGAACCTATGAAATCAATTTTGGCAGAGTCAAGGAAATTATATGAAGACAGTGACGTTCTGTCTGTGAGTGTCGCCGAAGGTTATCCCTATTCAGATATAAAAAAAAATGGGAATGTCATTTACAGTAATTACTAATAATAATGCAACCAAAGCAAAAGAATATTCTAAGAGCATAGCAAAATATGCTTGGAGCAAAAGATATGAAATGAATTCCCAAGCCCCTACAATAGAGCAGGGCCTTAAAGAAGCGGTTTCAACAATTGAAAAACCTGTTGTCCTAATGGATTCAGGAGATAATATTGGTGCAGGCTCTTCTGCTGACTCCACTCACATATTGCATAAAGCAAGAGAACTTGGTGTAAGTGGAATACTTCAAACTCTATTTGATCCAGAAGCTGTAGAAAAGTGCATGAATAAAGTTGGGTCCATGATTACTTTAATGGTTGGAGGTAAAAGTGACTCATTACATGGAGAACCTATTGAAATTACTGGCAAAATTACAAAGTATTTCCAAGGAGAGTTTGAAGACTTTGGCAGGACTCATGGGGGCAGTAAGTATTTTGACGCAGGAGATTCAGTTGCAATTCAAACAGAAGATGAAAATACTTTAATTTTGACAAGCAAAAGGGTTGGAAATACAAGTATACAGCTTTATTATTCTTTAGGAATAGATCCTTTAGGTTTTCCAATAATTATCGCAAAAGGTGTCCAGTCTCCAAGACCAGCCTTTGAACCAATTGCATCAAAAATTATTGCATTAGATACTCCAGGAGTCACTGCATCAGGATTACATAATTTTAATTTTAAAAATATTAGAAGGCCTATGTTTCCATTTCAAAAAGATGAAGCAAAATATATCTAAGAAAATGTCCAAAATAAATAAAAATCTGTTATTATAAAAAAAATGAGAATGATTCTCATTTATAAAAGGAGAAGTTAAAATATTATGGAAAAATTTGATGTAGTTATCGTTGGCGCTGGCCCATCTGGCATAGGCATGTGTTCAATGTTAAAAGATTTTGGTGTTGAAAGTATGACTGTTATCGATAAAGGTAAAGTAGGCGAAACTTTTGATAAATGGCCAGAAGAAATGAGATTTATAACACCATCTTTTACTACGAATTTCTGGGGCCATATGGATTTAAACTCAATTGCAGTGGGTACGTCTCCGGCTTTCACATTAGAAACAGAACATCCAACTGGTAAAGAATATGCCAAATATTTAAGGACACTTGCAGAACATTTTGAACTACCAATAAAAGAAAATACTGAAGTTGAAAATGTTGAATATTCAAACAATCATTTTACAATTAATATTAAAAATGGTTCTCCAATTAAATCAACATATTTAATTTGGGCTGCCGGTGAATACCAATATCCTGATCTTAATGCATTTTCAGGATCCCAACTTTGCATGCATAACAGTACAGTAAAAACATGGAAGGAAATAAAAGGAGATGATTTTTATGTAATTGGAGGTAATGAGAGCGGCATTGATGCAGCTATTAATTTAAGCAGGATGGGAAAAAAAGTAACAGTTCTTGATGAAAAGGAAAATCCAGATGCAAAAATAACAGATCCAAGCGAAACTCTTACTCCCTACACAGTTGATAGGCTTATGGATGAAATAGCGTATGACAGGATAACACTTGTTGCTGATACTAAGGTTGATGAAATCAAGTTTGAAAATGATAATTACATAATTACCAACGAAAGAGATGATTCTACTTACACAACGAAATCAAAACCAATATTAGCAACTGGATTTGTTAGCAGTTTATCTATGGTAAAAGATCTTTTTGATTGGCATGAATCAGATTCTTATGCTTTACTTAACGAACACGATGAATCAAGAAAAACACCTGGTTTATTTCTTGTAGGTCCTCAAGTACGTCATGAAGACTTAATATTATGTTTCATCTACAAATATAGGCAACGCTTTGGGGTTGTTGCAAATGCGATTGGTGATAGACTAGGTATGGACACTTCATTCTTGGATCAATATCGAGAAGAAGGTTTATATAAAGATGATTTGGGTGCTTGTGGAGAGGAGTGCCCATGCTAATAAGAATGGACAACAAATCAAAATACAATTTTAGTTCAATTTGGCTTTTTCAATTGATTGCAAGTACGTCTTGGATGATATCGGTATTTCTTTACGGGACTTTTTCATCGGGTGATTTATTTCAGTTAATAGCATCATCTGCATGGACAGTTGCTAACATAATTAATTTTTTCAAAAGAGATTAAAATGACTGAATTTGCACAAGGAATCATAAATTCTGTAAAAGATAAAATGGATGAAAGCTTAGCACTAGCTCTTATTTTCTTCATTGGTCATATATTAATTGCAATGACTGTAGTGAGCATTATTACTGGCGCTAGTATTTGGGAAGCAGGTATAGTTGCACTTGTTGAACCAGCTGTAAATTCTGTATGGTTTTATGTTTTGCATAAATTATGGAAAAAATTTAGTAAAAATTAATCATAGATTGCAATATTCTTTTAATTATTAAGAATTAAAGAATTTCTGATTTTATAGTATATTTTTTTAGTAAAACTTCATCTGGCACTGGCATTTTATTTAAAGGTTTGAAAATATATGGAGAATCAAATTTATTTTCTGGTTTACATAAATCATCTTTGTAAAATCTCTCTGATGGAAACAGGTCGCCAGGGTATGTAAAATTATTTAGTGTAGCTAATGCTATGCAAGTACTTGCACCCAATGCACTTTCAAGCATTCCTCCAACCCAAACAGGAATACCAGCATTTTCAGCTAATTTATTTATTTCAATTGCGTTAGTTAGGCCTCCAACTCTTCCAGGTTTAATATTGATATACTTACACGCATTTAATTCAATAGCTTGCCTTGCTCTTTCAACACTATTTATTGATTCATCTAAACATAGAGGAGTGCTAATAGATTTTGCAAGTTTTGAGTGATCAAGTAAATCATCAAATGATAGTGGCTGCTCTATAAATGCTAATTGATATTTGTCGATAGATTTAAAAAAATTTAAATCTTCTAAAAAATATCCACCATTACAATCTATATGAAATATTGACTTTGGAAATGAACTTTTTACTGCATCTATTACATCAAAGTCCCATCCTTTTTTTACTTTTAATTTTATCCTTGGCGCTCCATTTTCAACCGATATGTTTATTTTTTCTAGTAACGTATCTATATCTTTTTCAATGCCAAAATCTGCTCCTGCCGATACAGTATCTCTTGAGCCACCTAAAAGAACATGAAGCGGTATATTTGAAATTTCACTTTTAAGATTCCACCATGCTATATCTAGTCCAGCCTTAGCAAAAGGATTGCCTTTATATATTGATAATTCATTATTTAAATCTTCAGAAGATTCAAATTTTTTACCAATAATAAGAGGTCCAAACACTTCAGAAATATTATGAAAAATAGAACTTGCACTTTCATAAGAGTATGTTGGAAGTTCTAGCGCACATGTTTCTGACCATGCCGAATATTCACTACTTTTTACATTAGTTAAAATTGAATGTATTTCATAATCTGAGCCATATGAGGTAATCCACGGTTGGATTAATGGCATAGCTACATGATAGATTTTTATTTCATCAAATTTCATGAAATTATCTTGCTGTATATCCGCCGTCAACAGGAAGGTTAACTCCTGTTATAAATGAAGCATCATCAGAGCATAGAAATAGAGCTGCATTCGCAATTTCATTTAGTTCTGCTAATCTGCCCATAGGATGGAGAGATTTTACATGTTTTAGTATTTTTTTATCCTCAAATAATCGCTGGGTAAGTTTGGTTTCAACATATCCAGGGCACAAGGAATTAACCCTTATATTAGATTTAGCAAAACCTACTGCCATATCTCTTGTTAATTGAACAACACCACCTTTAGAGTGAGCGTATGAACTAAGTCCTGAACTAATCTCCTCATCATAGCCCACTAATCCTATTATTGAAGCAATGTTTAATATTGCACCCCCTCCGTTTTCTTTCATTTTTTCAACTGCAAAATGAGACATTAGATAAGAACCTTTTAGATTCACACTTAAAACCCAATCCCATATTTCTTCAAAATCATATTCCATTGGGGCATTTCTAGGATTAACACCTGCACAGTTAATTAAAATATCTAAAGAGCCTAAAGATTTTACAGTGAAATTCACCAAATTTTTAGTGTCCTTTTTTGAAGTAACATCACATTTGTATTTTAGAGAGTTTATCTTGGGGTTCAAGGTTCCTATTGTTTTATCTAAATCTTCTTCATTAACATCAGACAGAACAATATTTGCTCCTTCCTGGTTAAATAATTGAGTACAAGCTTTTCCTATGCCAGACCCAGCTCCGGTTATTATTACTGATTTGTTTTTAAGTTTCATAAATTCATAAAGTTCAATAATATTTATACTATAGTTTAATAATCATCTGAATATCAAGAATTAAGAATGAAAAACAATAGATTAAATAAAATTAGTTCATGTAAAAATATACCTTATTTTGACGCCTTGATAATTGGAGCAGGATTCTCGGGTTTATATCAATTGTATTCTTTAAAAAAGCAAGGACTTTCTGTAAAAGTGATTGAAGCAGGAAGTGGAGTAGGGGGCACTTGGTACTGGAATAGATATCCAGGAGCCAGGTGTGATTCAGAAAGTTTTACTTATTCATATACATTTAGCAAAGAATTGTTTAAAGAATGGGAGTGGACTGAAAGATACCCAGGTCATCTAGAGGTAGTTAAATACCTAAATTATGTTGCTGATAAATTTTGCCTAAAAAAAGATATTTATTTTGAAAAAAAAGTAATTTCAGCTCATTACAACAATAATAATAAATGGAAAGTTAAAACTGATTCTTTAGAGGTATTTGAAAGCAAATATCTTATAACAGCAGTTGGTTGTTTATCCTCAAAAAATATACCTAATTTTAATGGGTCTGATAGTTTTTTAGGTGAAAGTTATCATACAAGTGATTGGCCACACTATGATGTAGATTTTACAAATAAAAGGGTAGGGCAAATAGGTACAGGGTCAACAGGAATTCAAACGGCTCCTGAAATAGCAAAAAAAATCAAAACATCTTACTATATTTCAGCGTTCTGCCAATTACAGTGTGCCTGCAAGTAACTATCCCTTAAGTCCAGAATTTAAAAAATACATTAAGGAAAATTATGAAGAAATAAAAAATACGATTCAATCCAATACTAATGGGCATTTTTTTAAATTTTCTAAACAAAAAATACTTGATACAAGTATAGAGGAACGTGAAAAAATATTTGAAAAAGCATGGCTTAAAGGTGGCCTAGGTTTTAGGGCATGTTTTAATGACATTGCATTTAATAAAGAGGCTAATGATCTTGCCTCAGATTTTATTAAAAGAAAAATTCATAAAATAGTTAAAGATCCAAAAAAGGCTAAAATTTTAACTGATATTGACCATGCTTTTGCTTCTAAAAGACCACCGATTGATACGAATTACTTTGAAACATTTAATAAAGATAATGTCACTTTAATTGATCTTAAATCATCACCCATAGAATCAATTACCTCAAAAGGAGTAAAGACTATAGATAAAGAGTATGAGCTGGATGTTCTGGTTTATGCAACTGGCTTTGATGCAATGACTGGACCATTATTAAATATAGATATAAGGGGTTGCGACGGAATAAAACTAAAAGATGTATGGAGTGAAGGACCAAAAACTTTTCTCGGTATACAAATTTCTGGGTTTCCAAATTTATTTACTATAACTGGACCAGGTAGTCCTTCAGTTTTGTGCAATATGATCGTTCCAATTGAGCAACATGTTGAATGGATTAATGACTGCATAGTTTATATGGAAAAAAATCAAATCGATTTTATAGAGGCAACTCAAGGATCTATGGAAAATTGGACTAAACATGTAGATGATGTTGCAAACGAGACTCTATTTATTCATGCCAAGAAATCTTGGTATTATGGAGCAAATATACCTGGAAAGCCAAGAGGTTTTATGCCTTACCCAGGAGGAATGTCTAGATATAAAGCTATTTGCAATTTTGTCGCAAATCAAAATTATTTAGGTTTTAAGTTTAGTAATTCTAATAAAGAAGAAACATTTGTTCCTTCTGAAATATCCATTGATATATTGATAAAAGACTTAATGACTAAGTAACTTAATTTGAATCCAAAATAAAAAAAGATATCTTTTAATATTTTATTTTCTACCTACTTCATTTTTTATGGTTGAATAAATTCATATGCAACAACTGGCTCATCACCAACAACCCAAAGATTATGGCCTGGTTCCACTACATATGCTTGACCTGGTAAAATATCAAATTCAGTTCCATCATTATGTTTAGCATGGTATTTTCCACTTATAACTATACCAATGGGCCTATTTTCACACCATTCTGTTCCAGCTATATCTGACATATGATCTTTCCAGTTCCACCCAGGTTGAATAGTAACTTTTACCATACTTATTCCATTTAAATTTACTTTTTGAATTGATATTTTTTCAAATTCAATATTTTCATCAGGATGATTAAAATCTCCTTTTGATGCGCCTTTCATAAGATCTCCTTTAATTCTAATTATCTTTATCTTATTGTGTTTTGGTCTATTTAAAGCATAAACCTTTTTATTTAATCATTTTCAGATTTTATTTCTTAAATTTTGCAGCTTCTTCTGACCCTCCTGTAGCACTACCTTTGGTGTAAGAATGTGCCCCCATACCTGCTAAGTCTCCATCTTGAACAATAATGTATTCATTCCTTATAGGGTTCCCATCAAAAAAACATTCAAGAATTTCTCTGACACCAGAAGCATACCTCGATTGAGCAGATAATGAAGTTCCACTAGTATGTGGAGTCATTCCGTGATTTGGCATTTTCCTCCAAATATGATCATTTGGAGCAGGCTGAGGAAACCAAACATCCCCTGCATAACCGCTTATGTGGCCTAATTCTAATGCCTTAGCCATAGCCTCTCTATTTACAATTTTGCCTCTAGCAGTATTTATTACATATGCACCTTTTTTACATTTACTAATCATCTCTTCGTCAAAAAGATTTTCGGTTTCTGGGTGTAGTGGGCAACTAATGTTTATAACGTCACACACTGAAACTAATGATTCAGCAGTTTCATGGAATGTTAAATTTAATTCCCTTTCTTTTTCTAAAGGCAATCTGTGCCGATCGTTATAATGAAGGTGAACATCGAAAGGATACATCTTTCTTAATACATCATACCCAATTCTTCCAGCTGCTATCGTTCCAACATTCATTCCTTCTACGTCATAAGATCTTTTTACAGCATCTGCTATATGCCAACCGCCATCATTAACTATTTTATGTTGATTATGATAGTCCCTAACCATTGATAAAATCATCATCACAATATGTTCAGCTACTGATCTTGAATTACAATAAGTAACTTCTACAACATCAACTTTGTTATCAATAGCTGCTTGTAAATCAACGTGATCAGATCCTATTCCGGCAGTTATTGCCATTTTTAATTTTTTTGCAGATTCAATTCTTTCTCTTGTTAAATAATATGGCCAAAATGGTTGAGAAATAACTATATCTGAGTCTATTAATTCTTTATCAGCCAAGCACCCTTTAGCATCTTTATCAGATGTGACAACTAATGTATGTCCATTTTCTTCTAAAAATTTTCTTAGGCCCAATTCACCTGAAACACAACCTAAAAGTTCTCCAGGAGTAAAATCTATGGACTTTGGATTTGGCAGCGACATTCCGTCAGGATATTTTTTTAAATCAGGTAGATTATTCATTGGATATGATTTAGGCATACCGCCAACTGGATCATCGTATAAAATGCATAATATTTTCATAATAATTCCTAAGGCTATATTTTTTATTAAGATTAATAATAAGTGATTGAATTGGTTTGTCTATTTTTTTATTGATTTAGACAGGTTTAAGTAATTTCAGTTAATTTTAATTAATGGTGGAGCTGAGGAGGCTCGAACTCCTGACCCCCTGCTTGCAAAGCAGATGCTCTACCAACTGAGCTACAGCCCCATTAATCGAAGTATTATTCTAATACTATATCTGGTCTTTTTCTAGTGGGTAATTGTTAATATATATATATGCATAAAAATATGATGAAATCAAAAAATATTCGATACACTTACCAACCCGGTGCATACAACAATTCTAAGTTTCCATTGAGTAGGTCAGCAATTGATGAGTTTTTAGAATGTAAAAAATGCTTTTATACAAATAGGAGATTAGGTCTAAAAAAACCATCTCAAATACCTTTTAACCTTAACTCTGCAGTTGATAATTTATTTAAAAATGAATTTGATAAATATAGAAGAGAAAAAAAACAGCACCCAATTATGGAGAAATATGGTGTAAATGCAATTCCTTATTCTCATAATGAATTAGATATATGGAGACAAAATTTTCAAGGTGTAAGAGTTGAGTTTATGGGTACGGATATAGAAGTATTTGGTGCAGTTGATGATTTGTGGATTTATGAAAACGGGGATATTATTGTTGTTGATTATAAATCTACGTCAAAATCAGTAAATAACCTTTTTCATTCAATTAACGATTTCAATGATGTTTGGGAAGGGGGCAAAATTTATAAAAGGCAACTTGAAGTTTATCAGTGGATATTATTTAAGAAAGGTTTTCAGGTATCTAATGATTGTTTTCTTGTATATGCAAATGCTTACAAGGATAAGCAAGAGTTTAATAACATATTAGATTTTGAGGTCACTCTGCTAAAGCACGTCGGTGATTTTTCTTGGGTTGAGGGCGTCCTCCTCGACATTTATAAGCTTTTAAACTCAAATGAAGTTCCAGAATCTTCATCGAATTGTGAATTGTGCGGATATGTTGAATATTCTAATCGCCTTTTTCTATAGAATTTGAATTCAAAATATTATCTACTTTATTTAATTCGCGACTCATTGCTTTAGTTCTTGTTGTTTTTACAGTTTCAATTTCTTTAGAAAGTTGAGTTAATCTGTCTTCAACTTTTTCGAAAGACGCCTCATATTTACCCCATTGTTCTTTTAATGAACCAAAAATTTTAATAATTTCTTTCTGTTCTTTTGATACTTTAAAGATAGTTTCTGAGTATTTAAGGAAGTTGATTAATGCATAGAAACTTGCTGGAGAAACCAATACAACCTTGTACTTCATTGCGTAATCTACTATCTCTGAATCCATTTTTAAAGTTTCATCTAAAATTCCTGTTATAGGAATAAACATTGCTGCTAGATCTATAGTATTTTCAGATGTATTAACATATTTGCTTACTTCCACAATTCTTTTTCTAAATTCAGATAAATAAAGTTTTTTTTGGTTTTCAACATCAAAAACCTGATTTCCATTTTCATCATACATTTTATAGTAATGACTCAATGGAAATTTTACATCCATAATAAATAGTTTATCTTGACCATCAATATTAAAAACAAAGTCAGGTTTTAATTGAGATTCGTCTTCTGATTTCCATGGGAGAGCCTGTTGTTTCTTATAAGATTTTCCTTCAATAAGCCCCATACTTTTAAGTAAGTCATCAGCTGCTTTTTCTCCCCATGCCCCTCTTTTTGAATTATCTTGAAGAATATTGGTAACTTTTTGGGTAGCATTTAACATTTCTTTTGCAGCTCTATTTTGGCTTTGTTCAGAAAATTTAATCATTTCTTTTACGCTATTTGTTGAGCCAATTAAACTTTCAGATAATTTAGTTTGTTCCACTTCTAACTTTGTATTCAAATTATCCATTCTTTGAAAAAGGTCTTTTGATATTTCGTCAAAATGAACGTAATTATTTGAACTTGTGTTTTTTTTGATACGAAAAAGACTTAAGCCAACTAAAACAATTAGCAATAATACTAAAACTATAATGACAATGTCAGTCATTTTTTTCCCATTTTCTTAGGCTTGGAATTTCACCAACTGGAGGGTTTTCTTGTCTAGAAAACCAATATGTCCAAGCTACTTCAGCAACATAAATTGAACCTTTTGAGTCTACTGCGATTCCATGAGGTGCAACAAATTGATTTGGCTCTGCTCCGGGTAGTTTGTCTCCAATTTTTTCAATTATCTCTCCTTTAGATGAAAAAATTGTTACACAATTTCCTAAATTTTCTACACCTTCTTGAACTGGAGGAGGACCCATTTCTCCAACAAAGATATTGTCATCCTTGTCAGTCGTTACAGACATCGGGTGATGAACATGCCATTGATCAATAAAATTACCATCGCAATCAAATATTTGAAGTCTAAAATTTTCCCTATCCGCTACTATTATTCTCTTATCAGTTGTTAGAGCTATATTGTGAGGTAAGCTAAATTTACCTGGATCTGATCCTGGTTCACCCCATGACAATATATGTTCTCCGTCAGAATTAAATTTATGTACTCTTGAATTTCCGTATCCATCGGAAATGTATATATCACCGTTATCCGGGTCCACAACTGCATCAGTTGGTAAATTAAAAATTTTTCCACTTTGTCTTGGAGAACTTTTACCTTTGTCTCCAAGCCTGAAAATTAAATTCCCATTTATATCTCTTTTTTCTACCATATGGCCTTGGTCATCAATTAAATAAATATTATCTTCTTTGTCATGTGCTATGCCATGAGGCCTTAAAAACTCACCTTCTCCCCAGCTATTCAAAAATTCTCCATCAGAATTAAATATTATTACTGGAATTGGACCCCTGCAAAAAACATATACATTGTCTTTGCTATCTATAGAAACCGAAGTGGCATCATTTTTGAAAGTCATTCCATAAGGAAGTTTGCACCAAGCAGGGACAGGGTAGTAATTCTGATTTTTTAAATATGACATCTTTTTCTCCAAATTTAATAAATATTTTTTTATGAAATTAATATAGAATAAATCCTATTATTATCATATATAACTAAATGGAAAACCCAAAATCAAATAATTTAAAACGAAATTCAATATTTACTATATTTGTAGTTATAATCTTTTTTTTACTGGGACTAATTTTATTTTTAAATTCAAATTTAAATTCAGCAAATAAGGATATTGACAATCTGAATGCTGAAATTGAAGCACTCAGATTAAGTGCTCTAGAGTTAAAAGAAAGAGCAGAAAGGGTTACAAATAATTTTGCTTCAGGTGGAGGAACAGTTGTAAGGATATTTGAAACTGAAGACTCTTTAGACGTTGTTACTTTTGAGGATTTTTTTACTTTTGATAGATATCATCTAAATTACAGATCTGAAAAAAAATCAGAAAAATCTTTCAATTGGGATACTAAAAATAGGGGAAGAGTAGTCTTTAACGACTTTAAATTTAATTTAATTGCTACAACTGTGGATAAGTATATTTCTAAGCCATTTGACATAAATTCTAACTCAATAACAATGACTGGATTGGCAGAGGTCAGATTTGTTATGAACGCAAATCCATTTGGAGAATTATTACCAATAAGTAATACGGGAGATGTTTCAAATCAAGCAGAATTTGAAATTTTAAAATATAAACTTGTTGCAACCGATTCAGGTTTGGGAGAAGCAAATAAATTTGATAATTTTGATTTAACAATAATGCCAAACAGTGTTGAAGCACCAAATTTGTATAAAGTTTTTGGAGAAAGTGAAACAATAACCGGTGAACTTAAATTATCAGAAATAACCATCGAAAGATCTGAAAGATAAGATGAAAAAAATAAATAGAACATCCTTTAAAGAGGTTAAAGGATATGAAAATATTCTAAATTCAAATGTAATTAATGTAATTGAAAATCTTCACGATAAATTTACTAAAAGAATTATAAATCTCAGAAATGATAGATTAAAAGTACTAAATTACGTTCTTTCAAATAATGAATCTAATCCAGTAAAAATTTTAAAAAAAAATCATGAAAATCATGAATGGATACTTGATGTTCCAGAACAACTTTTAATTCCCGGGATTGAAATATCTGGTCCATCATCTCAGACATCAATGTTTATTAATGGCTTAAACCCTAATATGGAAGGTTTTAGAGCTGATGGTGACCTAGATGATAATGAAGATGCTTCTGGCCATTCATTGGAAGATACTGTGCAATCTGCTATCAATAGAAAAGGTGCTGTAGAGGGAAACCTTGAATATTTTGATAAAACAAAAAACAAAAAATATGTCTTGGAAAAAGGTAAGCTACCATTTTTTATGCATAGAGAAAGAGGTATTCTGCTTGATGAATATGATTATTTAATTGATAGCAAACCTGTTTGCGCATCTATTTTAGATACGGTATTAACCTTGATGCACTGTGGTATTAAACAGCAAGAAAAAGGTGAGTATATTTTCTTCTATTTACCTAAACTAGAAAATTCAAATGAAGCGGAATTTTGGAGAGATTTTTTTGATGAAGCAGTAAAAATAATTCCTGGATTGGATGGAGATAAAATCAAAGCAATAATGCTTGTTGAATCATTGCCATTTGCGCTGGATATGGAAAACTGTCTCATGTCATTAGGAAAATATGCTGCAGGATTAAATGCAGCAAGATGGGACTTAAAGGCTAGTGTATTGGAATTTGTTATGACAAATAAAAACTATATTTGGCCTGATAGATTTGAAGTCACAGTAGCATCAACACCATTTATGGTAAGCATTTTTAAACACCTTGTTGCTGTTTGTTTAAAACATAAGGGCGTTCCAATTGGAGGCATGGCAACAGCATTGCCAAGTAAAGACAATGAAGTCAATTTGCTAGCTTCTAAATCAATCGAAGCAGACAAAACATGGGAAGCTAATAATGGGTTTTTAAGAGCATGGGTAGCTCATATTTATCATATGAAAACAGCTGCTATGCCTTTTAAAAATTTGCGTGCATCTGGATGGATACCATCTGAGGAAATGAAAAAACCAGAACTTTATCCTTTAGAAGATATTAACTTGAAGCCAGAAGGTAAAATTACCCAAGAGGGAACAAGAAGAAACATAAGAACTATAATTGAATATTTGGAAGGCTGGTTTAATGGCAGAGGTGCTAAAGGCATAGATAGCCAAGAAGGTTTGAAGGGAAAAAGACCAGCATTAATGGAAGACTTAGCTACTGCGAGAATTTCAATTGGTCAAACTTGCCAAAGAGTTTTGCACGCGAGCATCTCTCAAGACACAAATAAGGTGCACGATATTAAATTAGTAAAAGATATATTTGCTGATGAGCTAAAAAATATATTAGAGTTAAGGCCTGAAAATTCAGTAAATTATAATAGAGCCGTTAAATTAGGTATTGATTGGCTTGAAAGCTATTTAAATTTAGATTTTAAACCACTTGCATATTACGATAGAGGAAAATATTAATGGAATTTGATAAAAGTAAAAGATTATATTCTAAAGCAAAAGAATTAGTACCTGGCGGTGTAAGTAGTTCTATAAGACAAACCGAATGGCCTGTGCCATTATTTTTTGACAAAGCTCATGGAAGTAAAATGTGGGATGTTGATGGAAATGAATTTGTTGATTATGTTATGGGCATGGGGCCAAATATTTTTGGTCATGCACCCGAATTTGTTACTAAATCAGTTTATCAAGATATGCAAAATGGATATTGCTTAACTGGTCAAACAGAAAAAGAAAATGAAATTTCAGAATTTATACAAAAAACTTTGCCTTTTAAAAGAAAAGTCAGGTATGCAAGTTCAGGAACAGAAATCGTACAAATAGCTCTCAGGCTTGCTCGCTCATATACAAATAAAAATAAATTTTTAAAATTTGAAGGACATTACC
>CACNIC010000008.1 GCA_902620405.1 uncultured SAR202 cluster bacterium
AAGAGGATGGTGGGGATATTTGATCACTTTGATTATTAGTATTAGGTGTTGGTGTAGATGTGGGTGATGGAGTAGGGGTAGGATCTATAAGTAAACCGTTTTCAGCAAAAACATTTATCTTTCCTATCATTCCAGAATGCAAACTGCATCTATAGGTGAATATTCCAGCATTAAGAAATTTAAACTCATATGTTTGATTTTCATATAAATAACCTGAATCAAATTTTGAGTCTATTGATGTGGCGGTGTGCATAGATGTGTCATTATTAGTCCAAATAATAGATGTTCCAACATTTATAGAAATTTCATTATCAACAAATTTAAATCCAGATATCTTTATTTTTTCTAAAGAAGATATTGGCGTTGGCGTAGGCGTTGGCGTTGGCGTAGGAGTAGGTTCTGGCAGAGGTGTTGGCGTAGGAGTAGGTTCTGGTACAGGTGTTGATGTAGGTTCTGGCACAGGTGTTGATAATATGGTTTCAGAATTAAATACTAATTCTTCGTTATTTGAACATGAAAAAATAAATATTAATATTATTGCGAGTATTTTTTTCATCGTATGTGTTTACTAATTAATTTTGACACTTCTATTGAACTTTCGAAAATCACCATATGAGAAGTGCTAGGAATTTCATTAATTTCAAAACTTAAATAATTATTTTTTAATTTTTCGATTTGAGATTCTCTTACAAGACTTGACTCCGGTTTTATAAGAATCGTAGGAATTTCTATGGGTGTTGTTAATTTTTTTATCAGCGTGCCTTTCTGTATATCCGAATCCCAAACATTTATGTCGTATTCAAATCTATTCTTAGATATTGATTTATTTTGTTTTTCATTTAATTTAGGGTTCATGTTTTGAACATATTTTTCTGAGTCTTCATAATTAACCCAATTATTTTTCTCTCTTTTTTCAACAAATCCTAATAATTTAAATGCAGCTAAATCAATTGTTGTATTATTACTAAACCAAGGATCTATTAAAACAGCACTATTTATATTTAAATTTTTCGATAATAAACTGTTTGTTATTGTGCCACCTAATGAATATCCAACAATACTAAAATCTCCATCAAACTTATGTTCAATGAACATTTCAACAACATTTGATAATTCTTGAATAGTAAAGTTTATGTTTAAGTTTGATTTACCATGCCCTGGCAAATCTATTGCAGTTACATAATATTCATTGATTAATGAATTAATTATCTCATCAAAAGAAGTTGAGCTTCCCATTAAACCATGTATAAATAAGACATCAGGATTTTTTTTATCTCCATAATTTTCAAAAAAAATTTTTTGATTCTTGTAATTAAAATAGTCACTATTTGCGATTGATTCAGAAGTACACGAAATCATAATTAACGCTCCAAATAAAAAGATTATATTTTTAAACATAATAAATTTATTCTAACAATGAATATTGTTTTTGGGCTTTTTAAATTAAATTTTTTTTATAAATGACTTGCCATCCCAAGAAAAATTATCTTCATTAAATTTTAATATTTCATCTAATTTTTCTAATTTATTTTTAATAATGAATCTAATAAATTTGCCTTTGATAGCCTTTCCATTATGTCCGGCAGAAATTGATTTATTGTCTTTAAAAAATTTAAAGTCTATCTCAATAGAATTTTTTGAATCATATGCTTTTCTATGAACACCAGGAAGTAAATCTAATATGAAGTCCTCTTCTTTTAAGGCTTTTGTGAAAATAGGTTTCCAGAATGAAGTTAGTTTGAGAACATTCATTTTTAGCTTATAGTTGGGTATTGGGTCGTATGGTTTAACAAGGCCAAGTAATCCGCTAGTTATTAAGATTTTTTTGTTAGCAAATTTTTTTGAAGATTGACTTAATGAGGCAAAGTCAAAATTATTATAAACAACTCCAGTGTATCTTTCTATTGCATAAGAGCACTCACTATTAAAAATTTCTAAATTTTCCTTGTGTAATATTTCCGACTTTTCTAACGAAGTTCCATAAATTTTTAATAATTCATTTTTTTGAACGGAAGAAAGAAGTCTTAAAATCTCCTCAATGTTGGATAAATATAAGCTTTTGGTTTCACTAAATAATGCTGTTATATTATTTTTTTTTGACTTGCCTTCACTTGGAGGAATTAATATCTTCATAAATTTATTATATTATTAATTTATGAGGATTACAGAAATTAAAACTTATGTGCTTGTTGCTGACAATGCAGATGTATCTCTAACTTCTTCTGCACAAGATACTATTCTTGTTGAAATTTATACTGATGATGGAATTATTGGTTATGGAGAAACCGACACAAATCCCTGGGTAGCCAAAGCACTCATAGATTCTCCTGGGACACATACAATGGATCAGTCAATGAAAGATATACTAATAGGAAAAAACCCTTTAGATATATCCAAGAGATGGGAAGAATTATATATAGGGACAGCTATGACCGGCAGAAGAGGAGCTGGGGTTAATGCAATTGGTGCAATAGATATGGCCTTATGGGATATTAAAGGAAAATATGAGGGCGAACCTGTATATAAGTTAATGGGTGGAAATGTCCACGATACAATAACTCCTTACGCATCACTTCAACCACTGGGAAGTAGTTTTGAAGAATATAGGGACTCTTTAGTTGAATGGGCAGAGAGAGCAAAAAATTTAGGATTTAAAGCTGTTAAATCTGAAGTAACTATGAATGGCCCATACACTCATAATGGTATGAATGAGAATGATGATAAACACACTTTAGTTATTGAGTCTGTAAGGAAAGCATTAGGGCCTGAAGTAAAACTTATGGTAGATGTTCAATATAAGTGGAAAACTGCTGAGGATGCTTTGAGAACTGTAAAAGATTGGGGTGAATTTGATATTTATTTTCTTGAAACTCCAGTATGGACAGATAATCTGGAAGATTATGCAAGAATGCATGAAGAGGCGCCTATGAAAATTGCTGCAGGAGAATGGTTAACTACATCACACGAATTTAAAGATTTAATAGAAAAAGGTAAAGTTGATGTTGCCCAACCTGACATTGGTAGAGTCGGAGGGCTTACTGAAGCAAAAAAAGTATCAAAAATTGTTGATAAATATGAAAGAATAATAGTTCCGCATTGTTGGAAAACATCAATATCTATAAGCGCTACTGCACATTTTGCATTTAACACCCCTTCATGCAAATTTATTGAATATTTACCTCCGCAATTGTGTCATGAAACATTAAGAAAAGAATTAGCAAATGAAGGATTTGAATTTAAAAATGGATTAATTCAACTTCCAACCAAAAGTGGTTTAGGGGTTGAGTTAAACAATGAAGCTGTAAAGAAATACACAGTGGGATAGAAAATTTTAGTAGTAAAGGAAAAAATGGCTGGAAAAAAAATAAGTATAGATTTTGAAATACAACAGGACTCTATTGATATGCTAGATTATTTTAAGGATAAATATAAATTAGCAGACAGATCAAAAGCACTTAGAGTAATATTGGATTATGTTGCTAGTGAAAGTGAAGAGCATGAAAATATTTATTCAATTAGAAGATGTTTAAGATGCGGGTCCAGAGAAGGTTGGGTAAAGCCTGAAAATTAGGAGAAATTATGAATGAAGGAATAGGGCCAGATATTTGGCTTGCAGGCGATCCTGCTGATCTTGATAAATATATGAATAACGGCATTAAAGGTATTGTTACCAATACAGTAGTTCAAAGAGAACTTGTTCAAAAATACGGAACATTGACTGAATTAACAAAGAAATATTTGGAAATAACAGACAAAAAAATAGCTATCGAAATTGATGGAAATTCAACTCAAGAATTATTAGATGTTGGTGAAAAATTTACTCAGCTCTCAGACCAAATTATTTTAAAAATACCATGCAGTGATATAGCGCTAGAGGCATTTTCAGTTTTAAAAAAGGAGGGGGTGGAGACATTTTGTACAACAGTTTTTTCACTTTCTCAGGCGGTTGTATCAGCTCAAGCTGGAGCAGATCATATACTTCCATTTTGTGAACCTTTCAAGGATTTGGGACTAAGCCCAACTAAGTTAGTTAAGGATTGCTACGAAACATTTAAAAATTGGAAAGATAGACCAAAAATAACTGCTGCATTAGTAAGGTCTCCAGATGTTGCCAATTCTGCTCTTAGAGACGGAGCAGATGGGATTATTATTTTTTGGCCAGTTTATGATGAAATATTGAAAAACCCATTAACTGATAAATGGAACAATATTTTTATGGATGAATGGAAAATAATGAACAAACATGGTCACTTAAAAGATCTTCCAACAAATTTAGGTTAATAAATGAAAAATTTACCTACACTAATAACATACAGTAGATTCCTTTTTGCAATTTTAGTAGCCATTTTGCTTTGTTTTAATTCAGATGTACTTATATCATTTGCAGTATTTTTTTTCGTTATTGGTGCTTTATCAGATGCTCTTGATGGTAAGTTGGCAAGAAGGCAAAAGAAACCATCAAAATTTGGTGCATTTCTTGATCCTATTGCAGATAAGTTTTTAGTTTTTATTGTTTTAGTATCTCTGACATTTAATAGAGATTCTGTAATATTGTTTATTTTGTCATTAATTATTATTTCAAGAGAAATTATTGTTATGTCATTAAGAGAATGGATGGCTTCCATAAATAATAAAGAGGTAGTAGAGGTTTCTAATCTTGGAAAATATAAAACTATTATTCAAATGAGTGGAATAAGTTTAGTAATTGGCACACCACTGGTCGAAAATTATTATTATGGTGAAATTTCATTATCGATATTGCTTTTAGGGGCATTATTAGGTGTTTTATCAGGATTTAGTTATTTAAAAAAAAGCTACAAATATCTTTTTTAAATTACTTCTTTTTCCAGCTCCATTAAAGATTCATCTATAGCATCACATATATGATTTATTTGATCTTTAGTTGATGTTAATGGTGGAGCAACAGGGAGAATATATGCTGGCACTCTTATCCATACACCTCTGCTTTTGAGTTTTTCTGTCAAAATCATATTTATATATTTAGAAGGTTCAAATCTTTCTTTAGTTTTTTTATCTTTAACTATTTCTAATCCTTGTAAAAGACCAATACCTCTATTATCCCCAATTATTCTTGATTTGTCTTTGATTTCAGATAGTCTCTCAGAAAGTTGAATGCCTCTTTCTCTAGCGTTTTCAATCAAATTTTCTCTTTCAAGTATTTCTAAGTTTTTCATTGCTGCTGCTGCACCTCCAGGGTGAGCAGAATAGGTATACATATGTGACCATGCGTTCGAAGGCTCTCCATTAAATACTTTTGAAATATCAGTTGATGAAATTGATCCTCCCAAAGGAAAATAGCCACTCGTTATTCCTTTTGCGAAACTAAGAATATCTGGAACAGTGTTTACTACATTTGACCCAAACCATTCACCCAGTCTACCAAATCCAGTTATTACTTCATCAAAAATTAATAATATTCCGTACTTTAAACATACTTCTTTAACTCTTGGCCAATATTCACTTGGCGGAACGACTCCTCCTAATGGTTGAGAAACTGGTTCGCCAATAAAACATGAAATCGATTCAGGCCCGTGAAAAAGAATCTTATCTTCAATATCTTGAATAAGCCTGTCAGTAAATTCATTTATGCTCTCATTTTCATATTTTCTTCTGTAATAATTTGGTTGTTCAACATGTATGAGATGTTGAGGAGAGGGTTGATAATCTGTTCTAGGAAATCCAGGGTGGCCACCAAGCCATTCAGTTAGATAAGTTGATCCATGGTAACTTCCGTCTCTAGAAATAATTTTGTATCTTCCTCTGTCACCATTTCTAACATGATAAGCTTGTGCCATTTTTAAGCTTGATTCGTTTGCTTCAGAACCTCCTTGGCAAAAAAAAGTTTTACTCAAATCCCCCGGCGCTAATGATGAAATTTTTTGGGCTAATTCAACAGATTTTGGAGTAATTCCGGCATAAACATTCATGCTCACATTAGCTAACTGATCATATATTGCTTTTGCAATTTCTTCTCGTCCGTGACCAACATTCCTAAAGTACATACCGCTTATGCCATCAATGTACTTTGCATTCTCATAGGACTTTAGATAAATTCCTTCAGAATTATCAATTATTAATGGACCGCCTTCTTTTTCCATGGTGGTTTCATTAAACATTCCAATGTACATATGTTCATTAGCTGATTGAGCAAACTCATTTTTGTAGTTAATGTCACTCATTTATTTTTACTCCTAAATTTACTTTAGATAAATATTCTATACTCATGATTGTGGTTTTTAAAATATTTTTTTATTCTTTATATAATCAAATTTTTAAAGGTAAATTAATTGAAAATAATATTCATTACAATCATACTTTTTATATTAGCATGTTCCAGTGGAGAAGAAGTAAACCAAGAAGAAAATGCTGACTCTCTTCCAAAATCTCATGTCAATAATATTGATAAAAAATTTATTGTAGATGACTTTGTTGATGCTGGGTGGAAAAAATCAAAAGAATTTATTACCGATGCAAAAAATGAAAACGGGGATTTATTAACTCCTGAAGCGAAAGAAATCTGGTATGGATTTTTTAAAAGAAAAGATATTGAAATAAGATTTTATGAAAACCATTCTATGTCTTCAACATTTGGCAAGGAAAGTGCGGAAAAAGCTATTTCAAGGGCAGTAAATGCTAACGCAGGTGGAGGAATTATTACATCAACCAACAACAGGGTTTCCTATCAGTCATATGTCGTATCTGGTAACACAGTAATACTTTGCCAAGACTTATTGCCTGACTGCATATTATTATCAGAAAAATTAGAATGAGCCAAAAACAAAAATGGCTTTCTTTTATGTCCATTGCATTTGGTCTTTTTACCGCTGTTATGGATGCAAGTATGATCGGAATAGCGTTACCAAGCATATCAAAAGATTTCTCGTTAGATTTATCTTCAGCGGCTTGGATTTCTCTAGTATCAACAATTACTGTAGTTGCAGTCTTATTGCCCATGGGCAATATTTCAGACAGAGTGGGCAGAAAAAAAATATACTTATATGGTGTAATAATAATGGCAGCCGGGTCATTATTCTCTTCATTTTCAAATGAAATTGTCAGTTTGTTGATTTTTAGAATAATTGTCTCTATTGGCGCAGCTATGAGGATGAGTACTGGTTTAGCTATGGTGGTGATGATATTCAAAGATAAGGAAAGGGGAAAGGGGCTTGGTGCAAATACTACAACTGTTGGTCTTGCTGCAATCACAGGTCCAATTTTTGGTGGATTTTTGGTTGGGAATTTTGGCTGGGAATCAATTTTTATTACTCAGGCATTATTAAGCCTGCCTACATATTTATTAGGCTTTTACTTCTTAAATAAAGATGTTGTTGATTCAAATCATAATCAGAGAAAAGGAAATTTCGATTTTATAGGTTCAATAATTTCTGCAGTAGCATTTTCAGTTTTATTGTTCACCATAAATTATGGTCTTGTAAACATGTCTACTTTGGTAATCTCATTTAGCTTTTTAATATCTATGTTGTTATTCATCTTATTTATTTATGCCGAAACCAAAGCAGATCATCCTATTCTAAATGTGATTCTTTTAAAAAATAAAAATTTTATGCTAACCATGGGCACAAGATTGCTCGGGTTTCTTTCGGGGAGTTCAACTTTATTCCTTATGCCTTTTTATATTCAATTGTTAAAAGGTATTTCTCCTGATAAAGCTGGGCTAATTATATTTCCAGGTGCGTTGGGAATGTCAATAACAGCAAGTTTTAGCGGAAGACTTTCAGATAAGTACGGTGAGAAGCCATTTGTAATATTGGGATTAATCATAATACTAATATCCAGCTTTTTATTTTCATTATTCGATGAAAAAACAACTATTGTAATGATTATCGCTGTTTTAATGCTTCATGGTTTAGGGATGGGTATATGGGGAACTCCAAACAGTAGTCAAACTGTATCAATTGTACCAAAAAATACATATGGGTCTGTTGCAGCTCTTATTAATTTGATTCGAACAGTTGGGATGGGAATTTCAATCGCCATATCTTCTAGTTTAATTACTTTAGCATTTATTAATTTAGGTTTAAATTCTGATTTTTCATCTGTAAATGATGCCTTTGATGTTGATCAGTCAAAAGCATTCCTTAATGGATTTAAAACTACATACTACGTTTTAATGTCAATATGCTTGCTATCAATAATTCTTTCATTATTAACCAAAATTAATCGTTCGTCAGAAAGTTAAACTTTTATTAATAATTTTCCAAAATTTTCTCCAGAAAATAATTTTAGAAAAGCACTTGGTGCATTTTCAAATCCGTCAACAATAGTTTCTTTGAAAATTAATTTATTTTTATTTTTTAAATTAACTAGATAATCAATTCCTTCATGAAAATCTTCTTCAAAGTCATAAACAACAAATCCTTCAAGTCGAGATTTTTTAGATAAAAATTGCCAATAATTTCTTGGGCCTAATTTGGGTTCTTTATTATTATATTGAGATATTTGACCACATATTAAAACCCTTGCCCCAATATTTAAATTCTCAATAACTTTATCAGATATATAACCACCAACATTATCAAAATATATATCTACTTTGTCCTTAGCAATAGAACTTAATTCTGCTTCCCATCCTTCATAATTGTAATTTAATCCATAATCAAATTTTAATTCATCCTTAATATAGTTAACTTTCTTTTCTGAGCCAGCAATGCCAACTACAGTGCAACCAATTTCTTTAGCTATTTGCCCTACAACAGAACCAACTGCGCCGCTTGCTGCAGAAACAACTACAGTCTCACCTTTTTTTATTTTTCCAATCCTGAAAAGACCAAAATAAGCTGTTAGGCCAGGCATCCCAATTGAGCCTAATGCTAAACTCAGAGGACTTATTCTTTTGTCTACTTTTTTTAAAGTACTTTCATCAGCTATCGAAAACATCTGCCAACCTGACTTAGATAAAACAATTTCACCAACTTTATAATTTTCCGAATTTGAACGAATGACCTCACCAATTATTTCTCCCATCATTACCTCTCCTTCATCTATTCTATTCATAGTTCCTCTCATGTACGGATCTAGAGAAAGCCATAAAGTTTTTACCAACACTTCCTTTTCATTTAAGTCTCTTAAATCTTCATTCATTATTTTAAAATTTGACTCATTTGGCAGACCTATTGGTTTTTTGGGCATCACTATTTTTGTGTTGGTAATTTGTTGTTGCATAATCTTCCTTTTTTTAGCTTAAATATGTATTCTAAAATAGTTTTAAAAATATTATAAAGAGGAAAAAATGAAATTATTCAGATTTAGAGATAACGGCAATGTAAAACCAGGAATAGTGGACCAGTCAGGCATTTCAAGAGATGCGTCAAGCATCGTGAGTGATTGGAGCGGAGAATCATTGAGTGATAATTTTATTAAAAGTATAGATAATTCAAAACTTTCTGATCTTCCTCAATTAAATGCTGTTGATTATGCTCCATGTGTGGGTGACATAGGTAAATTTATGTGTATTGGTCTCAATTATTCTGATCACGCGAAAGAAGTTGGTATGGACCCTCCAGCTGAACCCATTCTTTTTATGAAGGCCACAAGTGCTGTAATTGGACCAAATGACAATGTTGAAATACCAAAAAACTCTGTAAAGTCAGATTGGGAAGTTGAACTTGGTGTGGTAATTGGAAAAGAAGCAAAATACGTTTCAGAAAGTGATGCTGAAAATTATATTGCTGGTTACTGTGTAATTAATGACTTAAGTGAAAGAGAATTTCAGCTTGAAAAAGGTGGACAGTGGGTTAAGGGAAAAAGTTGTGATACTTTTGGCCCAATAGGCCCCTATCTGGTTACAAGAGATGAGGTAGGTGATCCTCATAATCTAAATCTTTGGCTGGAATTAAACGGTAAAAAAGTTCAGGATGGAAACACCAACACTATGATCCACAAAGTATTTTTCACACTAAGTTACTTAAGTCAGTTCATGTCTTTGCAGCCAGGAGATGTTATTTCTACCGGCACTCCTCCGGGTGTTGGTAGTGGAATGAACCCACCACTTTACTTAAAGTCGGGAGACAAGATGAGATTGGGCATAGAAGGATTGGGAGAACAAACTCAAAACGTTAGTTAACTGAATTTCTCATCCCTCCATGAATATTTAGGTTCCCAGCCAAATTTATCTTTGGCCAGGTCAATAAGAATGGGTGAATTAAATCCATCGATTTTATGCCTTATTTCCACGTTTGGGTAAACTGATTTAATTGCCTGCATGGTTTCAACAGTTATCATTGTATCCTTCGCATTAAGAAAAAATTTCTCATGTCCTTGCCAATTAGGGTTTTCAACAGCCATCCTGCAAGCCGTTGCTGCGTCCTTAATGTGCAGATAAGTCCAAAATCCTTGGCATCTTTCCCATACATCACTAATCGGATTTTTGTTTAGATCTTTAAATTTTTCATCATCCCACATTCCGTTAAACCTCATACTTCCAATCGACATTTCAGGACTCCTTCTTGCGAAGGCATCTCCAACTTGTTCACCAATCCATTTTGCAACAGAATATGGATCTTCTGATCTTGTTCCTTGGTGCTGATCAATTGGGAAATATGCTGGATCCTTAACCTCTTTACTTCCCCATCTTGCAGCTGTGCCCATTGCACCAATAGCATTATAGGATGATCCTAACAAAACATTTTTAATTCCAAGTTGCTCTGCTGCCCTGCATATATTCCACATGGATGATGTATTCGTTGTAAATACAAATTCTTCTGTATAATATTCTGCACTTGGACACGCAGCCAAATGGATAACGCCATCACACCCCTCCATTGAAGAAATTACTTGGCCGTAGTCAGTAACATCAACCTCAAAAAAAGTAGGAAGCTTGCCCCAAGACTTCCTCATTTCAAGAGCTTTGTCTGCTCTTGCAGTTGTAGTAGTTCCGCTATGAGATAGTGTTCCCCACCTCACTTTGTCGGCATTTACAACTTCATGGTTATTTTCAATTAGCTCATTAATTACGTAATGTCCAACAATTCCTGACCCACCTGTAACTAAAACCTTCATTTGAACTCCCTAATAATATATATTTAAATTCTATTATATAAATCCTAATTAATTTATGTGGAAATTTGAAGAGATTAAGAGATCAAATGGAAATTTGACCGAGGGGCCAGTATGGGACGGCAATGGCCTGATTTTTACTGATGGAAAATCGAATAGACTTCTTCGTTTTGATCCTGCAAAAAATTCAATCGATATTTATTTTGAAGGGACCATGGGTCCTAATGGATTAAACTTTAATTCAAACACCGAACTTTTTGGTTGCGAGCAAAAAGGTAGAAAAATAGTTAAGTATTCCAATGGAAATATTGAAACCGTGGTTACTGAATTGGATGGAAAAAAATTGAGTGCTCCAAATGATTTGGCAATAGACAATAATGATAATATTTGGTTCTCTGACCAAATTGGAAATGTTGACACTAAGCCCGAATTAAGTTTTTCCTGCGTAGTTAAGGCTGAAAGAAATTCAGACGGAAGCTACACTTCAAAGAGGATGACATATGATTGTACTTCACCAAATGGATTAATTTTTTCAAAGGATTTCAAGGAACTTTATGTTGCTCAGAGTGATTTTAACGGTAATCAAAGAAGGCAGCTGAGATCATATCAAGTTGATACAAAAGGCAATTTAAAATCTTATAAGGTACTTCATGATTTTGGTCCTCATAGAGGAATCGATGGAATGGCTCTTGATTCAGATGGGAACATAGTTGCTACCTGCGGTTGGGAAGTATCTGGGCCGGGTCCAATGATATGCATATTTGATAAAAAGGGTAGGATTATTTTATCTGAAAGAACTCCATGCATGAGGCCTTCAAATATAGCTTTTGGTGGGAAAAACTTGGAAGACATTTATATTACCAGCCTAGAAGGTCATCTTTACAGAGTGAGAAATTCAGGGTTGAAGGGAAATAAACTACCTTAATCAAGGAGAGGTATGGAAAATTGGAATAAAATTGCAGATCAGAAAAATTTAACAGAGGGCCCAACATGGATCGAAGGAAGGGGGTTACTTTACTCAGAATGTTCCGCAAGTCTTACATGGTTATGGGATTACAAGAAAAAAACTAACGAGGTATGGAGGAGAAATACAGGAGGAAGCAATGGAATGATTCTTGACGTTGAAGGGAAGTTATACGCATGTGAAGGGGAAGCCAGGAGAGTTGTTTCTTATGAGGAAGGTTTGGAAACTGAACTGATTTCAGATTATTTTGAAGGGATGGCATTTAACGAGCCAAATGATCTTGCCGTGCACCCAAACAAAAAAGTAATTTGGTTTTCAGATCCAAACTATGGAGGAAGGAAGCTCAGCATCAGCCATGAATCAGTTTATCTTTTAATCAAAGAACCTCAAAAATGGTCTGTTCAAAGAGTGACATTTAATACTGATAGGCCAAACGGAGTCCTTCTTTCCAAAGATTTAAAAAAACTGTATGTGGCAAACAGTCCGCACGATTTTGAAAATGAGAGTATTAGAAGAGAGCTTAGGTCTTACGACATAAAACCTGATTTCACCTTGGGTGATTACGAGGTTATGCATGATTTTGGACCTGCTCGAGGAGTTGACGGAATGACTTTGGATAGCAAAGGAAACATTGTTGCAACTGCAGGGTTCAAGAAAGGTGGTCCCGGGCCCATGATTTATTATTTTGAGCCTGACGGAAGGGTTGTGAAAACATTTGAAGCTCCTGAAGACAGCCCTACAAACTGCACTTTTGGTGGAGATAACTTGGACACTTTGTATGTTACATTTGCAACAGGAGCCGTTTACGAGTTAATAAATTCTGGATTATACGGCCTAAAAAATAGAGATTAATAGGGCACCAGAAATAATAAATACTATTCCAACAGTTTTTTTAACAGTGAAGTTTTCACCCAAGAATATTTTTGCAAAAATAGCCCCAAAAACGGTACCAACCTCTCTAAATGTTCCTGCGTATGACAAAAAAGTCGTTGAGTAGGCATAAATTACAATTGCATATGACATGAATTGAGAAATACCAGGCACAATAAGTTTTTTAAAATTTGATGAAAAATAGCTTATATAATCTTTATTTCTTTTTTGATAGTAGAAAAATAATAATATGCAAGATGTGTCTGTAAACCAAACAAACAATATTGGATCAACTCCTCCAGACGCTTGTTTGTCTGCAAGTGAATAAAGTGAAATTACTAATCCAATAGAAAGTGCCAAGATAACTCCGCTGTTAAACAGCTTTTTAAAGCCATTTATTGAAGTGAAATAATTATGAGATATTGATCCAGTAAGAATTATTCCGTAAAAAATAAGAAAACAACCCATTAGCGCAAACTTTGTAATTGTTTCTGAAAGTATAAATATTCCATATATAGGTATCAAAAAAACCGAAAGTCCTCTTGCAATTGGATACACGAGTGAAAGTTCAAATTTAGAGTAAGCCTTTCCTAAAAAAATAAAATAAAAAAAATGAATAATAAAACTTAAAAATATAAATATTACTGCTTCAGGAGAAATGGTTGAAGTAAAAAGTTTAAAAATTGAATACGGCGTAAATATAACCCAAGCACATGTTGCAATATTGATTAGAAACTTAAATGGATCCTGTGATTTTTTTAACTGAACATTCCAAATAGAATGTATAAGAGCGGAAAATAATATAAGTAGAGTTACTCCTAATGCCATGTCTTACCAAAGTTCAAAGGATTCTTCGAAAAGCATCCTTAATTCTTTTTTACCTACATCTATTGGAGACAACTTTGTTACTCTATGCTGAGGAAGCGTGCCTTCTACAAGGTTATCAATATCTGACTCATTGTAGCCAAGACCTCTAAGACCATTTGGCATTTCAAGTTTTCTTATAAATTCGATAAGTTTATTTGAAATGAGGTTTCCAGCTTTATCTGAAGATTTTTCTGAAATGTCCACCCCAAGAAGCTTGGCAGCCTCAAGGTGCCTTTCAGGGCTGGTTGTTGAAGTAAACCTGAAAACCGCAGGAGCGTTAATAATTACTGATAGTCCGTGCGGAACCAAAGGCTTTCCCTCCGGATATCCGTCAAGCGTAAATTCCTTTACGTTTCCCGAAACGGCATATGACATCCCGTGGGGAAGGTGAACACCCG
Organism: uncultured SAR202 cluster bacterium; assembly: GCA_902620405.1. GTDB lineage: Bacteria > Chloroflexota > Dehalococcoidia > Lucifugimonadales > Lucifugimonadaceae. The sequence continues at coordinate 14,137 of CACNIC010000008.1, forward strand.
CATTTCCAAAGCCGACCCCAGCTGCTGATGCGGCAAGCATCATCTTTTCTCTTGAAGCTTCGTTGTTGTTCAATGTTGATTCCACAATATTTTCAGCCACCATTTTAATGGTAGATGTGGCCCATATGTCACTTATGGGATTAGAGCCCTGATATGCAGGTCTTAATTTAGGGTCTTCGGAGTATTCTCTCTGGTTAAATGGTTTTGCGGTAAAGGATTCAATTCCATGTGACAACACGTCGAAGCCACTGCAGGCGGCAACCATTTTTGGCATAGTCTTGGTGTTTTCTGGATCAATTATTCCGACCGTTGGCCTTAGGTATCTGTCAGAAAGCCCGGTCTTTGCATGCATTTCCTCTAAATCAAAAATAGCTCCACCGGTGGTTTCACTTCCGGTTCCAGCTGTTGTCGGCACGCAGATCAATGGCTTTAAAGGTCCAGGAATAGGTATCCCTTTTCCAATAGGCGCGTTAACATAGTCAAGAAAATCTGCAGGATATGTCGAATAAAGATTGGCAGCCTTGGTTGTATCCATAACGGAACCTCCGCCTACTGCTATGAACCCATCGTAGTCACCATCTGATGCGAAAGAAGATGCATTCTTAAATGAAGTGTCTGTTGGTTCCGTCACCACGTCGTTGTAAACCGAAAAATAAACACCGTATTTACCAAGGGAATCTTTGACTGCCTGGAAAAGACTAAGTTTTTCTATTTTTTTATCGGTTATTATCAGTGCCTTCCTAATACCAAATCTTTTTGCTTCATAGCCTACTTCTTCAGTACAACCATTACCGAATTTGATTCCAGAAGTGTCCATTGTGAATATGTTTTCTTTAGTCATTTTTACATCCTAAATGAATTAATTTTTTAAAACAATTTAATAATGATAAGTTTTAGATATGGATACAAAGGGCGAAAGAAGAGAGAAAAAAAGAAATTCTTTAAAAAAGAAGTCTTCGGACAACAGGAAGTCTATCAGTTTAATAATTGATCTTATTAAAAAAAGATCAAAAGCTCCAAAAAAAAATAAAAAATGAAAGTAAAGTGTGGAGCGGAATACGAGAATTGAACTCGTCTCTCGACCTTGGCAAGGTCGCGTAATAGCCACTATACCAATCCCGCCTTAGAAATGGATTTTATACCAAAATAATTTTTTTACCAGCCTTTTGCATCTCTCCAGCTGTATTTTGGTTCCCAGCCAAGAATTTCCTTTGCCTTGTCGACGTCCAAAAGAGTTCCGTATTCCTCTACTTCCTTTATGAAAGGAACATTCGGGAAAAGTTCATTTGTGGCATCTATTGTAGGAATGTCCAGAACGGTGTCCTTTCCATTTATAAAAAAGGCCTCGTGACCAGTCCAATCACCTTCAATGCTTAATCTGCATGCAGAAGCAGCATCCCTTCTGTCAGTCCATGCGAAAAATCCCGCAGCATTGTGACCTGATAGATCCATCTTTTTTTCGGAGTTAACGTAATTTTTTGCCATCTCTTCATCCCACAAGGCGTGAAATCTCATACTGGATATTTGTACCTTCCTTTTTCGAGAGAATGACTCGGCCATTTCCTCTCCCAGCCACTTTGTAAGACTGTATACGTCCTTGTTTCGAGTTGGATGTTTCTCGTCCACTGGAAAATATTCGGGCGCTATTGGAGGCTCACCCCAGAGCGTTGCAGGCCAACCGGCACCAAGTGCGTTGACTGAAGATGCAAGAACTATCTTTTCTATGCCCCTGTCTTCTGCTGCTTCAAGAATGTTAAATGTTGAAAGCATATTTACTCTAAAAACTTCTTGATTAGGGATTACTCCTGGATTTGGAATAGCCGCAAGATGAATTATCGCGTCACAATTTTCGGTTGCAAAAATAGTTTGCCCGTAGTCTGTGAAATCAATTCTTTTGAAATTAAGTTCTGGATTCCTGTCTTCAAGGTATCCGTTGATCATATCTGCATTTACTACACTGTGACCATTTTCCAAAAGCTCCTTAATTACGTATTTTCCAGCCCTTCCACTCCCACCGGTTACAAGTACTTTCATATATCCTCCAAAGAAATGTGGTGCCTCAGGGCGGGCTCGAACCGCCGACACATGGATTTTCAGTCCATTGCTCTACCAACTGAGCTACCGAGGCACACAATCATAAGATGTTATTTTAGCTTTTAAATCTTTTCAAGTGCTAAAATATTCTTGATAGGTAAAAAGTAAAAATATATAGTAAAAAAATATGAGTTCTATAATTGTTGTATCCAATAAAAAGAAGGCTGGAAAAACTTCTGTAGCTTCCGCTTTAAGTAATTACTTAAACTCAAATAATGTAAAATCCGTTATTTTAAATACACAAAATGGAAATAAGAAATCAAATTTTTCTGAGGAACTTGGATTAGAGATTATAAATTCCTCTTTCACAGAAGATGGTGATGTAGGAAAGTTATCTGAAGAGATAATTAATAATGCAAAGGGCAATATTCTAATAAGTGAATCCAATTCTAATGACAGTAAAGTCAATGTAGAGATTTCAAAAAAAAGTAATTCAAAAATCTTATACGTTGCTTCTATCAATGAAGATATGGACTCAATTGAAAAATATTACGGAGAAAGTCTGGGAGGGATAGTTCTAAATAAGATACCGCGGCACCGATATGAAGAAATATTAAAAAAATATGATTCGTTACCTTTTTTAGGATATATTCCTGATAACAGGTATTTAGTATCAAATACTGTAGACCAATTTGCGAAACACCTAGATGGTGAATACGTATTTGATTGTGATGGAAAAGATAACTTAATTCTGAATGTGCTAATTGGTGGAATTGTATTGGATTGGAGCGTTCATTATTACAGCTCAAAGAAAAATGTTATTGCGTTGATTAGAGGCGATAGGCCTGACCTACAATTAGGAGCAATGCAATCTGGTGGCAACGTAAAATCAATAGTTTTAACGAAGGGAATAAAGCCAATAGAATACGTTGTATATGAAGCAAAAAAACAAGAAATACCATTGATTTTAGTAAAGACTGATACTCATGAAACTGCCCAATTGATTCCTGAATTAGTCAGCAAATCAAATTTTGATCATGTATTAAAGCTTGAGAAAATGACTGATCTGCTTTTAACCAATTTTGACATAAATAACTTTAAAAAATCCTTTGATATTAGTACCCTTTAGCGTGTAAAACGTTTTCGTTTAATTGATATAAGTTAACAGGTAAATTATGAATGAAAAGCTTGATGTTCTATCAGAGGTTCAGTTAAAAGCAATTAACATTAAAGAGGGGCCAGCAATGATAATAGCCGGACCTGGGTCAGGTAAAACAAAGGTTATAGCTTCGCGAATAGCAACTCTAATTAATAAGCATGATGTAGACCCATCTAACATATTGGCAATGACCTTTACCAATAAAGCTGCGGACGAAATGAGAGAAAGATGCGAAAGTTTAACCAGATGTGAGAATATCAATATTTTCACATTTCATAGCCTTTCTGCATTTCTTTTAAGAAGATACGGATTGAAAATTGGAATCGATCAAAATTTTACAATTTTTGATGATGGTGACCAATTGAGGGTAATTAAAAAAGTCTTCAAAGATGCCAATAAAGATCCAAAAAAATTACCATTTAAAGCATCCACGCTTTTAAATGAAATATCGAATTTTAAAAATAAAAATATTCGTTACCACGAAGTAATCAATCTAGAAGAAAATGATCATTCCGAATTGATTTCAGATTTTTACAAAAGATATGAAGTAGAGCTTAAGAATTCAAATGCATTGGATTTTGATGACTTGCTTGTGAGAACATCTGATCTTCTCAATAATTCAATCGAAATAAGAGATATTCTTGAAGAAAGATATAAGTATTTATTGGTTGATGAGTTTCAAGATACCAATAAAATTCAGATGGATATTTCTATTAAGCTTTCTGAAAAAAACAAGAATATATTTGTTGTTGGTGATCCTGATCAGTCAATTTATTCTTGGAGAAATGCCGAGCCAAGAAACCTATTAGATTTTCAAAAATTTTTTCCTGGAGTAGAGATAATTAAATTAGACCAGAATTACAGGTCTACAAAGTCAATAATTTCTGTTGCAGATGAATTGATTTCTCACAATGATGAAAGATTTGAAAGAGAGCTTTGGACTGAAAATATTCAGGGGAATCAGGCAGTTCTTGTTACAGCCAAAAACCCAAAACTTGAAGCAGAATTTGTTACAAGAGAAATTAATTATCTTATTGGAAATGGTTATTCGCCGGAACAAATTGCTGTGATGTATAGAGTTAATTCTCAATCTCGAAGCATGGAAGATTTATTAAAGGAGTGGAATATATCATATAGGTTAATAGGAGCTGTAAGTTTTAGAGAAAGAAGGGAAATAAAAGATTTACTTTCCTACTTTTCAATATTAATAAATCCAAATGATGAAATCTCTTTATCAAGGATAATAAACACTCCCAGAAGAGCTATTAGTGACAAGACATTTGATCTTATAAGAAGTGCTTACGGCAAACAAGATAAGTATTCAGGTCTACTAAATTTTATTCTTTCCAAACCTTGGAATGAAAATATAAAACTTACGCCCAGAGCGGTAAAGGGGCTGGAAGAATTTACAAATATTATTTCTGATTTAATTGGAAAAATTAAAAAACTTAATCCTGAAATTATGATTCAAGAAATACTGGATAAATCAAAATATTTAAAATATTTGGAGGATGATCCTGATTTTGATAACAGGTTAAGAAATATTGAAGAACTTCGTATAAAAGCAAGAGAGATCAGTTTTGAAATTGAGGACCCTTATTTTAAAAATATGGAATTTGTTCAAAGGTTTTCATTAATAAATAACGATGAATCAATAAATAATTCTGATTCTGGGATAGATAAAGAAAAAGTTACACTTATAACACTTCATCAGGCTAAGGGGCTTGAATATTCTGTGGTATTTATTATAGGTTTTGAACAAGGCTTACTCCCGCACGCAAGGTCACTAGAAAATTTAACAGAAATGGAAGAGGAGAGAAGAATATGTTATGTCGGGATAACACGTGCAAAAGAAAGACTTTACTTGTCTAATTGTAGCCAAAGATTCACATGGAATAATTCTGGAAAAAATATGTTCTCACAAACTCAATTGCCATCACAATTTCTTTCTGAGATCCCAGGAGATTTGTTTAAAACAGCGGAATATTCAAATTCTGGTGAAATCATATTTGTTGAAAGAAAGTTCGATAAAAAAGTTTTAAATAAAAATAAAAATAAAAAAGTTTTAGGAAATAACTTTAATATCTCAGATGTTGTAATTCATAAAGTATTTGGTGAAGGAGTTATATTAAATATTTCAAAAGAAAATGAAGAGGAGTTGTTAATAAAATTTGAAAATCATGACAAGCCAAAACTAATACTTTCAGCCTTTGGTTCTTTATCAAAAAAAATTGAAAGTAGTGATCAGGATTTTGATTATTTGAACGGATTAAATAATTCTAATTCTGATGATGATTTTAGTGAATATTTTAATGATTAATTATTACTTATTTGCTTCTTAAAATTCATCTTAATAAAGTTCATTCCATCTTTTCTTACTTCATCAATTTCACTGAAACCAGCTTTTTTGAATGATTTTCTTGCTCTTTCGTTGGTTATTAAAGTGTGCAGATAAAGGCTTTCAAGATTTGTTTCTTGGAAAATATAATTTTTTAGTGTAATCAAAGCATCTGTGCCATAACCTTTTCCATGGAACTCTCTATCTCCAATTATAATTCCAACTTCTGCCTCTTTATCAATAGGGTCAATATCGTAGTACATGATATTTCCAATTAGAATGCCTTCCTTATTTTCAATACCCAATTTTACTGACCAAGGTACAGGATATTTAATTTCATCTTTTAGATGATTCCTAAATTCCCTTAGGGAAATATTTATTGGAACAGTAGCATCTAATGCTGAAAGTTCAGGGTCCACTCTCCATTTATAATCAAGCTCTGCATCTTCAATTTTTTTACTTCGAAGATTAATATTTTTACCTTCAATGAAAATTTTTTTTGATTTCTCAGAAGTCTTCGGCCAATTTAATAGCTTTTTCCAATACATCCTTTTCTCCCTGATAGCTCAATTTGTTCAAAGCTGAATCCCATTTCTCCCAGTATACTTTATCAAATTCATCATCATGGTTACTAATTTCTCCATCTATTTTCTCCATCAGGAAGAAGGAAACTTTTTTATTGATAATTCCATTTGGGCTTTCAAATGTATAAAAGATATCTTTGATCTTATTTTTGATAATTGCATTAATTCCTGTTTCTTCTCTTACTTCACGAATTGCGGCTTCTTCTTCAACTTCACCTTCATTGGGCTTACCTTTTGGGAGAGCAATTAAGTTTTCTGAAAATCTTTCACAAATTAAAACTTCGGTTTGATTGTTCTTCTTTCTTACAACAACACCACCTGCAGACCATATATCTACATTAGTATAATTGTCTCCAGAGTATTCAAATTTTTTCTTCAACTATAATCTTCCCCGTCTTCCAAATTATCAACATACTTTGAAGGACATTTTATGGAAAGTGTGTTTGTTAAAAAAACACCATCTTGTTGCATTTTTCCTTGAATAATTATTTCAGCATTTTCATTAAAAAATATTTCACCGATTTCTCCTGAATAGGATACTGAAAGTTTCTTATTTGAAAATTCATCAGTTATTGAAAAGTAGGCCGTTAAGCCATCAGTAGACCTTCTAAATGTATTTGGAACTAATTTTCCTATGACACCCAGGTTTGCATTTGAATTCTCAGATTCATCAATCGCATCTTTCACACTTAAATAATTCGTTGTTGCAGAACTGAAACTTGAAATAACAAGGTAAATAACCGATATTGATATAGCTAAAAAAGCAATAATTATTTTAAACCTAGAGCTTATAAAGCTTGGAGTATTTTGATTGGAAGATTTTTCAATGTTGCTATCCATTTTGAGCTGATTTTTTTATCCTTCCGTTTATTATTACCAGATAACCAAAAAATGCAATCCAGGCTACTGCGAAGCAAGCAAAGAGAAAATTCAAATTACTTGATACGTTTCTTTTTTCCATATCTACTATCTCTTTTGCAACCCCTTTTTCATGTAACACAGTAATTGGTGCAAATCTTTTTTGATGATCTTTAAGTTTTGACGCCACTTCTTTTCCGTTGTCATTTTGATTTCCAACCCATCTATCTCCTGCGATATTTTCCAAACCGAATTCGGTAGAATTATCACCAGATTTAATGTCTATATTCACAAAATCTCCGTCATTCATCATCAAAAGTATACCTTCAACATTGCCATTATCATCAATTGAAATTGCATTGATTACTCCTGAAATTAAATCTTCATGATCATCAGCAAACATAAGGGTGGGCTGTGAAATAAATATTAATAATAAAATTGAAAATACATACTTAAACATTCTTGCTCCTTAAAAGCTTATTTGTTTGATATTGCGTCCATACTAATCCTACAAATAGCAGGGTAACAGTTAGTACGCAAAAAAGGAGAGTTATTACCATCTCTCCATTTAAACTTGACTCTTCGGATGCAAGAGGGCCAACAACTGCTTTAGGGTGATTTTGTTCCCATATTTGAGCAGCATAATATATTATTGGGCTGTCAATTGCTCCAATTAGAGCAATTATTGCAGCTATTCTATTTCTAGCATTGCCTGGCGGAAAGTAATTTCTAAATAATAAGTAGGCACAGTAAATAAAAAATAATACTAAGGCAGTAGTCAATTTTGCCTCTCCAGTCCACCATACCCCCCATACAGGCTTTGCCCATACAATCCCGGAAAAGAGCATTACTACAGCAGAAACTAGCCCAACCTCTGCAAGAGATTGAGATAAGTTGTCCCATCTATCGTTCTTAGTTAATAAGAATAAAAAGCTAGTAAAAGCAATTGCAATTATTGCAACCATAGAGGCCCATGCGAAAGGAACATGCAAATAAAGAATTCTTTGAACTTGTCCTTGATTAATTTCTGTTGGAGCCCATAAGAAAATCATCCAAATTGAAATAGTAAATACTATTCCTGTAGCAATTAAATAAATCTGTCTAACCATAAATTCCTTTACTAATCTTCTAATATTTTGCCAAACAAATATGACATCAATGTTAAAAAAATTATATCAAACGATATGCCAAGGCCAAGCCATGTTTGAAAATTACTATTTAATTCTGACCTAATTACATCGTTTGTTGTTGCAATTATAAACATTAATATAGGTGTAATTATTGGTATAAGTAGCATAGTAAGGAGAATTTCTTTGCTGGACGATTTTGAAGATATTACTCCAAAAAATGAACCAACAACAGAATAGCCTATATTAAACACAATACACCCGAGTATTAATTTTAATGAAAAAATATTTAAATTAAATAAAACTGATGAAATTAAAAAAATTATAATTTCAGAAATAGATAAAAATATAAAAAAAACTATCGATTTTGAAAATAAAATTAGTTCACTAGGCACTGGCATAACCAATAATGACTGCAATGTTTTATTCTGTTCCTCGTGATAGAAAAATTTAACCATTGCAATCGATCCTGCAAAAATAACTGATGACCATAATATCCCAGCTCCAAAATTTTGATTTATCAATGAATTGTTTTCTGTAGAAAGCGAAAATACAGTAATTATCAATAACCCAAATAGACATAATGTGACTAGTGTTTCTTTTGTTTGAAATTCAATTTTAATATCCTTTTTTATGAGAATAGATAAGACCTTAAACCAATTAAGCATTTTCAAAATCCTTCAAATTAATTAATTGATTTGAACATTTTTCTAAAAATATCTCAGAGTGAGTGCTAAAAAAATTCGTTAACCCTCTTTTTCTTCGATCATTAAATATTTTGGAAACGATTTCCTTTCCATTGTCATCGAGATTTGACTCTGGTTCATCAGCAAATAAAATATCAGGATCATTCAACAATGATTTTGCAAAACTTACCCTTTTTTTATTTCCATTGGATAATTTACTTACAGATATTTTTAAATAATCAGATAAATTTAAGAGGGTTGATAGCTCTTCAATTTTTGTATTTACATTTTTTATGCCCAAAATTTTTGAATAAAAATTAAGATTTTCAAATACAGTTAACTGAGGGTAAAGCATGTCTTCATGCAAAACTACACCCATTCTGCTTTTAATCAATAAGCCGTCTTCAGTTGAATCAAAGGACTTTCCCATCAATAAAACATTTCCTGAATCGGGTTTGAGTAATCCACAACTAATTTTCAAAATTGTTGATTTTCCTGAACCATTTTTACCTATTATTCCTACACTATCCCCATAATTAAAATCTAATGAGAAATTATTAATTACCAAGTTGTTTTGATATGACTTACTTATTTTAGTAAGCATTAAAACTTTTTTTGCATTTACTTTCATCAAGTACAATAATAATTCATATATTTCATATTTGAAATTTTGTAAGGAGAAAATTTGAAATTCGGAAGGTTTGAAATTAACGGGAAAATTTTTTATGGAATTGTCGAAAATGACCATGTTCATGAATTAGATAATTCTTTTTTGTATGAAAATAAAAAAACTGGAGTCAAATTAAACCTTGAACAAGTAAAAATTTTACCTCCTGTAATCCCAAACAAAATGCTTGCATTAGCTAAGAACTACAGTTCGCACCTCCAAGGCGAAAGTCCACCAAGGCAACCCGAACCTTTTTTTAAAACAACATCTTCTCTCATTGGGCACAACGATAAAATAAATTTACCTGATGATTCTGAAAGAATTGATGCTGAATCTGAACTTGTATTGGTGATTGGAAAGAAAGCAAAAAATGTGCAATCTAAAGATGCATTTGAATATATTTTTGGCTATACATGCGGGAATGATGTTAGCGCAAGAGACTGGCAAAAAGGAGACAAAAGTTGGTGGAGAGCAAAATCTTCTGACACATTTTCTCCCATAGGTCCTTTTATTGTTAATGAAATTAATCCAGAAAACCTGGAAATTACTGGCGTAATAAATGGTGAAATTGTTCAAAAATGTAATACTTCAGAGATGATATGGAGCATACCAAAAACAATTGAATTTATTTCAAAATACGTAACACTTGAGGTTGGTGATTGCATATTTACTGGAACATCTGGAACTGCCGGTCAAATAAAGTCAGGCGATGAGGTAATTGTTGAAATTGAGAATGTTGGAAAGCTAATCAATAATTGCAGTTAACCTGATATTCTTATATCTACTATCCAATAGGAGAGCATGTACATTCCGGCAAGAGTTAGAAACAGCCCAAATATAATATATGAATTGCCCCTAATAAATTTATTAAACTTTTCATAGCTGTTAACTGAAAATAATGTTGAAAATGTAAGCAAAGTTATTATTGAAAGCATTCCAAATGAATACAATATAAAGTTTAATAAAATCTCAAAAAAACTATTATTAAGAGTTTTAGTAACTAAAGAAATAAAAATTGGTAAAGCACATCCTACTGATACCAATCCGTAACTGATTCCAAACATAACATAAGGAAAAACACCAATATTTTTAGGGTTACCAATTTTGCTTCCTAGCGACATTAATGTTGAGTTAAATGTCTTTTTATTCAAAATTTCTCCAATACCAAAATAGATTATAAAAATTGACAGAAATATTGATAAGTAAGGGATCAATTTACCTATAATTGATTTAGAAAAGAATACAAGTCCAGATATAATAACAAAAAGAATTATAAAACCCATCCCAACAGACAGGATGACTTTTAATGAGCTATTAACTTTTTGGCTAAATTTATTTTTTCCATCTTCCCCATTTATATATAAGGCTAAATAAACAGGAAGCATTACAATTCCGCATGGATTTACGGCTGCTAATGACCCAGCCACAAAGGAATATCCAAGGTCAAAATAATCAAGTATCGATGAGAGCAAATTAGACGAATTACTCGAAACATTCAAAACCTGCTCTAAATAAGTTGCATTATTTGTTTCGATAATCAAACTTATTGCCACAATAATTATTGAAATAATCAAAAATATTAAGTTGTGCCTGTTTATTAATTTATACATATTTTAAATAATATCCTAAAAACTATTAATTACTTAAAAAACTTATACTAATTTAGTTTAATTGTGCTATACTCCACTTCGGAGTTTTATAAAGCAAAGAATAATTGGAAAATTTACTAAACGAAAATGAAATAAATTTAAGAACCTTATTTGAGGCGGGAGTTCATTTTGGTCACCCTACAAGAAAATGGAATCCAAAAATGGATAATTTTATTTTTACTAAGAAATCTAAGTCTCATGTTATTGATCTTGAAAAAACTTTAAATCAACTTGAGAAAGCTCGTAAATTGATTATTGAAATTGTCTCTAATGGAGGTCAATGCATAATGGTTGGTACGAAATTACAAGCTTCTTCAACAATTCAAGAAGAAGCTGTAAGAAGTGAAAGTTTTTATGTAAATCAAAGATGGCTTGGAGGTATGTTAACTAATTTTCCAACAATGAAATCTAGAGTTGATACTTTAAAAACTATAGAAACAACTGTTTCAACTGCTGACAGTAAAACTAATACTAAGAAAGAACTTCAAGTATTGGCTACTAAGGCTAAAAAACTAAAAAAATTCTTTGGTGGTCTTGTAGGGATAGAAAAGCTTCCTGATTTAGTTTTTCTTGTTGATACTGAAATGGAAATAAATGCAGTAAACGAAGCAAAAAAACTTGGCATTCCAATTGTAGCAATCGTTGATACAAACAGTGACCCAAGTGGAATAGATGTCCCAATTCCTGGCAATGATGATGCTTTAAGATCTATACAATTAATTACAAGTTATATTTCAGATTCTATTATTATGGGTAGGCAAAAATATAATGAAAAAATTGAAGCCGAAGCATTAAAAAATAAGGAACAATTAAAGTCAGAAAAATAAATTCGGAGTTTTTTATGGAAATAGATGTAACTAAAGTTAAAGAATTAAGAGAAAAGACTGGCGCTGGTGTAATGGCTGCTAAAAAAGCTCTTGAAGAGTCAAGTGGAGATGTTGGTAAAGCAGAAGATATTTTAAAACAGCAAGGTCTTTCAAACGCTCTAAAAAAATCAGGTAGAGAAACATCGGAGGGTGTCATTCAGTCATATATACATGCTGGGAATAAAATTGGCGCTATGGTTGAATTAAAATGTGAAACAGACTTTGTAGCTCGAACAGAAGAATTTATTAGTTTAGCAAAGGACCTAGCAATGCAAGTTGCGGCAATGAGCCCCGAATTTATTTATGCAGAAGATGAAGGTGCCGACAATAGTTCACCTGAAGAAATATTGATTTCTCAATCGTTTATAAAAGACCCGTCTCTTACAATTGAAGATATGATCAAATCTATGATTTCAAAAGTTGGAGAAAATATTAAGGTATCAAAAATAATAAAATTCGATTTGTCATAAAATGTCTAAATCACCAAGAACTGTACTTCTCAAATTAAGTGGAGAAGCACTTATTGGTTCAAAAAAATATGGAATTGATAAAAAAGTTCTTGATTATCTAGCATCAGAAATCAATGATGTTGTAAAAAAATTTCCTAACTTAAGATTATCTCTTGTTGTTGGTGGAGGTAATATTTGGAGAGGCGCAGATTATGAAAAAGTTGGGATGGATAGATCAGTTGCTGATCAAGCAGGAATGCTGGCAACAATGATAAATGGATTAGCAATTCAAGATTCCCTTGAAAAAACTGGAATACCAGTAAGAACAATGTCTGCATTATCAAATCCTTCTGTTTCAGAATTATTTATTCGTAGAAGAGCATTAAGGCACCTTGAAAAGGGAAGAGTTATTATTCTTGTTGGAGGCACAGGGAACCCTTACATGACCACCGACACAGCTGCTGCATTGAGAGCATTAGAAATCTCTGCCGATTTATTGATGATGTCTAAAAATGATGTTGATGGAGTTTACGATTCAGATCCAAAAATTAACCTAAAAGCAAAAAAAATTGATAATATTTCTCATCTTGATGCATTATCTAAACAAATTCGGGCTTTGGATAGCACAGCTTTATCTATGTGCATGGATAATAACGTTCCAATAAGTGTTTTTAATATTTTTAATAAAGGTTCATTGTCAGGTATCCTTGATGGAAATAAAATTGGAACATTAATAACTAATGATGGTGAGGGAGTAATATGAATGATAGAGAATTTTTAGATGATCTTTCTTTAAAAATGTTGGCATCAGTCGAACATCTATCATCAGAGTTGAGTTCAATGAGGACAAATAGGGCTCATGCTGGTCTTGTTTCTGGAATAAACATAGATTACTTTGGTTCAACTATGAAGTTATCTGAATTAGGTCAGATAAGCGTTTCAGATGGAACTATGATCTTAATTCAACTTTGGGATAAAAGCGCAGTTGAAATGGTTTCTAAAGAAATTGAATCATCTGATATAGGTATAAATCCAAGCATCGATGGTGACACAATAAGGTTAGTTGTCCCTCCTCTAAACGAAGAGAGAAGAATAGAATTGGTTAAAATTGTAAAGAAGAAGTCTGAAGATGCAAAAATTTCCATAAGAAATGTCAGGAGAAGTGCAATGGATGAAGTTAAGGATTTAGAGAAAAAAGGTGAGTTGTCTCAAGATGATAGCAGGAGAATGCAATCTGACATTCAGAAGAATACTGACGAAAGTATTGAGGAAATTTCTCAAATTGCTCAAAATAAAGAAAACGAGTTAATGGAAGTCTGAAAAATTTTGGAAAATTATTCCAGTGAAATTTTAAAAGATAAAATTTTAAAGGTTTTTGATTCAAGCAATTTATCAATGCCAAACCATGTTGGCATTATAATGGACGGAAATAGAAGATGGGCAGCAGAAAATAGAAAGCCTGTTTTTTTTGGACATAAAGAAGGCACTAAAAATCTTGAAGCGCTAACAGATTTCTCAATAAAAATCGGCATCAAATATCTTACTATTTTTACATTTTCTACTGAAAATTGGGAAAGGCCAAAGCTAGAAGTAAATTATATTACTAAAACATTATTGAATGAATCTTTGAATGAAAATTTTGATAATTTGCATAAATTAGGTGTCAAAATAGTAATACGTGGCAGTATTGAAAAACTTGATAACTCTTTAAAGAGAAAGATCATAGATGCTCAAAAAAAGACATTGAATAATAAGTCAATTTCATTGGTTATTGCTTTTGATTATGGTGGCAGAAATGAAATAGTTAATACTGTTAAAGAAATAGTTAAAGACGATATTAAGTTTAGTGAAATCAATGAAGAATTATTTAATAAATATATCAATAAAGATGAAATTCCTGATCCAGATTTAATTATTAGGACAGGAGGAGAGTATAGGTTGAGTAATTTTTTAATATGGCAATCTGCATATAGCGAATTCTATACTTCAGAAGTATTATGGCCAGATTTTACAATGAGTGATTTTTTTGATGCATTAAAAAGTTATTCTTTAAGAAGTAGAAGATTTGGTACAAATTAATGAATGATCGCATACGAACATCATTATTTATTTTTCCTCTACTAATATTTGCTTTAATATCAGAAACTTTTTTATTTTTATTTTTATTATCAATTTGTATATTGATTATTTATGAAACTAATCTGAATTCCAAAAAATATGCAAGAATTTTTGCTTATCTAATTACTATATTTATCTATTTTTTATTATTATTATTAAATTACGATGTGTTAATTTATGCAGTTTATATATCATTATTAGCATTTGGAATTTCAATATTTTTTAATATTTCAGGTTTAAGAAAAAATAAAGAAAACTTAAACTTTTCCAATCAGATTTCTCTTGATAGAAAGGAAGTAACAAATTTATTTTTTCTAAGAGAATCTTCAACTATTTATTATCTTTCAGGAGTATTGTGTATTTTTTTCATTTACCAGTCACCAAGTGAAATAAATTGGGTTTTACTGCCTCTTATAACTGTTTTTGCAATTGATTCTTTTTCATACTTTGTTGGATCAAGATTTGGTAAAAGAAAATTAAAATTATTAGAAATTATAAGCCCTAATAAAACTTTAATTGGGTATATAACTGCATTTTTAACAGGTTTCTTTGTTTTTTATATTTTAAATTATTTCTTTTTTAATATTTTTTCACCATCATCTTCATTGGTAATTTCAATTGCTTTTCCTATTTGTGCAGTCTTTGGAGATTTATATTCTTCAGCAATCAAAAGGAATTTTGGTTTAAAAGATTATGGTAATATTCTTCCAGGGCATGGTGGTGTATTAGATAGATTGGATTCTGTAATCATTACAATGGTGTTAATGTCACTAGCAAAGGTTTCTATGTCATGAAAAAAATATCAATTTTAGGTTCAACAGGATCTGTTGGCACACAATGCCTAAATATAATTTCAGAGTTCAAAAATAAATTTGAAATTGTATCTTTGACTGCAGGAAAAAATGAAAAATTATTAGGTGATCAAATAAAAAAATTTAAGCCTAAGTTTTATTTATCAGATGAAGAAATAAATCATCAATTTGGGAAAAGAGTAAATAGTTATGATGAATTACTTCAAATCGACGATTCAGATTTAATTGTAATTGCACTATCTGGTATTTCTGGCTTTTTTCCAGTGGTTAACTCTATTAAACAGGGCAGGAAAATCGCTCTTGCCAATAAAGAAAGTTTAGTTGCTTGTGGCGATCTACTTATGGAAATAAGTAAAAAAAATAATTCAGAAATAATTCCATTGGATAGTGAGCATTCTGCAATTTGGCAGTGCATAAAAAATGAAAAAGAAAAATATGTGAAATCTATAGTTGTTACCGCATCTGGAGGAAGTCTTAGGGATACTTCTGAAAAGGAATTATCTTCGGTAACTCCGAAAACTGTTTTAAATCATCCAACCTGGAAAATGGGAGATAAAATTACAGTTGATTCAGCAACATTAATCAACAAAGTTTTTGAAGTTAAAGAAGCGGCAAATTTATTCGACATAGCACTTGAAGATATCAAAGTAATTTTTCACGATGAAAGCATTATTCATGGAATGGTAAACATGGTAGATGGAAACACATTGGCATTATTGTCAAAACCTGACATGCGAATACCAATACTTTATGCACTTTTCTATCCTGAGAGAACTGAAAGTAAAAATATTGAAAAAATAGATTTTGAAAAAATAGGTAAATTATCATTTCGAAATCGTGATGAGAAAAAGTTAAATTTTTTCAATTTTGGTATTGATGTAATCAGAAATTCTAAATTAGGAGCTTCATTTTTAGTTGGTTCAGACCAAGCAGTTGTTGAAAATTTTTTGGAAGAGAAGATAAATTACTTGGATATGTTAGATATAATGAAAAGTGTATATAAAAAGATTAAACTGCCAGAAAAATATTCAATTGAAACATCTATTGAAACAATTAATGATTCTTATAAATTAACAAATAAACTGATTCATGACGGCAATTTATAGCATAATAAGTTTTATTTTAATACTACTTCCATTAGTTATTTTGCATGAGTTTGGGCATTATTTTTCAGCCAAATTCTTTAAAATAAAAGTACTTGAATTTGGTTTTGGTTTTCCTCCAAAACTATTCTCTTTTTGGTCATCAAAAAAATTAATTTATTTTGAGAAAAAAATAGACAATTTAGAATCTCTAATAAATACAAATATCTTCATATCAACAGAATTTAAAAATGGTAAAGAGTTTATTGATGAAATTCACTATGACAGAAAATCAAGCTTTGAATCAGAAAACGAAAGTTATGAGGTTAATGTAAATGAGGTTCATGATAATTATCTTGAAGTAAAAGAGATGCAATGGTCTTTTAATCTTCTTCCATTAGGTGGATTTGTCCGCCCCTTTGGTGAAGATGATTCTAGCCATCCAGACAGTTTTTACGTTAAAAATGCATTTCAAAGATTTGTGGTACTTGTTTCTGGAGTAGTAATAAACTTATTATTGCCCTTTGTCATCTTCTTTTTTACTTCATTATTAATATCTGAAGAAATTAAGTCAGATTTAATAATTGTTGATGTAAGCAATGAGTCTCCTGCATTTAATTCAGGTTTAAAAGCAGGAGACAAAATTGTCAGCATTAACGATGACAAAATTTATAATATGAACGACCTTCAAAGAGTATTAACTTCAAATTTAGGAAAAAGTATTGAAGTCACTGTAGATAGAGGCGTACCAAATCCATTTGCTAAATCGTGGGAGCAAAATTTTGAATATAATCAAAATATATTAAATTTTATTTCAACACCAAGATGGAGCCCTCCTGAAGGTGAAGGTGCATTAGGAATTTCAATATCTGTAGAAAAAAGTGAAATAATTCAAGTTGATAATGGAATAATTAAATCCATAAACAATTCATATGAAAGTGTTGCTCAGTTAATTTCACTTTCTATAAACAGTATCAAGGCTATTTTCAATGAAAGTACAAACCCTCAATTTTCAGGACCTGTAGCAGTTGGTCCTGTTGGTATAAGTCAAATTACTGGCTCAGTGGCATCATCAGATTTGACACTAAATAGCAAAATTAAAGTTTACGCTGAGTTGATTTCAATTCTTAGTTTGAGTTTGGGAATAATAAATTTATTACCTATTCCAGCATTAGACGGTGGGAGAATACTGTTTGTACTAATTGAAATTTTGAGAGGAGGAAGAAAGGTGCCTCCAGATAAAGAAAGAATAGTTCATAGTTTAGGGTTCATGTTAATGATTTTCCTGCTAATTTTGGTAACTTTTCAAGATATTTCAAGGATATTTAACAGTCCCAATATTGTAGGGTGATTAACTGTAGAATATAATCATAATTGTGAAAATATCTAGAAGAAAAAGTAATTTAGTAAAAGTTGGCAATGTTAACATTGGTAACGATTCTCCTATTGTAGTTCAATCTATGACTGATACAGACACTTCTGATGTTGTAAAAACAGTAAATCAGATAAAGGAGTTATTCGATGCAGGAAGTGAAATTGTAAGAATTACTGTAAACAATGATCAAGCTGCCAAAAGCGTTGAAATAATAAAAAATAATCTGATCGATGACGGGTATGATGTCCCAATAGTAGGTGATTTTCATTTCATAGGCCATAGATTATTAACTAATAATAAGTCTTGTGCTGAAAAATTGGATAAATACAGAATTAATCCTGGGAATGTTGGGCGAGGAAATAAGAGAGATGAGAATTTTGAAATGTTTATTAAAGTAGCGGTTGAAAATAATAAGCCAGTAAGAATCGGGGTAAATGCAGGTAGTTTAGATTCAGAATTATTAGATTTAAAAATGGAAATAAATTCTAAAAGGAAAATTCCTTTAAGTTCAGAATTTGTTGAAAACGAAGCTCTAGTTGAAAGTGCTCTAATTAGTGCTGAAAAAGCAATTGATTTAGGTTTACCAGAAGATAAAATAATTATTTCTTGTAAGGTTTCAAGGGTAAATCAAATGATATCTGTATATAAAGAATTATCTGAAAAATGTAATTTTCCTCTTCACTTAGGGCTAACTGAAGCAGGAATGGGGATGAAGGGTATCTCTTACACATCTGTAGCTTTGGGTAACCTACTTTATCAAGGAATAGGAGATACTATAAGATGCAGTTTGACACCAGAAGTAAATGGTGACAGAACAAATGAAGTAAAATTATGCCAAGAAATTCTTCAATCAATAGGAGCTAGGGATTTTAATCCAACTGTTACATCCTGTCCGGGGTGTGGTAGAACAACTTCAACTTTTTTTAGAGAATTAAGTGAAGAAATACAAGATTTTCTTAATTCCAAAAAGAAATTATGGAATAAAAATTACCCCGGATCTGCTAGCTTAAAAGTTGCTGTAATGGGATGCGTAGTCAATGGCCCAGGGGAATCAAAAAGCGCAGATATTGGAATATCATTGCCAGGTTCTGGTGAATCTCCAAAAGCCCCAGTATTTGTTGACGGAAACAAAGTAGATGTGCTTGAAGGAAATGAAATTGCTAAACAATTTATTAATATGATAGAGGATTATGTTATCAATAAATGGGGATAAAAGTAGGGAGCAAATATTAAATTAAATAAATATTTTTGGAATACCAAAAGAGATATTTCTGAAAACACAGAAATGTTAAGTCATAAATTACTTTTGAAAGCCGGGTATATATCTCAGTTAGGTGCAGGAATTTTCAGCTTCACTCCTATGGGATGGAGAGTAATAAATAATATTAAAAAAATTATTGATGAAGAAATGAGCAAAATTGATTGCTATGAAGCAAATTTACCAGTTATACAACCAGCTAAAATATGGGAGGAAAGTGGAAGAATCGATTCTTTCATACCACCATTGGCTAATTTTAAAGATAGAAGAGATAAAAAAATGATAATTGCTCCTACTCATGAGGAAGCTGTAATTGATCTTGCAAAGGATTATTTAAGAAGCTTCAGAGATTTGCCGTTCTCTATCTATCATATTCAAACAAAATTTAGAGATGAAACAAGGCCAAGAGGGGGCTTGTTGAGGGTAAGAGAGTTTGAAATGAAGGATGCATATAGTTTTCATCAAGATGAGAATTCTCTCGATGAAACTTTTGAAAAATTTTCAGAAGCTTACTTTAATATTTTCGGTAGGTGCGGATTAGATGTAGTAAAGGTTGCCGCTGACAGTGGAGCTATTGGTGGGAAGATATCTTCTGAATTTGTTTCTATATCAGGAGGTGGCGAAGATACAATATTAATGTGTGATCCATGTTCGTATTCTGCAAACGAAGAAAAAGCCGAATTTGTAAGATTTAAAAAAGAACCACTCAATTCTCAAAATATTGAAGAAGTAGAAACCATTGGAATAAAGTCAATTGATGAATTAAGTGAATATTTTAATTTAAGTAAAGAAAATTTTCTAAAAACAATGGTTTACATTAATCATGAAAAACCAATATTTGTTACTTTATCTGGCGACCTAGAAGTTAATGAAACAAAGTTAAGAAATTATTTAGGTGGAGAGCCAAGACTTGCATCAGATGAGGAATTAGAAAAATTAAATTTATCAATTGGCTATTTGTCTCCAGTAAATAGTAGAGTTGAAACATTGCTTGATATTTCAGTTGATGTAAATTCTGACTACATTGCTGGGGCTAATATAGACAATTACCACCTAAAAGGAGTTGTTCCTAATAAAGATTTTACTAATATTATTGATATAGTTGACATCGCCACCGCAAGGGAAAATGATTTAACACCATATTGTAATGAAAATTGTATTAATAAAGGTTTAAAAAAGTTTAAAGGTATAGAAGTTGGTCATATATTTAAATTGGGCTCAGCATACAGTTCAACAATGGGATTAAATTTTTTAGACTCTAATGGAAAATTAGTTAATGTAGAAATGGGGTGTTATGGAATAGGTGTTGGCCGATTGCTAGCGGCAATAGTAGAGGCAAATTCAAATGAAGATGAGTTGATTTTTAATAAAGAAGTTGCCCCTTTTGAAGTATATTTAGCATCCTTGAATACAGATAAAGATGAGGTAATTGATAATTCTGAAAAAATTTATAAAGATTTATGTGGTGCTAATTTTAGTGTTTTATATGACAACAGAAATGAGTCCCCAGGTGTGAAATTTAATGATTTTGATCTTTCAGGAATACCTTTTAGGGTTGTTGTTAGTTCAAGATCACTAAGTAATAATCAAGTTGAAGTCAAAAATAAATATACCGGAAATTCAGAACTAATTGATAAGAATGAACTACTTAATCATTTAAAGAATATTTAAAATTAAATTTTTCTTTAAATAATTTACTCATTATTATAATATTAAGTAAATTTAATTGAATGTGAAGAAGAAGTGGGCTGAGCCCACTTTTTTTTGTTCATTTTTATAATAATTAGGTAGGTAGATTTGAAAAACGAATTAATGTTGGCTTTGACAGCTTTAGCTCACGACAGAAGCCTTCCGCAATCTGTTGTATTGACAGCAATACAAGCTGCTTTGGAACATGCGTATAAAAAGGATGCAAATGGTCAAGAGGTAAGAGTTGATTTAGATCCTGATACTGGAAATACAGTTGTTAGAACAATAAAGGTAGTTGTAGAGACTGTTGAAGAAAGCGATCTAGAAATATCATTATCACAAGCCCAAAATCATTTTCCAGATATTAAAATTGGAGAAGAAGTTACAACTGGTTATATTGAACCTGATCCAGGAAGAATTACTGCCCAAACTGCAAGGCAACTTGTTTTACAAAAACTGAGGGAAGCTGAAAGGCAACTTGTTGCAAATGAGTATTCAAATAAAATTGGTGAAATAATGCCCGGAACTATCTCAAGAATCGAAGGAAGAGATGTTATTGTTTCACTTGGTAGAGGTGAAGCTGTTATGCCACCACAAGAGCAAGTAAATTCAGAAAAATATCGTGTTGGGCAACAATTAAAATTTATTATTTTAAAACTTGACCAAGAAAGAAGAGGGCACGAAATTGTTGTCTCTAGATCAAATGTTGATTTATTAAAAGAGTTATTTGTACTAGAAGTTCCGGAAATAA
>CACNIC010000009.1 GCA_902620405.1 uncultured SAR202 cluster bacterium
AGTTGTCGGGCAAGAAAATCATATGATGAGGAAAATCAGTTTCTTTATTTAAGCCCCAATAAAAAGTCATTACAGACGGTGTCATTTGCTTTTTATCGAATGAATTATTGTTATTTTTTTTAATTAACTTTGATTCAGTTGTGGGTAAGTCAACATTTGAAATAACTATTTCATAAGGGATTGATCTCCCATCTTCAAGAACGATACCTTTGACTTCATTATTGCTCGTAATAATTTCAGAAACCTGAGAATTTTTAAATACTTTTACACCTTTTTTCTCAAGGATATTTTCTAATTTTTCAATCATAGAATATATCCCTCCTCTAGGCATCCATAATCCATAAGCTATTTCTCCATAAGGCAAAATTGAAAAGAATCCAGGGATTTTGAATGGTGAGCCACCTAAGTACATAGCATATGAACCAAAGGCTTGTTTTATGTAGTTACTTTTAAAGTGTTTGCCTAAATCAGAATACATAGATTTGAACATACTCCCTGAAAGTAATTCACTAAATCCTAATCCAATCCCCCAACCTAATGGATTGTCGAGATTTCTATTCAATAATTTTTCGAAAGCTATATTGTATCTTTTTGAATTAACCTTCAAAAACGAATTTAAGCCATTAATGTGAGATTTCTCTAGCCTAGCTATTTCCTTAGAAAGATGCGGAAAATCTGAGGTGATAGTGAAAGTTTCCTTATCATCCCACAGGAATTTAACACCGCTCTTGATTTCAATTAAGTCTATATGGTCATCCATTTTTTCTCCAGCAGCTTCGAACAAATTTTCAAATATCCACGGATAATTTAATAATGATGGCCCTACGTCAAATCTGAATCCTTTTTCTTCAATAATATTTGCTCTGCCACCCAATGTTGAGTTTTTTTCAAAGACAGAAACTTTGTAACCTTTGCTTCTCAGATAAATAGCTGCGGATATGGAGCCCATTCCTCCACCAATAATACATATTTCTCGTTCGGCAGATTTATTCATGATTTTAAATACGCTATTGGGAGCTTCCAATATTTACTTGATGGCAGTGCACCCAGTTTTTCAGACCAAGATAAACTTTCACGGGTTTTTATATCATTGCCCCTTGAAATTATTCTGTCATTTAGTTTTCCATATAATTCAATACAAGCTTTTATCGCAATTCTACTTTCAGGTGAAAAACTTTCAATACCTTTTTCTGATTCCTTGTAATATTTATTCGCAATGGATGCCAATTCCATTCTTGCAGCATTAATTGATGAGGTGTTTTGGTTTACATTGTTATCATAATTTTTTAAATCAATTCCGTTATTATTTAATATTGTTTTAGGTATATAAACCCTTCCTCTTTTTAAGTCTTCATTTATATCTCTTATAAAGTTTGTAAGCTGTAAAGCTATTCCCAATTCTTTTGAGGACTTTAAAGTCTCTTCAAAATTATCAATCTGACTACTTCCATAAACATAAGCTAAAAAATACCCAACCACTATTGCGCTTCCATAAACATAATTATTGATTAAATCATCTGTGTCTTCAAAATCCCTAGGCTCAACATCAAGCTCCATTGCGTCTAAAAAGGATTCGTAATAACTAGAAGGAATTGAGTATTTTTTTACAACTTCAGTAAAACCAGCAAGAAGAATGGGCACATCTTTATTAATTGAGTCTTCAAACGAGCCAGATTCTAAAGCTAGTCTATATTTATTTCTCCAATTTGATAAAAGTTCCTTTTTTTCATCATTTTTAATGTCGAATGAATCAACAATTTCGTCGGGAAACCTTACAGATCCATATACAAGTTCAACTTCATCGCGCATAAATTTTGGCAAAAATCTTGTAACGATAAAAAAACTTGTGCTATGTGTTTTTAATACTTTTCTTGAAAATTTAACTGCTACATCAAGGCTAGTTCCTGAGGAAGATTTTAAATCATTTAAATAACTTTCTTCGAAATTACCCCATTCGTTAGGTGTCCATTCACCCATAAAACTATTTTTTTGTTCTTTTTTCATAATGTAATAAATTTAATATCATTATCTCATAAACTTAATTCACATTGGAAAGTTTGAATTAAGTAAATTATATTGATATTAAAAGAAACTAGTAGAAGGAGTAATCTGTGTTAGAAAGATTTCATGTGCCCACTGACAAAGCTATTTTTATAAAGCCTGGAGAAATTAAAAAAGTTGTTTATGAATTATTCCTTAAATTAGGTTTATCAACTGAGCACGCTGAAAATATCAGTGATGTTTTAACTTATGCAGACAGAAGAGGTATTGATAGTCATGGTGTCAGTAATATGTTGAGAATGTACGTAAAATCATTTATGGAATCGAAGAAAAATGATTCAAAAAATGGTCTCAATGTTGACCCTAAATGGAAAGTTGTAAGGGATTTTGGCGCAATTTCAACTATTGATGGTGATCGGGGTTTAGGTTGTGCAATTGCTCCATATGCAATGAAAGAAGCTATAAATAAAGCAAAAAAATTTGGGGTTGGTTCTGTAACACTATTTAATTCGGGTCATTTTGGTGCAGCTGCTTATTATGCAAACATGGCTGTTGAAGAAAATATGATTGGATTAGCGACAACTGGAGGAGGAGTTGGAGTGGTCCCCACATTTAGTAGTGAAAAACTTGTAGGGCTGAACCCTCTTGCTTTTGGAGTGCCAACAAAAGACAATCCTCCTTTTATATTTGATGCATCTATGAGTTCAGTTGCAGGTAACAAGATAGAACTTGCAAAAAGGTTGGGTGTTGATGTTATGCCAGGATGGATATCAGATAAAGATGGAGTCCCGATTATGCAAGACTCACAAATACCTTCATACGACAACCCAAATGATAAGCCTGGAATATTGCCTTTAGGAGGAACAAGAGAAATTGGGTCCCATAAAGGTTTTGGGCTGGCAGTTATTTTAGAGATTTTATGTGGTGGTTTATCTAATAATGGGCTAGGTCCTTTTAGAAAGAAATTTACTGCTCATCATTTTACTGTGTATAACATTGAAGCATTTGGAGACTTAGATGAATTTATGAGCGATGTTGATCAATATTTGTCAAAAATTAAGAACAGTAAACCAGCTCCGGGATTTGATGAAGTTATGTATGCAGGGCTTCCAGAAAATAATGAAGAAAAAGAAAGATCTTCAAATGGAATTCCTTACCACCCTGAGGTAGTTGAATGGTTTAGGTCAATTACTAGTGAATTAAACGTTGATTTTAATTTTTAGGAGCAATATGCATTATCAAAATGAAAGAAATTATGGCTGCAGAGTTTCAGATGATTGGGAGTTCAGAGGAAACAAGGTCGCAATTATAGAAAATGAAAAAATTAGAGTAGTTGTATTAGTAGATAAAGGGGCTGATATTTATTCATTTGTTCATAAATCTAGTGATACAGATTATATGTGGAGATCAGTTTGGGGGGTACGTGATACAAGAAAATTTTTACCAACAACTGGAGAAAATTCTTGGGGAGATATATACGAAGGTGGATGGCAGACTTGTGCACCAACGGCAGGAAATAAAAGAAAAGATTATCAAGGGGCTCCAATGGGTCAGCATTCTGAAATGAGCACAATGCCATGGGACTCTAAAATTATTGAAGATAATCCTGAAAAGTGCTCAATTAAATTTTCTGTTAGGACATACAGGACTCCTTTTTTTATGGAAAAAACACTTACGCTTACAAAAGATAGTCCATATTTAGAAATTGACTATAAATTAACAAATGAGTCAGAAGATGAATCAGATTGTGTATGGCTGGAACATATTGTTTTTGGTGATCCTTTTCTAAGTGAAAATTGTCGACTTGATTTACCTGATTCACGAATACATAATTGGAATGATGTCACACTTGAAGGATTGCCAGACAACAGATTAATTGGTGGGAAAAAGGGTAAGTGGCCCTATACTGAAGGACCAAATGGCAAAGTAGATATGAGAGATATACCTCCTCGTTCTTCAAAACTTCAAGATCTCGCAATGTTTTATGAAATGTCACAAGGATGGTACTCACTTACAAACACTCAAACAAAAGTAGGCATTGGCCTATTGTTCCCAAAAGACATTTTTAAGTATGTTTGGAATTGGCAGGTTTTTGGTGGCGGTGCTGGCTACCCATGGTATGGTCGACATTATAATCTTGGCCTCGAATTATGTACAAGCCTTCCTGACGGAGACCCAATGCCGGATTCAAACCAAAAAAATACCTTTGTAAAGCTTAAAAGCAAAGAATCTTTACAAGCTTCAGTAAAAGCAATTACTTTTGAAAGCCAAACAGGCGTAAAAGAAATAAAGCAAGACGGAACAATTATAAATTATTAATGAGGAAATTATGAAAGCTCTTATTTATTACGGTAATAAAAATATAAAGTTAGAGAATAGCTGGCAGGACCCAAAATTAAATGATGAATTTGATTCAATAATAAAAATCAACTATACAAGTATTTGTGCAACTGATATTGAGGAATGGCAGTTCGGTCCAAATTATATACAGCAAAACGACCTTCCAATCGTTCATGGTCATGAAATTACTGGAGAAGTAATTGAAATAGGAAAAAATGTTAAAAATTTAAACATTGGTGACACAGTTGCGGTAAATAATGTGATTCATTGCAAAAAATGTTTTTGGTGCCTAAATGGTCAAGGTGGTGCTTGTGTGGGGATGAAAGTAGCTGGATTTGCATTAGATGGAGGTCTTTCAGAATACATGAGGTGGCCATCAACACATTTAATAAAAATATCTGATGGCATACCAAAAAAATATGGTGCATTAATTGAGCCTTCAACAGTTGCAACGCATGCAATCAGGAAATCTGGAGTTAAGCCAGGCGATAATGTAGCAGTAGTTGGATGCGGAACTGTTGGTTTACTTACTGTTCAAGTATTAAAAGCGGCAGGTGCAATTGTTACTGCAATTGATATAAGAAAAGAAAGCTTAGATTTAGCTAAATCTTTTGGGGCTGACTTTGTTTATGATTCCAGAAAGAATGACTTTATCGAATATTTACTATCAATTACATCTGGAATTGGCCATGATATTGTTTTTGAAACTGCTGGTGCTCATGTTGCACCAAAAATTGCTATCGATATAACTAGGAGGGGAGGAAAGACTATCCTTGTAGGCATATATTCCAAAGAGTTATCCATGAATTTTAATGATATTGTTTTTTTTGAAAAGGAAGTTATTGGTACCGTAGGCTCCTCTCCAGGAGATATGGAAGCTACTGTAATGTTATTAAATCAAGGAAAAATAGACCCTTCAAGCCTAGTATCAGAAACAATAAAATTAGATAATGTTATTAAAGGTGGATACGAGAAAATGAATAGTAGCTCTAAAAGTATATTTAGAATTCTCGTTAGCCCTTAAATATGAAAGATAACAAAATAAAAATATTAAAAAGTTTCCAGGACACTGATTTTTCTTCCTTAAGGTTAAGAAGAGATTTTGAAATTAATTCTTTAAATTACTTAATTGATAGTGGGTATGTAAATATTGATACACCTGTAATTGAGTCAGCAGACTTGTTTTTTAGAAAATCTTTGGGCAGCACTTCAGGAAACACTTATACATTTACTGATCCTCAAAATCAACAAGTCAGCCTTAGGCCTGATTTTACAGCCTCGATAATGCGATATGCATTCTCTAATTTAAAAAAAATTGAGAATGGTGCAGGTAAATATTGTTATTCTGGACCAGTGTTTAGGTTTGAAAATAATGATGAATCTTATAACCAGATATATCAAATTGGTGCTGAGTATATTTCTGAGAGGAAGCATGGCTATGAGCCTGAGGTGGTGTTGGATGCTATTAAATGTCTAGAAATAAACAACGTTAAGGAATTTAAAATAAATTTGGGGAATGTAGGTATTGTTAGAAAATATTTGGATAAGCTGGGATTAAATAATTCATTAGTAGAATTTTTTCTAACAAATTTAAAATTATTAAATTTAAAAAATTATGAAGATGAACTTTTAAGTAAGGCAAAATTTCAAAACCTTATTAAAAGTAATAAAAAATCTGATAATTTAAGCAAAGATGAAATCAAAGAAAAATTCAGTATCGAACTAGAAAGTAATTTGGGCTCAAGGTCGCATGATGAAGTTGTGGATAGGTACTTTAATAAAATATCAAGCCAGGTTATTGAATCTGAGTTTAATGAATCAATTCTTAAGCTGAAAGAACTTCTAAATATTAATTTAGAAAATATTAATATAAATAGTTTTGAATCTGAATTGAATTTTGAAGATTTTGAAAAGCTAATCGATTCGTTATTAGATTTCGGTATTCAAAAAAATAATATTTGTATAGATTTTTCATTAACACGAAATCTTGCTTATTACAATGGGGTTGTTTTTGATTTAATTTATAAAAATGAACTTATTGGTGGTGGTGGAAAATATGATGATTTACCTAAAATGCTTGGTTACAAATCAGATTACAGCTGTTTTGGATTTGCAATAAATATTTCTAAATTTATGGATGCTTTAAACAATGAATGAAAAATTAAAAATATTTTTACCTTCTTCTGGATCACTATCTAAAGGTTCCATGGATTATTTTGAAAAAAGTGAATTAATTATCACTAAAGAAAGTGACAGGAAGCTTGTTGGCAAAATTAAAGGATCTGATTCGATTGAAATTTATTTTCAAAGATCAGGTGACATACCAGTTATAATTGATAGAGGGGTAGGGCATATTGGGGTAACAGGCCTTGATAGGTATCTTGAACATTGCGAAAATTCTAATTTGTCTAAAATTTCTATTGAAGACCTTGGCTTTGGTGATTCTAATCTTGTAATTGCTGTACCGTCTGGCTGGATAGATGTTGATAACATTTATGATCTAATTGAATTAAGCTATGAATACAAAGGTAGGTCTGAAAATCTAAAATTAGCAACCAAATATCCAAATCTAGTTAGGAGAAAGCTTGAAAAATATGATGTTCATAACATTGTATTAGTTTCTGCTTCAGGCGGATTAGAAGCTGCTCCTATGATTGGTTATGCAGATATAATTGCAGACATAACAGTTACTGGAAAAACAATGAAAGAAAATAATTTAAAACCTTTAAAAGATGGAGTTCTTTTTAATTCTCAAGCATGCGTCATCACTTCAAACAGCATCCCAAAAGATTTAAATATTGATTTTTTAAATATAATTAAGAAATTAAAAAGTGTTGGTAAAAGTGAAAACATTTAATAATTTAAAAGATTCAAAAGATTACATTATTAATTTTTTAAGGAAATTTGAAACTGACGAATCCTTGTATGGTGTATGTAGTGAAATTGGAAAAAATATTCAAAAAAATGGTGACACCGCACTAAAGAAATATTTAAAAGATTTTGATAATTTTAATTTGGAATTTGAATTGGAAGAAGAATCTATTAACGATTCTTTTTCTAAAGTAAGTAAAAAATTTATTGATTCTATTCAAAAAAGTATTAATAGATCTAGAAATTTTCATAAAAATTCTTTGCCAAAAAGTTGGAATAACTCATCTGGGTCACTTGGGGAGAACATTATTCCTGTAGATAAAGCATTGTGTTATGTGCCAGGAGGAACAGCTCCCTTGGTTTCAACTGTAGTAATGACTGTTGTTCCAGCAAAAACTGCTGGTGTAAAAGAAGTTATAGTAACTACTCCTGCTATAAATAATGTGATATCCGATGAAATTGTAGTAGCTGCAAAAATGGCAGGGGCTGACAAAATATTTTTGCTAGGAGGAGCACATTCAATATTTGCTTTTGCATATGGAACTCAAACTATTCCTAAGGTTGATCTTATATGTGGGCCAGGTAATAAATATGTCACTGAAGCCAAAAGGCAAGTCTTCGGCTCTGTTGGAATCGATGGTTTATATGGACCAACAGAAACATTAATAATTGCTGATAAGTCAAATGATATTGAATTGTGTGCTGCTGATCTTATTGCTCAGGCAGAGCATGATGTAGAAGCCACACCAATATTGATTACCGATTCATTAGAATTTTCAAAAAAAGTTGAAAAAGAAATATTTAGGCAAGCTGAATCTCTTCCAAGGAAAGAAATAATTTTAAAAAGCTTTGAGTCAAAAGGTTTATTTTTTATTGTTGATAATATAGCCGATTCAATTGCACTTGCTAACTTAATTGCAGCTGAACATGTAAGCATATTGTCAGAAAAAGTAGTTAACAATTATAAAAGCATTCTGAATGCTGGCGGTATTTTTTTAGGCGATGATTCAGCTGAAGTTTTTGGTGATTATATTGCTGGCCCAAGCCATGTTATGCCGACAGGAGGTTCAGCAAGATTTAATTCAGCCTTGAATGTAAGACATTTTTTGAAATATCAACCATTTATTAACTTATCCAAAAAAGAAGTTTTATCTGTTATTGATGAAGTAATAAATTTAGCGGAACTTGAAAATCTTGATGGGCATGCACAATCTGCGCTTAAAAGACGAAGAAAGATGATAGGTGAATAATGGATAACTTTGTAAATGATCACATAGAAAAACTTAAAAATTACGAACCTGTCGAATCAGATGATACTTTAAGGTCAAAATATTCCTTGGGTGATAAGGAAATAATTAGGCTTAATGCAAATGAAAATCCATATGGCTCAATAAAAGAAATTAATGATAAATTATCAAATTTTTCATTTCATAATTATCCTGATTCAAATCAAGCAAAACTAAGAAAATTTTTATCAAAATATACAGGCCTTCCTTCAGAAAACATTGTTGCAGGTTCTGGTGCTGATGAAATGATTGAATTGATATTTAAAATATATGGAAAAAAAGAAGATGTTTTAATTGACGCACAACCAACATTTGGTATGTATTCTTTTCTTGCAACTTCTATGGGAATGAAAGTTATTAATTCGCCGAGAAAGGAAGATTGGTCAATTGATCTATTGAAAACTGTAGATCTTATAAATGAACATGATTCTAAATTGTTATTCATTGCTTCTCCAAATAATCCTACTGGCAATGTTGCTAATGAAAATGAAATAATAAATTTACTGGAAACAGGAACAATAGTAATTGTTGATGAAACATATTATGAATTTTGTTCTAAATCATGTTCGAATTTATTAAATTCATTCGAAAATTTAATTATTTTGAGATCTTTTAGCAAATGGGCTGGTATTGCTGGTCTAAGGATTGGGTACATGATGGCAAGTAAAAATGTCATTAGTAATATTTTTAAAATTAAGCAACCATACAATGTAAACCTTGCAGCTGAGATTGCTGCTATAACTACTTTGGAAAATTCGGATAAGTTAATTGAAAATATCCAAATTATAAATAATGAGAAAGAAGACTTCTTCTCCTTCTTGAGTAAACTTACAAATATAACTCCATTTTTATCTGAAGCTAATTTTATATTATGTAAATTTAAAAATAATGACAGTGAAATCGTATTTAACAAACTAGCAAAAGAAGGTATCTTTGTAAGGAAGTTTTCCGATGGTAATTTAAAAAATTACTTGAGAATTAGTATTGGAAAACCAGAACAAATGAAAAAAATTAAAAAAGTTATTAAAACTTATTATGAGAAAAGCTGAAATCAAGAGAAAAACTAAAGAAACTAACATTACTTTATCACTAAACCTTGACGGTGTAGGGAAAAGCTCTATTTCGACCCCTTTTGGAATGTTGACCCATATGCTAGAACAAATATCAAAGCATGCTTCTATAGATTTAAATATTAATGTTGAAGGTGATACTGAAACTGGATCTCATCATGTTGTTGAAGATACAGCTATTGTTTTAGGTGAAGCTTTTGATAAAGCGTTAGGTGATAGGGCTGGAATTGAAAGAATGGCTGACTCGACAGTTCCTCTTGATGAATCATTATCAATGGTTGCAATAGATTTGGCAGGAAGAGGTTACCATTCTGTTGAAATATTACCATCAAATCAAATGGGTGATTTTCCTACAGACATGGCTAGGCATTTTTTTGAAACATTGGCAGTTGAAACTAAGATGGCATTGCACATTAAAACTCTTGCTGGTAAAAATGAACACCACATAATCGAGTCAGTTTTTAAAGCTTTTTCAAAAACATTTAAAAAAGCAATAAAAGTTGATGAGGATTTAAAAGGCGTTATTCCAAGTACCAAAGGCACGTTAACTTAATAATTATTGGATAGCATCCCCCCAATAGTTTCCTATCCAGCTTTCTGGAGCTCTATCTCTATAAGCTTTTATAAATTCATTTATTACCTTCTCATCATACTCTTCCAAGTATTGAACATGCCTCCAAGAAGTAAGCGCTATTTTTGAATTCATTCCGCTGTAAGGACTTAGTACAATTTGGGTGGAATTTTTAGATCTAAGTTCATCAAGCTTTGAAATTAAATTTGCACATCCTTCAGGACAATCATAATGTATGCCAATTCCTCCATGAGAAAGGTTGTGAATAAGTGCTTCATCAGGTATTTCCTCATCATATTTTCCCCATTTAACTGGCGAACCAAATTTTGCTAAATCATTTTGATCAGGCCTTATTGCCCAATGTGGTCCAGAAGTAGCAGGTTTTGTTGAATAAGGAACATGAGAAGAGCCTACAAGTATTTTTTGGTTTCCTTGATCTTCAAGAGCCTTTGTTGGGCCACCTGCATTAAAAGGTAGCGGTTCTCTAATATTTGTAGTTGTCCTTATTCCAATTAGCCCAGGCACAACTAAACTTGCTATCACTAAGACTGCAAAGATTGAAATACCAGAAACAATTATTGATTGCCTAATTTTCTTTTTCCTTTGAGCGCGAAGCCTTCTTTCTGCTCGAATTTGGGACTTAGGGATTCCTCTTCGTTCTGGTGGCCTAGTTGTAGCTTTTCTTTCATTCATATTGATTTTCCATTCAGCTATATATTCTAACTAATTTAATTTTAGCCTTTCAAATATTTGGTCAATATATTTCAAAAAATATTCATTATCAAATAATAATTCAATTTCAGAGCTTTTAAGATTTTTTTTAACAATATCATTATTTTTTATTACATCTTTAAAATCAACATCTTTATCCATTGATTCCATTGATGCTGATTGAATCAATTCATATGCTTCTTTCCTTTGAATGCCTTTTTCAACAAGTGACAACATTATTTTTTCTGAGTAAATTAAACCTCCAGTTAAATCTAAGTTTTTTAACATATTCTTTTCATTTACTTTCATTCCTGTAATTACTTTTTCAAAAATATTAATTATGTAGTCAGTAGCCAAAAATGAGTCAGGAATGACAATTCTTTCAGCAGATGAATGGGAAATATCTCTTTCATTCCACAATGGCACATTCTCTAATGCAACATAAGAATTTGACCTGATCACTCTTGAAATTCCACATATTCTTTCTGTTAATTCGGGATTTCTTTTATGAGGCATTGATGAAGATCCTGTTGAAACAAATCCAGGCTCACCAAAAGGTTCTTGTATTTCATTAATTTCAGTTCTTTGTAAAGATCTAATTTCTGTTGAGAACTTTTCTAGGCTAGAAGCAATTAGAGCCAACCTTTGCAAAACATCAGCATGCCTATCCCTTTGAATAATTTGATTTGTAATTAGCTCAGGTTTTAAACCAAGCTCCTTGCATACTTCCTCCTCAATCTCTAGAGGAACAGTGGCGTGGGTTCCAACAGGCCCAGAAACCATTCCAACTGAAGAAATATCTATTACTTGGTCTATCCTTTCAATGTGCCTTTTAATTTCTTCATGCCATAAAGCTATTTTTAAACCAAAGGACATTGGTTCTGCATGTATTCCATGTGACCTTCCAACGCAAGGTGTAAATTTAAATTCAAGTGATCTATTCCTTAAAGAAGCCAAGAGAGTTATAAGTGAATTTTTTATAATTTGGAGAGATTCTTTAATTTGAACACTCAATGCAGTATCTTTTACATCGTTAGAAGTAAGTCCGTGATGTATCCACCTGCTTTCTTCCCCCAAAGAATCACTGATTGATCTAGTAAAAGAGACCATATCATGCTTTGTTTCGTTAAGAATTGTATCGTAAAGACTCTTATTAAATTTTGCTTTTTTTATATTTTCTAATTCTTTTGTAGATATAACTCCAAGCTTATTCCAGCCAATACATGCAGCTATTTCAATTTTTAACCATAAATTAAATGTGTTGTCCTCATTCCACACATTTTTCATTTTTTCAGTAGTATATTTATCAATCATTGAAATATTTTATTTTTTAAAGCAAAAATTAATTTTACATTTATTATTTTAATTTGTAATAAAAATTAAATACATACATAGAATTAATGTTTTTTTATAAAATATATAAATAAAAAAAGATGAAAAATTTAGATAAATATCAAGAAGAACTTAATATAGCCACAGAATTAATTACAAATGGTGAAATTATAGCTATACCTACTGACACATACTACGGCTTGGCATGTGACCCTTTTAATTTTGAATCATTAAAAAAACTGTTTGAATTAAAAGAAAGGGAGGCAACTAAGCCATTACCTTTACTTATTTCATCTAAAGAAGATTTATTGAAATTTGGTGTTGATTATTCTAAATTTGAAAAATTATTGAATACTTATTGGCCAGGACCGCTTACAGTTGTATTAAAGACCAATCATAATTTTTTTAGTGGAATGATTAAAGACGATGGATATGTTGGCTTCAGGGTTCCAAATTTAGATTTTGTAAAAGATTTGATTAAAAACACAGGAATCCCAATTACAGGCACAAGTGCAAACATGTCTGGGCAGCCAGAAACTAAAGATATTAATGTTCTTGAAGATAGTTTAAACTTAAATATCGTAAAAATGATAATTAATATTAGTTGTGGAAATGAGCAAAGTTCATCAACAGTTATTAAACTATCAAACAATAAGGCAGAAATGTTAAGAGAGGGGCCAATAAAATCTAATCAAATCAAAGAAATATTAGGTAATAATTATGAATATAAATAATGATTTCGAGGAATATCTCTTAAATTTAGTAAGTGTCAATGAAGTTGAGCTTTACAGGATAATAAAATATCAACTTGGCTGGGAAGATGAGGGCGGAAATAAAATAGAAAATTTAAATCCAAAAAATAGAAAGTTTTCAAATTTGGCACTGAGCATTTCAAAAATATTTGGAGACGACATATCAAAAAGCTTCCCATTTGCAGCTTCTGTAGAGATTTTAGCAAGCTCTTGGTATGTTCATGGAGATGTCCAAAGTGGTATTACCGATAGATTCGGAAGACCTTCAGTTTGGTGGAAATGGGGGCCAGCTCAAAGCATTAATACAGGGGATGGGTTACATGCACTTGCTAGACTTTCTTTACTCAAAAGTGACTCTTTATCAAATGAGGCATTATTAAAAGCATTATCAATTTTTGATAACTCATACCTGATGCTATGTGAGGGTGAAAACCTGGATATTAATTATCAAGAATCGCCAATCGTTAAAATTAATGAACTGCTTGATATGATGGAAAAAAGACCGGGTTCTTTATACGGATGTTGTTTTCAATTAGGATATTTGTCGATGAACAGTAATTCATTTAATGACAATGATCTTGGAAAATTAAATAAAATAGGTACTTTATTTGGATTATTAGAGGAATTGCAGGAGCAAAATTCTATACTTATTGAGGAAAATTTAGAACCAGAAGTCTTTCATAGATTTGCTTCTAAGAAAAAAAATATATTCACTTCATTCATACTTGAAGACTCAGACCCATCAATTAAAAGAGCTATAGGAGAAATTTACTTTAAGAGGGTTCTAGAGGAACCGGATTTAGATATTATTAAAAAAACGATATCAGAAAATAAAAATTATTTAGATTTCTACAATAAATTAATAAATAAATTTAAAAATGAAATTGAAAATTTAATAAATAATTTGGAATTTGATAAAGAAATTAAATCTAAATTAAAAATTCTTTCGTCAAATGAAACTTAAAAATTTATCTGACTTTGTAAATAAATATAAAAATCAGAAAAATATAAATATATTTTTAAGGTGCGATTTAAATATAACTGAAAATGACCTGAGCAGAATCAGTATGTCTATCCCTACAATTAATGAATTATTAAATTGTGGATTTATTAACAAAATTATAATTTGTACTCATTTGGGAAGACCTAAATCTAGGGAGCCTGAATTAAGTTTAAAAAACAGAGTCCTTAAAGAACTAGAAATTAAAATCAAAAGAAAAATTAAATTCATTGATTATGATAGTAAATTGAAATTTCAAGATTTTTACAAATCCGAAAATAAAATTTTTCTACTTGAAAATATTAGATTTTTTGATGGCGAGCTTAATAATAGCGAATCATTATCCAGGTCATTATCTTCAATGTGTGATGTCTTCATAAATGATGCATTCGGAGCAAGTCATAGAAAGCATTCTTCTGTATACGGAATATCTTTTTTAAAGGATTCTTATTCAGGAAACCTTATGTCAAAAGAATTGGACGCACTTACTCAAATTAATTCAGAATCTAATGGTAGATCAGCTTTAATTATTGGCGGTGCAAAAATTGAGGATAAATCAGGTATATTAATAAATCTTTTGGAGAAAGTGGATAAAGTTATTATCGGCGGCGGAATGATTGCAAACTTTTTAACAATGAATCTTGATAGTAAACTCAGAAAAATTTTTCTTGATAATAGAGATAAAATTTATCTTCCGGAAGATTTACTTGTTTCTGAAAACTTTTCAGAATACTCTGATAAAAAAACTATAAATTCAACAAACTATGATGATTCACAGATAATAGTTGATATTGGAAAAAAATCTATAAATTCAATTTCAAAATTATTAAACGACATTAAAGTAGTTTTGTGGAATGGCAGCATGGGCGTTTTTGAATGGGAACAATGTAATATGGGCACAAGGAGCCTAATTAATTTATTGAAAGAAAAAAATTTAAAAACATATGCTGGTGGCGGGTCAACCATTGAGGCAATAAATAAATTTGACCATAAATCATCTTTTGCGCATGTTTCAAGTGGTGGTGGCGCCTTTTTAGAATTGTTGGAAAAAGGCACATTGCCTGGAATGGAAAATTTAGTTAAAAATGAATAAAAAATACATTATTTTTAATTGGAAAATGAACTTCACAGTAAGTGAAAGCATAGAATTTTCAAACAATATCATAAAGTCATTAGCAAACTTAAAAAATAAAAATATTGAAATTGTTGTTTGCCCAACATTCATGAGCTTACCTTACTGTTATCAAATACTTTCAAGCTTTGTTAAATTAGGAGCACAAAATATTTCACATACAGATCATGAATATGGTTCTTTTACTGGTGAAATATCAGCAAAAATGATTTCAGATTATGCAGAATATGTGATTTTAGGTCATTCAGAAAGAAGAATTTTTCTAAAAGAAGATAATTCAATTATCAATACAAAGCGTTTATTTTCAATTAAAAATAATATTAAGCCTATAGTTTGTATAGGGGAGAGCATAGATATAAGAAATTCGGGTAAATATATTGATTTCTTGAAAAATCAGCTCAAAGAATGCATAAAATCAGATTATAAAGATAAAATTGTGGCATATGAACCTGTTTGGGCTATTGGTTCTGGGGAAAACTGTGATTTAGAAAAAGTTAAAGAGATTTCTGAATTAACTAAATCATTGTTAGACAATGACGCATTATTTATTTATGGAGGAAGCGTAAATAAAGACAATATTCACAGCTATTTATCATCAAGTGGCGTTGATGGTGTATTGATTGGTTCTGCTTCATTAGATAAAAATTCAATTGAAGAAATGTTAAATATTATTGATGCCAATTCGTAATTTAGTAATACTAGGTCCAACAGCAACTGGAAAAACATCTCTTTCTTTAAAATTATCAAATTTTATAAAAGCCGAAATTATTAATTCTGATGCAAGTTTATTTTATAGAGAACTAACAATTGGAACCGGAAAACCATCTCTAGATGAATTAAATGAAGTAAAACACCATTTAGTCAATTTTTTAGACCCAAAGCAAAGGTATTCATTGTCCGAATTTATCGACGAAGCAAATAAATTAATTGAAATGATTAAAGGTGAAAAGAAGATACCAATAATAGTAGGGGGTAGTGGTCAGTATTTAAAAGCCCTGATTGAAAATTGGGATGTATCAAAAATTAAACCTGACTATAATTTGCGCAAAAAGCTTAATAATGAAGTGAAGGAATATGGAGTTGATTATTTATTCAATAAGCTTAAGAAAGAATTTCCTGAAAACTCAAAATATATTGATGCTAAAAATCCTCGAAGAGTTATTAGGGCTTTTGAGCTAGGATTAATGGGCAAAAATGTTAGCAGAAAAAAAATACCAAGTAAACATAAATTTTTTAAAGTTGGATTAACTATGCCAAGAGAAGTTCTTTATGAAAGAATAGATGCAAGAATAAAAATAATGTTTGAAAACAATTGGGTAGGTGAAGTTGAAGGTTTGATTAAAAAAGGGCTTACAAAGAATCTAAATTCATTCTCTAGCATAGGTTATAATGAAATTTATGATCATTTAGTAAATGATTTAGATTTAGAAGAAGCAATAAATTTAATAAAAAAAAGGACTAGAAATTTAGTCAGGCATCAATATAATTGGTTCAAGTTGAATGATCCTGATATCAAATGGTTTGACTCTTCAAAAAATGATATTGATCATATAGTAAATGAAATATTAGAGGAAAAAATTGAATATAAAATTTGAAAAATTACACGGAGCTGGAAATGACTATATAGCAATTGATGGTAGAGGAATTGATATCGATTGGGGTAAATTATCATTTCAAATGAGCCAACCTCATTTTGGGGTTTTTAGTGACGGAATTGTAGTTTTAAAAAACTCTGAAAAAGCAAATGCAAAAATAAAAATCTTTAATCCAGACGGTTCAGAAGCTGAAATGAGT
Source organism: uncultured SAR202 cluster bacterium (assembly GCA_902620405.1). Taxonomy (GTDB): domain Bacteria; phylum Chloroflexota; class Dehalococcoidia; order Lucifugimonadales; family Lucifugimonadaceae. The sequence continues at coordinate 16,861 of CACNIC010000009.1, forward strand.
GGTAATGGGGTAAGGCTATTTTCTAAATTTGTTCTTGATAATAAATTGGTTGATTTTGATGGCAAAGCACTTACTGTCGAAACTGGAGGAGGAGTCAGGGAAGTATTCCCATCTTTTGAAAATGGTGAAATGGTTTCCGCAAAAATTGCAATGGGAAAACCTAAATTTTTAAGAGATGAAATCCCAGTAAATAATGAAATTTTTGAAACAAATTCTGATGTTGATGATTTAGTTTTAAATCTGAAAAACTCAATTACTGTGAGTTGTGTAAACATTGGAAACCCTCATGCAGTGCTTATAACTGATGAAGATGTTGATAAATTTGAACTTAGTTCGATTGGTCCTTTAGTTGAAAACAACAACGCTTTTCCCAACAGGATAAATTTTGAAATAGTAAATATCATTTCAAGAAATGAAATTAAGGCAAGAATATTTGAGAGAGGGGCAGGAGAAACCTTGTCTTCAGGGACTGGCACATCAGCGTGTGCGATAATTGGTATTAAGAAAAAATTATTAGATAACAATGTAAAAGTAAATGTTCCGGGCGGACACTTAAATATAAGTTGGGTCCCAGGTGATGAGTCATACTTAGAAGGGCCAACTGAAAGAGTTTTTACAGGAAATTGGAAAATTAAGGAGTAATTATGAAATTTTCAAAAAGATTCGATACAATCGAGCCCTATTTATTTGTAGGTATATCTAAAACAATTGCAGAAAAGAAAAAACAGGGTATAGATGTTATTTCTTTTGGAATTGGAGACCCAGATATTCCGACACCAAAATTTGTACTGGATTCTATGTTTAAACATTCAAATAATCCAGCAAATCATAGATACCCTGAATCTGAAGGTTTGCCCATTTATAGAGAAGCAGTTTCCAAATATATGAAAAAAAGATTTAATGTTGAGCTTGATCCTGAAACTGAAATTATAAGTTTAATTGGTGCAAAGGAGGGAATAGGTCACGCTTCATTAGCATTAATTGATGAGGGTGATATTTCTTTAGTTCCCGACCCTGGCTATCCAGTTTACTCAGCTGGATGTAATTTTTCAGGTGGCCAGATTTATAAAATGCCTCTTAAAGAATCTTTGGGCTGGAAACCGGATTTAAATGATATTCCTGAATCTGTTGCTAAAAAATCTAAAATACTTTGGATAAACTATCCCAACAATCCGACAGGTGGCATTGCAGACCTTGGTTTCTTTAAAGATGTAGTAGATTTTGGAATTGAGAATGACATAGCAATTATGCATGATGCATGTTATGCAGAAGTTACATTTGATGATTACATTGCCCCATCAATTTTAGAAGTCGATAGAGCAATGGAAATTGCAATTGAATATCATTCTTTTTCAAAAAGCTTCAATATGACTGGGTGGAGATTAGGTTTTGCCGCTGGAAATAAAGAATTAGTTCAAAATCTTTTAACTGTAAAATCTAATTTAGATTCTGGGGTTCCTCAGGCCATTCAAATGATGGGTGTTGAAGCATTTGAAAAGATTGAGGAATTTACAAATTTAAATAATGAAATTTATAAAAAAAGAAGAGATAAGCTTGCAAGTGCATTATCTGAGATCGGGCTTAATGTTGTTGTCCCAAAAGCAGCTCTATATCTTTGGTGCAAAGTTCCAGAAGGTTACAATTCAGCATCATTTACTGAGCTTCTTTTAGAACAATGCAATGTTGTTGTAACCCCAGGTAATGGATATGGTGAATATGGAGAGGGCTATGTGAGACTTTCTTTGACAACCCCTGATGATTTAGTTGATGAAGGAGTAAAAAGAATATCCAAATGGAAAGGTTAGATTTTTTTAATGCAAAAAAGTGAAAAAGCACTTTTACTTATAGCAAATATACAGCAAGATAAAAAAAGTCTTGATTACAGGATCGAAGAGATTTTGAACTTATGTGATACAGGGAAAGTTGATGTTGAGGGTGTTATTGTCCAAAATTTAAAAAAACCTTTACGTAGTTATATAGGTTCAGGAAAATTAAATGAAACTAAAAGAGAAGCAAAAATCCTAAATGTAGACCTTATAATAGTTGATGATGAATTATCGCCTAATCAACAAAAATATCTTGAGGATTTTTTCAAAATTAAGGTTTTAGATAGGACTGCCTTAATACTTGATATTTTTGCTTCAAGGGCTAGATCTAAAGAAGGCAGATTGCAAGTAAGTTTGGCTCAGATGGAATTTCTTCTTCCAAGATTAGCAGGGCAATGGTCCCATTTGGAAAGATTGGGTGGAGGAATAGGTACAAGAGGGCCAGGTGAAACCCAGATTGAGACTGACAGGCGTTTGGTGAGGAATTCAATAAAAAAAATAAAAAAAGATTTAGAAAAAGTAAGGATATCTAGAAACACTCAAAGAAATAGAAGAATTAAAAATTTATTTAATATTTCATTGGTTGGCTATACAAATGCTGGAAAAAGCACTATTTTTGAGCTATTAACAAGAAAAAATTCAGCTAGTTCTAATAGACTGTTTTCAACCCTTGATACTAAAGTTGGTAAAGTATTTTTAGGGACAAATGTAAATTGCACAATTAGCGATACAGTTGGATTTGTTGATAAATTACCTACAGTGCTTGTTGATGCATTTAAAGCTACACTTGAAGAATTAAAATATTCCAATCTGTTATTGCATATTGTTGATTGTTCAAATCCATATTTTGATAAACAGATAGAAGTCGTTAATCAGTTGCTAGATGATTTAGGTCTTGAAAAAAAAGAAATGGTATATGTTTTTAATAAAATTGACAGGCTTGATGAAGATGGGAATCAATCTTTAAAAGAAAAAATTAAACAATTTGAAGATCTTATTTCAGATTCAATTGTTTTAATTTCATCAAAAGAGGAGATTAATATTGATGAATTAAATCAAATAATCCTAAAACATATCGATACAAGCTACAATAGAGTAATGGAATATACAGTTTATTAATAATAGAGTAATGGAATATACAGTTTATTAATATATGTAACGTCGCACTATATAAGTTATGTAAAGTAGAGAGTACAAAATGAGTATAAATAAAATAAAAAGTCTAACAATTTCATTAATTATTTCTTTGGTAGTAGTTTCATGTTCAGCCGAAATCGAAGAACCACTTTTTCCAGTTGTTGATGATACAAACGCTCTACCACAACCATCACCACGTGAATTAGATCAAGATTTAATGATAATTTGGGAAACATATTCATATTTAGCTAGAGAATTTGTCGGTAGAAATGAAATGGACAAAGCTAAACTTGCTGAAGGTGCCGTTAATGGTATGTTTGAAGCATTAAATGATAGACATTCTGGTTATATACCACCTGATAGATTTAATATTGATCAAACAGCTTTTCAAGGCAAGTTTTATGGAATTGGTGCCACTGTTGGGCAAACTAAAGATGGTTTAAGAGTCTTAATTGTTGCTCCTATAGCTGGTTCACCTGCTGAAGAAGCTGGAATAAAGGCTGGAGACATAATTATGTCTGTTGATGGAGATGACACTGAAGGTTGGACAGTATTAGATGCTGTGAATCGTATACGAGGCCAATTAGGAACAAATGTCACGCTTACAGTGCAAAGAATTGGCGAAAGTGAACTCATAGATGTAACTATAAAAAGAGGTGAAATCAAACTTCCAAGTGTTACATCGAAAATGATAACTGATGAAGAATATGCACATATCAAGGTTACTTCTTTCACTAAAGAGACTCATGCTGAACTTTTAGTAGCTCTACAAGAAATGGAGTCTGGAGGAGCTAAAGGAATTGTTGTTGATTTAAGAGAAAATCCTGGCGGACTACTAATGTCTGTTGTTGACATAATTAGTGAATTTATTCCAAAAAATGAGTTAATACTTTATGAATTAGATGGTAATGGGTATAGAAAGAATTGGCTTTCAAAAGATCTTGGTAATCACCAAGAGATACCTATGGTAATTTTAGTAAATGAATTTAGTGCAAGTGGAAGCGAAGTTCTTGCTGGTGCTTTGCAGGATTTAGATCGTGCAGTCGTGATAGGTGAGACAACATTTGGAAAAGGAAGCGTAGGTATACAAAGAAGATTGAGCAATGAAGGTGGAATTTACTACACTGTAGCTAAATGGTTTACTCCCAAAGGAAGAGTAATTGAAGAAAATGGCTTAGAGCCTGATGTTGTTGTAAAAAATAAAGCTAATGAAACTGATGATCTTCAAATGATGGCCGCCATAACACAACTTGATTTCCAATTAAAATAATGACAACCAACAGAAAGGCCAATTACAACTACAGTTTTGATGAAACTATAGAAGCTGGGATTGTTCTTAAAGGTTCTGAAATTAAATCTATTAGGGAGTCTAAAATAGATATTTCTAATGCTTTTTGCAGGATACAAAATGACGAAGTTTGGTTGCATAATGCGCATATATCACCTTATAGTAATATTGATTTTCAACCTGATTATAATCCAACAAGATCTAGAAAACTCTTACTAAATAAGAGAGAGATACTCAAATGGGATCTTGAAGCAAAAAGAAAAAATTTAATAATAATTCCATTAAAAATTTTTTTTAAAAAAGGTCGTGCAAAAATAAATATTGGCTTAGGGAAAAGTAAGAAAAATTTTGATAAAAGGCATGATATAAAAAAGAGAGAACAATTAAGAGATATTGATAGAACTAGAAAAGCTAATAAATGACCTTTATAATTCAACCATTGAATGGGGACGCGTGGTTTCGACAGATAAATAAAAGTTTAGTTTGCGAATCGAGTTTCATATACTCGTAAAAAAATATGAAAACAATAAACGGCGAAAAAGAATACGCTTTAGCAGCAGTATAAACTAGCTTGCTACATCTTCTTAAGCTTAGCCCGGATAGCTTAAACAAGGTGACAATTAACCGGGATGCACTGATATTTTGCTTAACTTATCAGTAAAGACTTTAAGCAAACTGCTCAATTGAAACTTGTCGCTTGGTTGATTGGGTTTTTATTTAAGTGACTATGTTCGTAGATAATTATTCAGTTGTTTATTTGGACGGGGAGTTCGACTCTCCCCCGTCTCCACCATTAATAAAATGCATTAATAGTTATCCTGACAACAAGAAAGTTAATTATTATATTTGTAACAACAAAGGCAACCCAAAGTAATAAGGGTCTTTGCATTGAAACCTTTTTCTCAACATTTATTTCCATTGATTCAAACTGAGAAACAAAGGTTGTTAATATTCTTGGCGCAAGAAGGTACCCAAAAATAAACCCTGAAAATAAACCACCTAAATGAGCAGAATTATCTATTCCACTTACAGTAAAACCAAATACTATGTTTATTCCCACGATCCACGTTAGCCCTACAAGCGACTCCCTTCCAAATTTTCCAAGATCATCCTTATTTATATATAAGTATGCAGCATAACATCCCGCTAAACCAAAAAGAGCTCCGCTTGCTCCAGCACCTACTGAAACACTTGAAATAAAGCTAAATATATTTCCCCAGACACCAGTTAAAATATATAAAAGAGCGAATCTTGCAGGCCCAAATATTTTTTCCATTATTGGGCCAAAAACAATAAGCCCTATTGAATTGACTATTAAATGGAAAAAACCTATATGCATAAAAATAGGCGTAAATAATCTCCAGTACTCCCCTCTTGAAATTGAAATGCCTTCTTTGGCCCCATAATAAACAAGGGTTAACCAATTTTTCGATCCACCATTTAATTCAAGAATTAAAAAATAAAAAATGTTAATTAAAAGTAGAATCCCAACTACAGGAAATTCCTTATATTTGTAGCTTAAGAACATTAATGTGGGAATATAAGATCTATTTCAGGAATAGATGAAATAATCCCTTTTTCTTTTCCTAATGTAAAAAGAGTAACAATTGCCTTGTATCCTTCTTCTCCCATATCAAGAGTATCTTGATTTACATACATCCTGACAAATTTCCTGGCTTCTTCTAAAGTTAAATCTCTTCCATAAGTCATTGCGTATTTTAATGCTTCATCTTCATTTTCAATTGCATATTTTACACTTCTATAAAAAACATCTGTTAAGTCTTTTCTTGTAGAAAGATCAAACTTTCTATTCACTAGGTCCACACCTAATGGTATAGGTAGATTTGTTTTTTTATACCATTCTTCTCCAAGATCTATAATTTTGATTAAATTATCTTTTTCATAGAGAACTTGACCTTCATGTAAGATAACTCCTGCATCAACACTACCATCAAGTATTGAAGGAATTATATTTTCAAAGTGCATAAACTCTACTTCTAGTTCAATGTCCACGAAAATTTGAAATAACATATATGAGGTCGTAAATTGACCTGGAATTGCAATTTTTTTACCTTTCAATTCACCTACTGATTTATAATTTTTTGATACAAGAATAGGGCCATAGTTTCTGCCAACTGAAGATCCGCAGTTCATTATTTGATACTTGTCCATAATTTTTGGGTAATGGGCAACTGATATTGCTGTTACATCTAACTCACCTTTTTCGGAACGTATATTTAATGATTCTATATCTTCCATCAGATGAGATATTTTAAAGTTATCTAATTTTACTTTTCCACTAGCGATTCCGTAGTACATAAATGCGTCGTCTGAATCGGGACTATGGCCAAATATTACTTCTTTTTCCATTAAATTGCCTTACTAGTTACTTCAATTAAATCGTATTCTGTTGTTCGCTGTACAGCTTCGTAACCTGCATCGTTGATTAATTTTTTAATACCATCAACTGATGTTCTGTTATAAAAACCAGCAGACAACATAACATTTTCATCAAATAATGTTCCACCAAAGTCATCCGCTCCAAAAGATAATGCAATTTGACCAGTTTTGTATCCTTCAGAAAACCAAGAAGCTTGAATATGGTTTATGTTATCTAAAAATATTCTAGAAATTGCTATTATTCTTAAGTACTGGTTTGGTCCGGCTTCTTTAGTAATTTTTTTTCCAAGGGCTGTATTGTCTTTTTTGAAAGACCAAGGAATAAAAGCGGTAAATTTCGCTGGCTTAGAATTTATTGCTTCATCTTGTACTTTTCTAATGTGCGAAAGGGTTTCAATAATATCAGAATCATCTTCAAGATGTCCGTACATCATTGTAGCTGTAGTGTAAATTCCTACATCATGAGCATTTCTATGCACATCAGTCCATTGGTCAACTGAATTCTTTGGTTTAAATCTACTAATTTTTGATTTTATTTCGTTAGTTAAAATTTCTGAACCGCCACCAGGCATTGTTCTTTGACCCGCTTTTTTTAATTCTTGAAAAACTTCTTTAATTGTTAGGCCAGAAACTTCAGTCATTTTCATAATTTCAGGAGCTGAAAAAAAATGAGGTGTTATATCTGGAAACTCTTTAACAGTCCTTGAAACAATTTCTGTGTAGAATTCAAAAGGAATATCACTATTTAATCCGCCTTGCATAAGTATTGTTGTACAACCCTTTTCTCTTGCTTTCCTGATTTTATCTATCATCTGATCAACCGAGTAAGTATATGAGGATGGATCAGAAGGATCAGTTCTGTAAAATGCACAGAAACTACAATATGCATCACATATATTTGTATAATTTAAATTAGTGTCAATTACAAAAGAAACATGTTTATTTGGAACTAAATTAAATCTCCTTTCTTGTGCCAATGAGCCAAGAGTCAATAAATCGACATCTTTATATAAATTTAGAGCCTCTTCTTCTGTAATGCGAATATTATTTGAAATTTTACTTTTAATTGAATCAATCATAATTTAATTTTTTAATCTTCTATTTCATTATACATCTCTTTAAAGATGTTGATTGCTTTTTCTTCAGGATTTCCGATTCTATATGAAAACCCATTAATATAATCAAATATATTTTTTTCAGACATATACGGCTTTTTATTATTTTTAACTATATAATTTAAACTTTTATCATAATTATTAAGACCTTTGCTTATAGAGTTTGATAAGTTAATGAGGTCATTTTCTTCAATAACATTATAAGCCCAAACTGCAAAAACAAATGGCATTCCAGTATTTTTATACCACTCTAACCCAAGATCATATTTGTAATTATAATTTTTACTTGTATTTGATTCTGCGAGCGCTTCGTCACCTATAATCAACCTTGAATCAGACTTGAAGGCATTTGATTTAATTTTCAAGTTCTTATTTTTCCAAAAAAAATTATTTAACACCTTAAGTAATATTACAGAAGTTGATGTTTGATTTGTTACTGAAACATTTGTGATGTCTTTTAATTTTTTTTGAGAAAAAACAAAAACGCTATTTGCAGATTTCTTTGTTGCAACACAATAATTATCTAATAGTTCTAAATTTTCTAAGTTAAAAAAATCAATTAAAGATATTGGTCCTGAATTTATTGCTTTTTCTTTAATTGCAATACCCATTTTCTTTGGTGTATATTTTTGATATCTAAAGTGAGGAATTTTGTTTAAATAAAAAATTTCTGAATTAAGATATGGCATTTCACCTATCTTAGTCATTGTAGAAATTTACTTCATTGTAAAGGGCATCTCTTTCGACAGGAATTTTTCTTGCTTCTTTGATTAGGTAAACCATTTTATCCCTAGCCAATCCTCCCGGAGATTTTGCTTTAGCTGCGTGCATAATATTTTCTTTTTTTATGGTGCCATCAAGATCGTCTGCGCCGAAATTTAACCCAATTGAAGCTGTTTCTTCACCTATTGTAACCCAATATGATTTTATGTGATCAACGTTGTCGAGCATTAATCTCGCAATTGATATCATCTTTAAGTCATCAATGGGTGTAGCGGGATTGTCAGTTAGTTGAGTCGTGCCTGTTTGGTATTGTAATGGAATAAAAGCTAAAAAACCTTTAGTTTCATCTTGCAGATCTCTTAACTGTATAAAATGGTCAACTCTTTCCTCTATTGTTTCAATATGTCCATATAACATTGTGCAATTAGATTTTATTCCTTGGTTATGGGCAATTTTATGTATTTCTTGCCATCTTGAAGCTTTTGATTTACCTGGCAGAAGGAGCTTGTGAACTCTTGGAGAAAAAACTTCTGCGCCGCCTCCGGGCATTGATGTGAGCCCTGCTTCTTTTAATCTTGATAGTGATTCTTCGGGATCAATTTTCCATCTTCTGTGAAAATAATCTATTTCTGCAGCAGTAAAGCCTTTAATGTGTAAATCTGGATGCTTTTCTCTAATGGACTTAACAATCTCGATGTAATAATCAAATTCCCATGTTGGGTGATGACCGCCAACCATGTGAACTTCATTCATCTCGTCGTCAATGCCATTTAAAATTTCATCTACTGTCATTTCATAAGCATCTTTATCGCCCTTCTTCTTTGCGAAATCACAGAAACTGCAACTCAAAACACATATGTTAGTTGGATTTATATGCCTGTTAAGTACAAAGAAGACCTTATCTCCAGAAATTTGCCTTTTTTTATAATCAGCTAATTTCCCAAGTGAATGAATATCTGATGTGTTAAACATGTTAACCCCATCTTGAAAATCTAATCTTTCCCCTTTTTGAATTTTTTCAGATATTTTATTTAAATTGTTGTCGACAGATATTAAATTATCTATTTCCAATAAGTTTCCCATTTTTCATTTACCTTTTTAATTATATCACCTTGCATTTCAAGTGTTTTCTGGTATCCACCCTTCCATGTGGCGTCAATCCCCATGGTTCCACTATATTTTGGCACAGCTCCAATAAATTCTTGTTTGTTAAAATATATGTCATCTCCGGGATCAAATCTTGTAAATATTCCCCACATAACCTCTACATCATTGTTAACATCTATATCACTAGACACAGCTACAACAATTTTAATATTTGAAATCAGAGGGCTATTTATTATTTTTTTAACTACTTCACTTCCTTCTTTGTCTACACTTACAACTAAAAGAGCATTTTTAAATAACTTCCATTTATTGATTCTGCTGTCTATTGCTTTTAGATCACTTGGTATAACTGGTGGTAATAAATTTATTTCTTCTGATTTTGTAGTTGCATTAATAACTAACTTATTTCCATAGTGAGTTTTTTTTGATGTAAAATCCAATGTATCTGTTGGTGCTTGAGAAATGAGCATAATTGAATCAATAGGATCAAAATTTTTCCTAATTTGCTCTAGAACTTGGCCTCTATTTTTAACATCAACTCCTTTATCAACAAGAACCATTACCTTTGTAAGTGACAATTGGCCAAGTCCTAATATTGATAATCCGGTTTTATAAGCCTCTCTGGCATATCTATTTTCAGTAGAAACAACAAGAAAGCTATGAAAGCCTGCTTCATAATAAGCCCATAAGTCGTATATTTCTGGATGAATTACTTTTATTAACGGCTTTAAAATACTTTGAGTGCAATCACCTAAATATTTATCTTCTTGCGGGGGTTTTCCAACAACTGTAGCAGGGTAGATAGCATCTTTTCTTGCATAAACGTTATTTATATTGAAAATAGGATAATCCCCTGCTTCGGAATAATGCCCAAAATGATCTCCAAAGGGCCCTTCAAGTTTTCTTTCATGTGGCTTTAAATAACCTTCTAAAAGAAATTCGCCAGTCGACGGTGCCTTTAGATCAATTGTTTTACACTTAGAAAGTCTTGTCCTGCTTTTTCTTACAAGGCCAGCAAATTCTAATTCTCCAACACCTTCAGGCAATGCCATTATTGAGGCTATTGTTAACACAGGATCACCGCCCAATGTAACAGCAACAGGCAAATTTTTATTTAAAGTTTCAGCCTCTTGGTAATGATATCCTCCACCCTTACCAATTTGCATATGCATTCCAGTTGAATTTTTATCATACACATGAAGCCTGTACATTCCTAAGTTAGGAATATTATCAACTGGGCTATTGGTTTGTACTAATGGTAAAGTAATAAATTTTCCACCATCTTCAGGCCAACATTTTAAAATTGGCAAATCATCTAATCCATTTTCAACAATTAATTCAGGAAGTCTCTTTGATACTTTTTTAGGAGGAAAGGATAAGAACCTTTTTATAGTTTTCCTTTGTTTAAAAATTTCTTTTATTTTGGGCGGTCTCATTGCCTCTATAAAATTTAATAATTCATTACCAATTTCTTCTGGGTTTTGGCCCAATGCAATCTCAATTCTTTTATCACTCGCGAAAGTATTTATTGCTAATGGATATTTTGAGCCCTTAACATTTTCAAATAATAATGCTGGTTTATTTTCTTTTTGTGCTCGAATAGCAATCTCAGTTATTTCTAGTTCAGGGTCAACTTCCTCTTTTACTCGATGCAATTCACCTTCGTCTTCAAGGTCATTTATAAATTCTCTGAAATTCGATGACAATTATTCGCCTTTCCATTCTTTTAAATTTTCTGGTTCAATATCAAGTTTTTCCAAGACCCTTGAAGAAATCATATCAACAAGGTCTTCAATTTTTTCTGGTAAATTATAGAAACCAGGTGATGCTGGTAAAATAATAGCACCAGCGCGTGTTAACTTTGTCATATTTTCTAGATGTATCAAACTATATGGTGTCTCTCTGGGAACTAATATAAGTTTTCGTCTTTCTTTGAGACATACATCAGCTGCCCTTTCAATTAGACCTCGTGATATTCCATTTGCTAAACTTCCTAACGATCCTGTTGAACAAGGAACAATAGCCATACCGCTTGTTCTAAAAGAGCCACTAGCTATACTTGCCCCGACATCATTCTCATCTATTACTTCAAGAAGATTTCCATCAAGACCATATTTATCAATAAGAATTTTCTTATCCTTATCCGCACTACCACTTAACTTAGTATCAGTTTCTAAAGATAATATTCTTCTACCGGGTTTAGAAGTAACTAGATAACACTTATGCCCTGCACCGATTATTCCTCTTAATACTGAAATTGAATAAAGACCACCACTTCCCCCAGAAATCCCTAAAATATATTTTTTAATCATTGTAATATTGTGCTAATTGTAAATGTTGCCATTAATATTATAGAGATCTGACCGTTCATATCAAAGAAAGCCTTATTAATATTTGTTTGAGTAATATTTTTCAAAATCATATGTTCTCTTAAAAAAAGTAATAATATTATTGTACAACCAATCCAGTAAATTGGATTTAAATTAGAAATAATCCCAATTAAAAATATTAAAATTAATGTAATTGAATGTGATATTGAAGCCAAAATCTTTGTAGTTCTAAGACCAAATTTTGATGGAATTGAATAAATATTATTTTTTAAATCGAAATCTATATCTAAAATTGCATAAATTAAATCAAAGCCACTAACCCAAAAAAAACCTGCTAAACCAAGAATAAATGTTTCTAATGAAAATTTCCCTGTTAAAGCAATTTCGACTGCTGGTGGAGCAATTAGGTAAACAATACCTAAAAAATAATGGCAAAGATATGTAAATCTCTTTGTTAATGGATATATTATAAATACTGCAATGACAATAGGTGATAAAAGAAAAGCAAGATTATCAAAATAAATAAGAGTTGTGTAAAAAATAAGCAATGATAACAAAGAAATAAATAATGCACCTTTTTGAGTAATTGATCCTATAATTAGCCCTCTGTTATTAGTTCTCGGATTTTTCTTATCTATATTTACATCTAATATTCTGTTTATAGACATTCCAAAAATTCTTGCGTTTATAAGTGCAATCATTATTAAAGTTAAATCTGTTAAATCAAAGCCAATCTTTTTTGATACAAGAATGTAAGAGCTTAAAGCAAAAGGCAATGCAAAAATCGTATGCTTAAATTGTACAAATTCTAAATAATTTTTAAGTTTAAATATCATTTATTATTTTATTTTTCTAAATGACTTTGAAAGAGTCAAAAGTAACATCAATATAGATATTAATATAATTGAGTCTATTAGCAATGTATTTTCTGCTCCCAACTTATCTACGCCATAACCAATTGGTAATGCCCCAAATGGAATGAAAGCAAAGTTAAGCATGAAAAATCCCATCATTCTTGCTCTGTATTTTTTATCAGTGTATTCCATAGTTAATACATTACTCAAAGCCATTCTTATTTGCTCAAATGCTCCGAAAAATATAACAACAATTAAGCCCACTGAATAATACGGAAAGAAACTTAATGTCAAAATACAAAATCCAAGGCCAAAAGCAGATATCAAAAATAATAGAAATCGTAAATTACCCTTTTTTAATGTGGAAATCATTAGTGTTCCAAAAACTGCACCAATACCAGCTAAAGTTAATAGGATCCCTATTTCTCCAGGAGAAATCATATATAGCCTTCTAGCTATTATAGGTAATTGAAGCCTTACAGGCATTGCAATCATGCTTACTATTAAAGATGAAAAAAGTATTGCTAAAACCATTTTGTTTCCTAATAAATATTTAAATGATTTTTTCATTTCATCAATATAGTTTTCAGAAACAGAATCATTTTTTTCAGTTTTGGGTAAATATATAGCCAAGAATAAAGCTGAAAGTTGAATTAATGAAATAACTAGAAAGACATTTGACGGTCCATATTTTCCATATAAATATCCCACTGCTGAACCAGAAAATACAGTGACTAAAGCCATACCTGATGATAATAGAGCTATTCCATTACTTACTAAATTTTCAGGAACAATTTTTGGAATAAATGAATACCTGGCAGGTAGTTGAAAAGAAAATAATGCACCTTGAAGCATTGACATTAAGAATAAGAATTGCCAAGAAATTAAATTTAATTCAATTAATATCCATGTAGAAATAGATGTTGCAAAAAAACCAATTTGAACAATTTGCATCACTCTTCTATTTTCAAATTTATCACCAATGACTCCTCCTAAAACTGAAAATAATAAAAGAGCTGGTGCAAAACCCATGCTAACTACCCCTGCTAAAAAAGCACTATTAGTCATATCATCAGTTAGAAGTGCTCTTGATGGCATTGCCATTTGGACAGCAAAAATTAGGTTAACACTGGTTAGCCATAAAATTCTGTAACCTGAATATTGAAATGATGCAAAAAAAGATTTCATTTAATAAAGTGAATTTAATTGTTTTAGTATAAAATTGCAATGAGATATTATGTTGAATTTTTTATATAAATATTTTTTAAGAAAAATATTATTTTTATTGAATCCAGAAACAGCACATAAAGTTGTTGAGTCATTTCTTTATCTCACACCTAATAAATTATTTAATATTTTTTTTAAGTACAACTTTAGTAAAGACACCTCAACAGTAATTTTTGGCAATGATGTTCCAAGTCCAGTTGGGATTGCAGCTGGTCTTGATAAGGATTATAAATCAACGCCAAAATATTTAAGTTTAGGGTTTGGTTTTAGTGTAGTTGGAACAACGATGATTAATCCAAGAAAAGGTAACCCTAAACCTAGATTAATAAGGGAGAAGTCCAAGGGCGAATTAGTCAATGCATTATCATTTCCAAGTGATGGGTCATACAAAATTCTTAATAGATTGAAAAATTATCCATCTCCAAGAGAAAGGATAATTATTTCTGTGTCTGGTACCTCTGAGGAAGAGATAATAGAAAATTTATTATTATTTCAAGATTTTTGCTTTGCTGTAGAAATTAATATTTCAAGCCCAAATACAACTGATCTTAAGAAATTTGTGAATCATAATTCAATAAGATCTATTTTAAAAAAATCTAGGAAAGTCACAAATTTGCCGATATTCATTAAATTGCCTCGGCTGTTAGAAATTGAATATTATGATGAACTAATAAAAGCAACACAAGAATTTGATCAAGTAGGTGTAGTTTTATGCAATACTCTTCCTGTTACTGATTCAAGGTTAAGTGTAGGTAATGGTGGCAGGAGCGGAAAGTCTTTATTTGATAGCACGCTATCGATATTAAAATATGTTAGAAAATCTTTTCCAGAAATTACAATACTTTGTTCTGGAGGAATATCGTCCCCAGATCAAGCAAAAATGTTATTAGAGTCTGGTGCAAACGCATTGCAAATTTATACTGCACTTATATACGAAGGGCCTGGCATAATTAAGGAAATAAATGATAGTTTAAGTAATTGAATTAATAAATTTATAGAATCCTGACTTTTCAGGAGCTTCAATTGTATTTAGGTCAGGCAGTTTATTATTTGCAATACTTTCCTTTACTGTAAAACCATA
>CACNIC010000010.1 GCA_902620405.1 uncultured SAR202 cluster bacterium
AAAGTGGAAGAGATTTCTGCTTTAGAGAATGATGAATTGCTAAATGAGTCAATTAATGAACTAAAAAATATATCTTTACCTAAAAGTTTTGAAAAAGATTTGATTAGTGAACTAAATAATTGTATAAACAGATTATACGATCTTCATTTTAAGAGGCAAAAACGAGAGCAAGAAAAGATCTTTTATGACTCTGATGTCGATTTTAATGATGAAACAATTAAGTCAGTAATTACTGATAGCTTAAAAACAAATAAATTAATCAAAAGATTACAGTCAGAACAAAATAAATGACACAAGAAGAATCAAATTCAATATCAGTTTCATTTTCTTCAGATACAGATGATGAATCCTCAAATCAAGATGCATCAAGAGTCTTAAGAAAATTACTCCCTGGTGCAACAGCTGAATTTGCTGATTCATGGGGAGAACCTACCAATGATCAAGTTAATGAAATTGCTGAAGATCCAACATGGGAAGCAAATATATCTGACACAGATATAACTGATGACCCTGTAAGAATGTATTTAAGAGAAATAGGAAAGGTTAATTTATTAAATGCACAAGGAGAGAAAGATTTAGCAAAGCAAGTTGAAAATGGGAAAATAATTAAAAACTTTCTTAGAGAAAATGCTGACCAAGACAACCCAAACGTACATATGCTTAAATCTTTTAGTAAAAATATTGCAGAAAATATAGACTTAATTAAAGAATTAAAAAAGCATTCCAAAATAGAAGATTATGAATTAACACCCTTTTCGATATTAACTGGCCAATCTGAAGATATTTTAAATGGCGCAACTAAATCTGAAGAAGAAGAGCAAGTAATTAATTCAATTTCAGACGCACTAAATATGGATGAAGAAGATATACACTTGAATATTAGTAATTTATCAGCGGCAATTCAAATATTCCCAAATTGGCTTTATGAACACTTATTTGATGATAAAGATGATTTAAAGTCTTTTAAGAAAAAGCTTTCTAAAAAAAATATTAATCTGGGCAATTTTAAAGATGACGAGTTAGAAAACTTGATGAAAAATCATATTAATAAACTTGAATCCGGGGCAAAGCAATGCAGTGAACATCTTGTTCAAGCTAATTTAAGACTTGTAGTAAGCGTAGCAAAAAAATATATTGGCAGAGGTATGTCTCTTTTGGATTTAATTCAAGAAGGTAATATTGGATTAATTAGGGCTGTTGAGAAATTTGAATTTAGGAAAGGTTATAAATTTAGTACATATGCAACTTGGTGGATTAGGCAAGCAATAACTCGCGCAATTGCAGACCAGGCTAGAACAATTAGAATACCTGTGCACATGGTTGAAACAATAAATAAATTATTAAGGGTAAGCAGGAAATTAGTTCAAGAGTATGGAAGAGAACCAACAACAAAAGAGATTGGTGAAGAAATGGAATTATCTCCCGCTAAAGTGAGAGAGATTCTAAAAATATCTCAAGAACCAGTATCTTTAGAAACACCAATTGGTGAAGAAGATGATTCTCATTTAGCTGATTTTATAAAAGATGAAAAATCACTTTCTCCAGTTGAGGCTGCATCAAATAATCTGCTTAAATCACACGTCGGTTTAGTTCTTGAATCATTAAACCATAGGGAGCAAAGAGTACTCCAATTAAGGTTTGGACTTGAGGATGGAAGAAGTAGAACTCTTGAAGAGGTTGGTCGTGAATTTGGAGTGACGAGAGAAAGAATAAGGCAAATAGAAGCTAAAGCATTAAGAAAACTAAGACATCCTACAAGATCAAAAAAACTAAGAGATTTTATGGATCCAAGTTATTAAGTAATAATTATTAACAATTATTTAATAATTGCTGAAAATAATATAAAATAATTCTATGCTTACTGATATTAGGGACATAATTATAATTTTTGGAGTATCTTCATCTTTTTTACTCTTGCTAATTTCGACTGTATTAGTTGTAAATACATTTTTAAAAATTAGAAAATTAACAAGATTTATTGAAAATTCTCTGCAAGAAATTTCAGATATTAGAAATAAAGTTAAAAATACTATCCCTAAACCTGTATCTAGCATAATAGACGGCGCTATTACTATTAAAACTGTTTTTGATAATTTATTTATTAAAAATAGAAAAGAAAAGAAAGGAAAGGAGAATAAAAATGGCAAATGACAATGACACTAATTTTTCTAGCGGATTTATAATTGGAGGCATATTGGGTTTAATTGGCGGATTAGTTTTTGCACCCCGACCAGGAGAAGAGACAAGAGCTATATTAACTGAAGCTGGCAATGAGTGGAGAGATAAAGCTAAAGATCTAACTGAATTTGCAAAAGAAAGAATAATTGAAGCAACTAATGAAGGTAAAAGAGTTGCTGACACTTTAAGAGAAGAATTCGAAGATAAATCTGATAATTAATTAAATTTAGGGTATGAGCCAAGAAACTTTAATGAAGAAATTTCCTTTATTTCTGTCAAACACTCATTAATATCCTTATCTTCAAAATGTCCTTCAATATCAATAAAAAAATAATAATTTCCTAATTTTTCTTTTGTTGGTCTAGATTCTATCTTTGTCATATTTATATTCTTCTTTGCCATTGGTTCTAATGCTTTGAATAATGAACCTGGCGAATCTTCATTAAAAGAAATAACAATTGAAGTTTTATCGGAAATTGTTTTTTTAATTTTATTTTTATCACTTATTACAACGAATCTAGTTACATTATTTTTTACTGATTGAACATTCTCTGCGATAACTATTATTTTTTCATTATCTTTCATCCAAGGGGGGCCAATAAACACACCTTTTTCATTAGAATTAATCAAATCATTATATGAGTCGGCTGTGCTGTTTGATGCTTTATGTTTAGCGTTTTTAAAATTATTAATTAAGTAATCATAACATTGTGCTAACGCTTGCGGGTGACTATATACTACCTTTACATCTTCATTATTAATGCTACTTAAACTATATACTGAGTGGTTAATTTCAATATTTAATTCACCAACAATATGAAAGTTATTCTTTGATGCTAAAAAATCTAAAACTTCTACAATTGAACCATTGATGCTATTTTCAAGAGGCACTACAACTTGGTTCGTTTCAGAGGATTTTAGTGAACTTAAAACTTCATTGATAGTATTAAATGGAATTTTTAAATTTTCATCATCATAAAGTTTTGTAGCATGCGAACTGTAAGTTCCTTCTGGGCCGAGATAACCGATTTTAAGCATTTTTATTTCCTTGAAAAAATCTTGTCATTGTATCTTCATTCCTATTGGATGTAATAATAAGAATGTTATCACCTTCTTCAATATCAATGTTCTCAGTAGATTGATAAGGATTTCCCTTAGAATCAATTTTTCCAAAAATAATGGCTCTAAAAGGAAGATTTAATTTTGATATATCCATCCCAATTGCATTTGAATCTTTTGGAATCTTTATTGACCATAATGAAGTACCTTTATTCCTTATATCAAGTAAACTGATAGGTAAAGTAATACCGGAAGAATTAATAATTAACTCAAGAATTGATCTTCCCTGAAAAAATAGTTCTGTTATTCCGTATGCATTAAATAAGGGAAGGTTTTCTTTACTATTTACAACAGAAACAACATTTTCTAATTTATATTTATATTTAGCTATCTCGCAAGAAATTAAATTAATTGAATCGGTAGGTGTCATGGCTACAAATATTGTTTCCGAATTAGATCTATTTATTCCAATGAATTCCAAGAATTCAGTGGAACCTGAATTGCCATAGAAGGCTATTGTTTGGGCAAATTCATTATTAAAATTTCTAACTTTATTTATATCAGAATCAATAAAGACTATGTCATCAAACCCATATTCTAAAAGTTCTTTATATAATGTTATAGATTCATTATCTATTCCATTTATTATCATATTTCTATTCATATTAATTACCTAACTTATTTAGTAGCCTTGTTATTTTTAAATTATGAGAATCAAATATAATAAAACCTAAAGATTCAAAAATTTCAGCTAATGATAAATCTTCAAGAATTACAAAGATTGATGAATTTGCATTACTTTTTGATTTTTGAGCAATAAATAAACTTTCCATATCATTTTCGCAATGGACTATTATAATATTTGACTCATTTAATCCGGCATCAATCAAAGTATCAATTTTATTAATGTCTCCAGAATAGTAATTAATTTTCTTTGTTTTTGATAAACCCCAATTTAAAAAATTATTAGTGGTTGTATCCAGAAAATTTATTCTTTCAACTTTCTCTATTATTTCTTCAGAAATTTTTCTTAAAGTAATTTTTGAACCTATTGATAAAATATTCATTTAACTATCATCCTGCCAAAGTAGTATTGAACTTTTAAAATTTGAAATTAAATTATTTATTCCTTTTACGCCTCTAAATGAAATGCTTTCAATTGAATTATCAGGACTATCAGAATTTAAAATTTCTGAAAAATTTTCAAAAACAGATTTAGGGAGAATTATTAAATCTGAATTTACTTCTTGCGAAAGTTCGATTGTTCCATAAAAATAATCCCTAACCTTATAAATTAAACCATTCATTCTTGAATACGGTATTTTTATTTGATTAAGGTTTGACTCAAAACTTTTTAAAAGATGTTCTGATTTATCAAATTTTTCTTGAAGCTCTTTTTCTTCACTATCTATTGGATATTTAAAAGGTATTTGTACAATCGAGCTATATGTTATATTGACTCCTTTTGATTTAATAATTGGAGAGAATTCAGTTACTAGTCTAGAATTTTTTTCTGTTTTATTTTCTAATACTATTAATATATTTTCCATTTCAATCTGCACTTATGTTTGTGGGTCTTACTACATCTGAAATCTTTTCATCTGGTCCTGCAATAATTAAAATATCATTTGAAATTAAATTTTGATTTTCATCAGGATTAATTATGATATCTTCTCCTCTCTGTATTGCAATTAGGGTTACTCCATACCTATCTCTTAAATTCCCAAATCCGCTATTTTTTAGACTTTGATTAACGAGCCTGGGAGGCACTTTTATTTTACTGATCCCATATGTTGAAGTAAGCTCCATATATTGCTCTATTCCAGGTAAAAATAGATCGTGGGCAAGTTTTGTCCCCATTTCAGTTTCAGGGTATACCACTTTATCAACATTTATCCTATCTAAAGTTTGCCCTTGAAGCTTAGATACAGACCTTGCAACAACATTACTTATTCCCAAAGATTTTAGTAAAACACTAACCATAATGCTTGCTTCTGTATTGGAGCCAATTGCAACAACAGCATATTCAAATTTTTCAATCCCTAATTCTCTTAAAGCATCTTCATCAGTTGCATCTGCTGCAACGGCATATGTTACTTGCCCGGCTAATTCTTGTACCTTATTAGAGTTTTTATCTATTGCCAAAACATCATGACCCATTTGGTAAAGCGTTGTTGCTACAGTAGTTCCAAATCTTCCTAGACCAATTACTACAACTTGTGTTGTTTTCAAAGTTTACTCCTTTTAACCTATTCTAACCTTCTCTTCAAAAAATCTGTACTCTATCTGTTTTTTTGACCCAGAAATTAATAAAGCAAGTGTCATCGGCCCCAGTCTTCCAATAAACATACTAAAAATAAATATTATTTTTGAAAATTCACTAAGATTTGATGATGTCCCTGTTGACATACCATTTGTTGCAAAAGCAGAAAATATTTCAAATGTTAAGTGCGCTTGATTATATTGATCTTCTACGATCATTACGATAAAGATAATGAATAGTACAATAAAAAGGCTAAGAACCAAAATAACTAATGACCTTACTCCAAGACTATAAGGAATCTCTCTTCCAGAAAATGAAATGTTTTCTTTACCCTTTAAGTGACTAAATATCATCATTAAAGAAAGTATAAAAGTGGTAATTTTAATTCCACCAGCTGTAGATGCAGGGCCACCACCAATAAACATCAAGACTCCACATATAATATTTGTATAATCATTTGTTAATGACATATCAAAAGAATTAAAGCCTGCTGTTCTTGTTGACATTGATGTAAAAAAACTATTAATTATTTTTTCACTTAAAGAAAAATGACCAATGGTTTGCAAGTTTGAATATTCAAAAATAAAGATAGTAATTGAACCTATAAAGGTTAAAACAAATGAACCAATTAAAATCATCTTTGTCTCCAAACTAAGGAGAACTCTAAATTTTTGGAATCCTCTTCGGCCTAGAATTTTTCTATGATGCAATAAGTCATTTACAACAAAGTATCCTATGCCTCCAAAGAAAAATAAGAGAGATGTCAAAATTAAAATAATATTATTCAAATAGCCTTGTGAGAATATATCTAAATTTGAATTTTCTTTAAATATTGTGAATCCAGCATTATTAAATGATGAAATTGAGTGAAAAATAGACAACCATAAATTGCCTGTAAAATTGTTATCAAAATTAATATTAAACAATAAAAAGAAGATTAAAGTTCCTATTATTTGAAATATTAATGAAGAAATAACAACTTTTAAAACTAACCCGCTAATAGAATCTAATTTTTCCTCTCCTAGACCTTGCCCTACCTGAACTCTTCTTGTAAGCCCTAAAGACTGTCCAGCTGCTATCAAAAAAAATGCAGCGCCTGTCATAAACCCAATTCCACCTAATACAATTAACAATGCAATGATTATTTGACCATAAAGTGTCCAACTCGAAAATGAATCGACAACTGTGAGTCCTGTAACAGTCGTTGCTGAAGTTGAAGTAAAAAGAGCATCTATAAAAGAAATATTTTCTTGATTAGAAAATGGCAGGTATAAAAGCAATGCCCCCATTAGGATAATTGCTAAAAATCCATAAACCACTATAAGAGGAGATGAAGCACCTCTCTTAGAAGTTTTTCTTGTTTCACTCCTAATGTATTGTGGTTTGAGATTTTTATCTCTTGGTCTTATCGATGAAGATTTAATTGCCATAATTGCAATTATATTGTTTTCCAGATCAAAAATGGAGTTTGAATGTGATAATATAATTAAGTGAAAATATATTTTTATCTAATAACATTAATTTCTTTATTATTAATCTCATGTAATGAAAAAGAAGAAGAAAAATTACTGGAAGAGCCTAATTCCGTTATTTCCGATGGATATTTACCAAGTCTAAACAATACTATAGAAATTGTTTCTCCATCTGTTGTAGCAATTAATACATCAACAGTTGCTCTTGATAGATTCTTCATACCAAGAGTTAGGAGTGCTGATGGGAGTGGTGTAATTATTTCAAATGATGGTTACATAATCACTAATGATCATGTTATTTCGGAGGCAAGAGAAATTAGTGTCTTTTTAAATGACGGGCAAAGTTTTGTTGCAGAAGTAATCGGAAGAGTTCCATTTAGTGATATAGCATTATTAAAAATAAACACAGATTTTGATTTAGTTCCCATTTCAACTTCAAAATCAGAAAATTTAAAAGTTGGGGATTGGGTTATTGCAATTGGAAATGCATTTGGCCTAGTAGGCACACCAACTGTTACAGTGGGAATAGTAAGTGCCAAAGAAAGAGTGATGGTTACTGAAGATGACCGTACATTAACAGATATGATTCAAACTGACGCTGCAATTAACGAAGGCAATTCAGGAGGGCCTCTAGTTAATTTGAAAGGTGAACTAGTCGGAATTAATAGCACAATTATGAGGGGAGCTGAAGGAATTGGGTTTGCAATTAGCTCAGATTTAGTAGAGAGGTACATTGATGATTTATTAAAATATGGTGAAGTTCAAATTCCTAAAGAAGGAATTGAAGCCAGAACTATAGACAGCAATTTATTATCAACTTTGTGTGAATACGGCTATAACGTTTGCGAACTTGATGAAAACTTAAAAGGAATTGTGGTTTTGGAGGTAGAATCGGGCAGCCCGTCAGATAAGTCAGGCGTAATACCAGGTGATATTATTTTATCCATTAACGAAAAGCCTGTTAGGTCAAATGGTGAATACATAAGTTGGCTCTATAATTATAGGCCAGGAGAAAATATTACTCTAAATATATTACGCGAGAATCAAGAAGTTGAAATTTCTATGAATTTAGAAAAATACTAGTTATTAGAAATTAATACTAATATTGTATCCAGAAATCTTTTCAGAATCTCCAGTTGTATCGTTTCCTATTTCAATTTTATTTGCCAAAACTTGTGTACAGATATATGAGTAATTTTCTTTTATTGCTCTTATTATAGCTTCATCAGCATTAATATTAATATCTATACTTTCTGACACATCTAGGTTTTTTTCTCTTCTTAGATTCTGGATTAATCTAATTACGTCTCTGGAAATACCTTCTCTAATTAGCTCTTCATCAAGATTAATGTCTAAGCTTACAATTATATTTTCACCCATCACAATTTGAGATGATTCATCGTTAATGATTTTAGATTCTAATTCATATTCATTCTCTTCTAAATTAATATCACCAACAATAATCTTTCCGTCTAAATTTTTCCATTCTCCTAATTTTGCTAATCTGATACATTCTTGTACTTTTGATCCAATTCTTGGGCCTAATTTGCTAGGAATAATTTTAAGTTCCTCGTCTCCTTCTTCATCAGCCTTCATTTTAATTATAATTTTTTTTACATTTACTTCTTCTTTAATTAATTCAATATAATTTTTTACCCAATCATTATTATCAATGCTTATTACTAATTCATTCAAAGGCTGTCTAACTCTAATCTTATTTTTCTTCCTAATAGATAGAGAAGTTGAAACGATTTTTCTTATGATATCCATATTCAAAATTAAATTTTTATCTTCAACTAAGTTGCTAACATCTGGCCAATCTTCGAGATGTACAGAATTCCCTTTATTCAAATTCATGTATAGCTTTTCACTAATTAATGGTATTAATGGGGCAGAAAATTTTAACAAAATATTTAACACTGTATAAAGTGTGTCATATGCATCTCTAGCATTTTTATTGGTTGTTTTATCCCAAAATCTATTCCTAGATCTTCTAATATACCAATTGTTTAAAGTTTCAATAAATTCTGCTATCAGGGCACATGTTCCAGTAATATCATAATTAGATAAAGATTTTTTTATATCATTTGAAGCCCTGCGAGTTTTTGAAAGAATATATTTATCAATTGGTAAATCTGCATCATCGATAATTTTAGGGTCATAATCCTCTAAATTACAATATAAAGTAAAGAAATATACAGAATTCCATAGGGGAACTATTACTTGCCTTAAAGAAGAATCAATACCTGAACCATCTCTATCCATTACTAAATTTTGTCCTCTTAAAATTGGAGAAGACACCAGGAACCAACGCAAAGCATCCGCACCATACTTAGTCCATACTTCATCTGGGGCAGGGTAATTATTTAGCCTCTTTGAAAGCTTGGAACCATTTTCATCAACTACAACTCCATGACCAATAGCATTTAAAAATGGTGGCCTTTCAAATAATGCTGTTGATAGAACCATTAACGTGTAAAACCAGCCTCTAGTCTGAGCTATATATTCAACAATAAAATCTGCAGGAAAATGAGATTCAAACCACTCCTTATTTTCAAAAGGATAATGTACTTGAGCAAAGGGCATAGATCCAGACTCAAACCAACAATCAAAAACCTCCTCAACCCTCACCATTTTACTCTTTCCAGTAGGATCGTCTGGATTTGGCCTAGTAAGCTCATCTATAAATGGTCTATGTAAATTTTTAGGCCTAACTCCAAAGTCTTTTTCTATTTCATCTAAACTTCCATACACATCAACTCTTGGGTATTTTGAATCAGTGCTTTTCCATACTGGTATTGGCGTTCCCCAAAATCTATTTCTACTAATAGACCAATCTCTTGCGCCTTCTAGCCAATTACCAAAAGACCCTTCTTTAATGTGCTCTGGTATCCAATTTATTTTTTTATTGTTCGTTACCATTTGGTCTTTAAATTTTGAAACTTCAACATACCAAGAATTTAAAGTTCTATATATTAAAGGTTCGTCTGTTCTCCAGCTATGAGGATAGTTATGTTTATAATTTTCATGTTTAATTAAAACCTCATTATCTTTTAATTTTTTTATTATATTTTTATTAGCATCAAAAACTAATTGCCCCGCGTAATCTTTTATTTCATTGGTAAACCTGCCTTTTAAATCAACAGGGCACAAAGACCTGATTCCATTTTTTTCACAAAGAATTTGGTCATCTTCACCAAACCCTGGCGCCATGTGAACAACCCCAGTACCTTCTTCGGTGTTAACAAATTCTCCTGAAAGGATTTTAAAAGCATTTTTTTCTCCTTTAAAATAAGAAAAAATTGGTTCATAGTTTAGTCCAATTAAATCTAATCCTTTTATTTTTTTTGATATGGTATATCCATTAAATTCTTCGCTATATTTTTCATAAGCAAATTCGCCAATGATAACATTATCTTTCCCATAATTTAAAACTAAATAATCTAGGTCTGCATTCACAGCAATTGCTAAATTTGATGGAAGTGTCCATGGGGTTGTAGTCCAAATTAGTATTGATGCAGCATGCTCAAAATTTTTAAGTCTCACCTTAACAGTTACAGCCGGATCAGACCTTTCTCTATAAGAATCATCAAGCCTTGTCTCAAAATTTGAAATTGGAGTTTCTGCTTTCCAAGAATATGGCATTACCCTGTCTTTTTCATAGATTAATCCCTTTTTCCATAATTCTTTAAAAGCCCAAATTACAGACTCCATATACGAAATATCCATTGTCTTGTAGTCATTTTCAAAATCAACCCATCGAGCTTGCCTATAAACTGACTTTTCCCATTCTTGGGTATATTTCATTACGGATTTTTGACAGTGGTCATTAAAATTCTCAACACCGAATTTTATTATTTCTGCTCTTCCAGATACACCAATTTCTTTTTCAGATTCCATTTCTGCCGGAAGACCATGGCAATCCCACCCAAACCTTCTATCAACTTTGTTGCCAAGCATAGTTTGAAATCTAGGAATTATATCTTTGACAAATCCTGTCAATAAATGCCCATAATGAGGCAATCCATTTGCAAATGGAGGCCCATCATAAAATACATATTCAGAATTTTTATTTTTTTCTATGCTTTTTTGAAAAGTTCCATTCTTTTTCCAAAAATCCAATATTTCATTTTCTATGCTTGAAAACGATGGTTTAGACTCCAAATCAGGAAATTTTTTTTTCATTTTATCCGCCCGCAATTGATGGTAAGAAATGTATTTCTGAAACTTTATCTAACTTCTGAATTAAACCCAATCTTGTCGTTCTTCCATCAATAACAGCAGATATAGTGGGT
The DNA here is from genome assembly GCA_902620405.1 of uncultured SAR202 cluster bacterium. GTDB lineage: Bacteria > Chloroflexota > Dehalococcoidia > Lucifugimonadales > Lucifugimonadaceae. The sequence continues at coordinate 11,268 of CACNIC010000010.1, forward strand.
TTTAATTTCTCATCATCAACTAATTCCTGTTTTAAACCAGGATATTTTATATCTAAAAATTCTATCAAATTTCTTAAATTATTACCTTCAGCATCAATCTCTACAGGCAAATCAAACAGTTTCCTAGTTTTATAAGGCAAAAAAACTTTAATCATAAAAGTATTTTACATACTTTTTAGAGTATTAAGAATCTTTGAAGCCTTTATAGGGGTACTCAATATTCGTGTTCCAATGGCATCGTTCACAGCATTTGAAATTGCAGGAACTGGAGGGCAAATTGGTGTCTCACCTACTCCTCTAACTCCAAAAGGATGGTCTTCGCTTGGAACCTCAATTAATACTGTCTCAATCATAGGAAGATCCAATGCAATTGGCATCCGATAGTCCAAATAACTTGAATTAAGCATTTTTCCATCATCACTCATAAAATATTCTTCATTAAGAGCCCAACCAATTCCTTGTGTTGCCCCACCTTGCAATTGTCCTTCAACATATGAAGGGTGAATCGCCTTACCAACATCTTGTAAGACGGTATATCTAATTACATCTGTCTTGCCAGTCTCAGGATCTATTTCTAAATCAACTATATGAGTACCAAAGCCCCCTGCAGCTTCTTCTAAATCAACTGAGGCACTTGAGACTACAGGCCCAAATGGATTTTGATCAGCAAACTCTCTAAGTGTCATATTCAATTCTGAATCAGTTCTTGAACTTATAATTCCATCTTTGTATTTGATGTCGTCTTCGGATATATCCCATATTTTTGCTGCCTTTGATGTAATTTCATCGATTAGCATATGCGCTGCTTTGTATGCTGCATAACCAGTTGCATATGTTGTTCTACTTCCTCCAGTCACATCAGTGTGGCCAATGCTGTCAGTATCAACAACAGATGGTCTTACAGATTCAGCATTTATTCCGAGAACTTCAGCTGCCTGCATTGCAATTGAAGCTCTAGACCCCCCAATGTCTGTAGAGCCTTCAGTTAAAATAACGGTTCCGTCCATATTTAATGAAAGATTTACTGCAGATTTTTCACCAATATTAAACCAATATCCACTAGCAATACCTCTACCTCTAACTTTTCCATTCCCTGATTTCTTTTCTAACTTTGAATTCCAATGATCAGATTTTTTTGCAGCTTCAAGAACTTCTTTAAGCCCAATTTTTCTATATTTTGGACCTAATGCCGTTCTTGTACCTTTTTCTGCAACATTTAATAGTCTAAAGTCTATTAAATCCATATCAAGTTTTTTACAAATTTCATCTACAACGGTTTCAGTTGCAAATGCAACTTGAGGAGAACCTGGCGCTCTATATGGTGCAGAACTAGGCTTATTAACTAAAACATCATAAGCTTCAATATCCATTGAAGGGATATTATAGCAAGAGAAAACACATTTTGCTGCTGCCTCAATAAAAGCTTCAGGGTACCCTCCGGCCTCTAGCCTAATATCAGCATAACCAGCAAGCATCTTGCCATTCTTATCAACTCCAATTTTTACAATTACCTTTCCTCCTGGAGCTGGGCCACTTGCATCAAAAACATCAGTCCTAGACATTACCAATTGGACTGGCCTTCTAGATTTTTTTGATAGAACTGCTGCGATTGGTTCAAGATAAACTGGTATTTTTCCTCCAAAACCTCCTCCAATTTCCATAGGAGTAACTTTTACTCTTGAAACATCAAGACTTAGAACTTTAGAAACACTGTCTCTATTTGTGAAAGAACCCTGGGTGCTTGTCCATACTTTCACTCTATCATCTTCATCCCAAATTGCTGTGCCACTATGAGGCTCTATGTAACCCTGATGAACAGTTTGAAGTTCAACTTCCTTTTCAACAACAAGATCACATTTTTTAAATGCATCATCGACATTTCCGATTTTGTATCTGTTATAAGTGGCTATATTTGTGTTTTTAACCTTCTTACCAAGATGATCTCCAATAAAATCTTCATGTAATATTGGTGCATCCTTATCCATTGCTTGATCTACATTTATAACTGGCTTCAAAACTTCGTAGTCAACAATGATTTTCTTAATTGCTTCTCTAGCAGTGTTTACATCATTTGCAGAAACTGCTGCAACAACATGACCCTTATACAGGACTTTATCTAAAGCCATTACGTTTTCACTTAAATGTTTTTCAGATCCCGATTCTTCTGAATTCCCTCTCTGTTTATCTGTAAGCCTTGGGAGGTCTTTTGCTGTCATTACCGCAAAAACTCCATTCATATTTTCTGCTTTTGAAGTATCAATATTTTTTATTTTTGCATGAGCGTGAGGGCTCCTTAAAACAGCACCATAAATCATACCAGGTAATTTTATATCAGCTCCATACTGAGCTCTCCCGGTAACTTTATCATAACCATCATGCCTTATAGGCCTTGTGCCAATTACTTTATATTCGCTTTTTTTTACTTTCGAAACCATTTTTAACCCCCCGATTAATCTGATGCTTTTTTAACTGCCTTTACTATTTTGTCATATCCTGTACATCTGCATAAATTTCCAGCAAGCCAATGTCTAATTCTTTCTTCAGATGGTTTTGGCTCATTGTCAAGCAATGCTTTTGCTGATACTAGAAAACCTGGAGTACAAATTCCACACTGCAATGCTGCTTCTTCAAGAAAAGCTTGTTGAAGTGGATGTAATCCATCAGGTGTTGCCATTCCTTCTACTGTCTCAATATTTTTACCTTCAGCTTCAACGCCTAAAACAAGGCATGAATCCACAATTCGTCCATCAATATTAATAGTACATGCACCACAATTTCCATCATTACAACCTTCTTTAGTTCCAGTCATACCAACAACTTCTCTCAAAGTTTCCAATAGGCTGACGTATGGATCAACTAAAATATCCATTTCTTGACCATTAATAGTGGTATTAATTGCTACTTTTCTTACATTATTATCTGACATTTATACACTTACCCTTTCAACTGCTTTTGATAGCGTCCTTCTAGTTAAAACTTCAATCAAGTCTTTTCTATGCTCGACTGTTCCTCTCATATCAGAAATAGGAGAAGCAATTTCTTTTGCTTTATTTGAAGCATTTTTAATATTTTCTTCAGTCGGCTCTTTACCTATAAGCATTTTTGATGCTTCTTCAGCAAAAATTGGAGTTGGTCCAACAGCGGCTAATGCAATTCTGCAAGATGATATCTTTCCGTTTTCCAAAGAAACAGAAGAGGCAACTGCAGCAACAGCAATATCCATTTCATTTCTTGGAATAAATCTTTCATATGATGATGAGAAAAAACTATTTTTTAATGGTAGTTTTATTGATACAAGGAACTCTCCCTCATCCATTGCATTTTTACCAGGGCCAACACACATTTCTTCTACTGGAATCTCTCTAATTCCATTTGGTCCAGCAATTACACACTCTGCTTCATGCACAATCAAGGAGCAAATACCATCTGCACTTGGTGATGCATTACAAAGATTGCCACCTAAACTTGCTCTTGATTGAATCTGAATGCCACCTATCAGAGATGCAGAATCAATTATGCCAGGGAATGCCTCACAAACTTTAGGGTCTTCATATAATACATAACAAGGAGTAGCAGCACCAATGATGAGATGATCATTTGTCCAATCAACCGAGGTTAATTCAGGTATTTTCTTAACATCAACAATTGCATCTAGTTCATACCTTTCACCCCTAGTCTGGACAAGTACATCAGTACCACCAGCTAAACATTTGGCTCTATCTCCAAATTTTTTTAATACTTCAACAGCTTCTTCAACTGTCCTTGGATCATAATAATTAAATGGATGCATAAACTCTCCTATTACAAATCAGGCTAATTTTAATATAACATTTCTACAAATTATTATACACGGATATTCAAAATTTTGCTCACTATTTACTCTTCATTGAGTAAGTTTAATAATTTTTCACAGTTTCTAAATGAAGCGTTCATATCCATTCCTTGGCACAATAAAATAATATTCCCTTGAATCACGTAATTTCTGTATTTTGAGTTAATACAGTGCCCTCCTATTCCTGCACCTCCACCAGCAACACCACCTTCACCTTGAGCTTCACCAAAACAATGTCGAACATCTTTAAGACCCTCAGTGAATACTGCTTCATTTTTATCAAGCTTAATTTCTTCTTTATTTCCTGCTCTTTCTCTTACTAATTCTTCCCCCAACAACGCATCCTCATGAGAATCAAAAAATCTTATTTCATAATCAACAGGGTCTTCAAACTTCCTGAAACCGTAATAGACATTTTTTTGCATAATTAAGCTCGTCAACATCATATTCTTTCAGTTTCTTAAATTTTACCGGAGAAGACGTAAAATCTTCTAAATTATAAGTGACGCTATTTGATATTTTTTTGCCTAAAATTATTTCTTCACCACTAGAATCTTCGCCTGATGAACATGAAAAAATAAACAGAAATAAAATTAAAAGTAATAAAAACGATTTTGATTTTCCAAAAATATACATGATTATTTCCTTTCAGCAATTATTTTACAACAATTATATAATTTAATTTGGATCTCCATACTTATTTTTATGGGTATCACCCCTTTGAGTGAGAAACATAAATATAGGAAAACAGTACCATAATGACGCCATAAATATACCTGTTATGTAAGTAATTATAGAGATAATTTGAAAAAAATTTAATCCTTCTGACTGATTTTCAGGAGAAAATAAAGAAAGAAGGAATAGGGATAAATAAGATACAAATATTAGAGGTAGGGGCACAATCAGCCAGTAACCACTTTTATTTATGTCATGAAGCCTTCTTACAGTGACTGCTATGGAAGGTATAATAATAAGAATGCTAAATAGTATAAATATTAATAATAACGGCCTCGCCCTAAATGCAAATATTAAAAGAAAAATAGAAGTTAATTGAATAAATAACCATGATGACCAATATTCACTTCTAGAGGCTCTTCCGCTAAAATCTGTTCTTTTTTCAATAAGAACTTTATATACATTGTTGAAAAAATCTTTCATATTAAACAAACTGTATCTTAATATATATTAAGTTTGATATGAAAAATAAATCAAAAATAAAAATTGCTGCGCAAGTAAGACCTAACCCTTCTAAGGAAGATATTGCTTTTATAAAAGAATTGGGGCTAGATTACGTTACTCTTTTTGCTGGAAAAGATGAGGCAAATTATGATTTTTTTATGAAACAAAGAGAAATCTTTGAAACAAATGATTTAAAAATATATGGATTTGGTAATTCAAACATACATAATCATGCATCTTTAGTTTTAAACTTAAATGATAGAGATGAAGTAATTGAAGATTATAAAAATTATATTATAGATCTAAGTAAAGCAGGTATATTCTATTCTACTTATGCACATATGGCTAACGGGGTTTGGAGTACTGCCAAAGAGCCGACGAGAGGTGGAGCAATGGGGAGGGCATTTGATTTGAATTCTGAAACCTTTTACATAAATAACGGCCAGACCATTTCAAAAGAAGAATTAACTCATTCAAGAGAGTATTCTGAAGAAGAGCTATGGAAAAATTTTGAATATTACATTCAAGCTGTAAAACCAACTATAGAGGAATCGGGCGTAAAAGTCGGTATTCATCCAGATGACCCTCCAGGAATAAAACTTGGGGGAGTTCCAAGATGTATTTTTAGCACATTTAGTGGATATGAAAGGGCATTAGAAATTGCAGACAGTCCCAATATAGGAATTTGCTTATGTGTTGGAACTTGGCTTGAAGGAGGAGATGCTACAGAAAAAAATGTAACTCAAATGGCAAAATATTTTGGCGATCAAAATAAATTATTTAAGATTCATTTTAGGAACGTTGACAAACCGCTTCCACATTTTAAGGAAACATTTTTAGATGATGGATATATGGATATGTATAAAGTTATTAGAGTGTTAAAACAAGTTAATTTTGATGGAATAATAATACCTGATCATAACCCAACAATGGGATCACTTAAAGATCGAGGTTCTGAGTCTAATCATTATGAAAGTAAATATGGAGTAGAAAATAGGACCGCTACTGCATTTGCAATTGGATATATGAAAGCACTTGTTGAGAGGGTTGAAGATGAAATTTAAAATCAACTAGATTAAATATATGAGATAATGACATAATTATGAATTATACATACAAGTTTTTATTATTTTTAACCATAGCTTTCATTGTGGCATTTTTAAATTTTGATACAGCTTCTGCTAACTTTTTTATACAAGAAAATAATAACAACCAAATACATAGTAATGATTATTTAGACTTTAGCTATATTTCATTTGTTATCCAAATGGTTATAGGTGGGGTTGTTGCTGGCGCTGTTGCTTTAATTGCATATTACAGAAAATTTTCAAATTTCATATTTAAATTATTTAACAAAGATCAAAATGAAAATAAAAAAAATAAGGACTAATAATTTGCTAGCCCATTTAATTCTAATTTCATAAATTATGTTTAATGATTTTTTTGAGACATGGAGAAATGTAAATGAGGCTGTAAAATTATCAAATAAATGGAGGCAAATTGTTTTTTATTCTGAAGGAAGTTGGCTAACTAATCACCTCTCTCCAATTATTAAAGAATTAGTTGATTCTAGGGAGAATAGGGTAACCTTTTTTACTTCTGAAAAAAATGATCAAATAAATTTAAAAAATTATGAAAACTTAAAGAGCATATTTATTGGAAGTCAGTCTGCAAGAACATATTTGTTTCGAAAATTTTATGCAAACTTAATGATTATGAGTACTCCAAATTTACAAAGTATGCAGTTAAAAAGGCAAAGTGAATCTAGGTATTTTTACATACATCATTCTCCATGCAGCACTCATATGGTTTATAAAGAAAATGCTTTCGATGATTTTGACGGAATGTTTTGTATTGGTAATTACCAAGAAAAAGAAGTGAGAGAAAGAGAAGAAATTTTATCTTTGAAAAAAAAAGTATTATTGAAATCTGGATACCCAAATTTTGATTCTTTAAAAAATACTAAATTTAAATTAGGTGATAAAAATACTGTTTTAATTGCCCCGTCATGGGGGGAAAATTCAATAACAAACTTATGTTTATTTGAATTAATATTAAATTTAATTAACCTAAAAAAGAATATTATTTTAAGGCCGCACAGCATGAGTTTTTTAAAAGATAATAAGAAGCTCAAAAAAGTAATTAATTATTTTAAAGAAAGTGAGTTCTTTTCGGTTGACAGAGATCCAAATTCTTCTAATTCAATGAATAGCTCCGGGTTGCTTATAACAGATTGGTCTGGAATATCTTTCGAGTACATTTTACAAGGAAAACCTATACTTTTTATTGATGTACCTCCAAAAGTGAATAACAAAAATTATCAAAAAATTTCTCATATTCCTTTAGAATCATCTATGAGGGACAAAATGGGAGAAGTGGTATCTACTAATGAAATAATAAATTTAAATTCAGATGAATTGGATTTAAAAATATCAAAAGCAAAATTAAAAATATCAAAAAATAATGATTTTATATCAAAAAATTTCTATAATTTTGGTAAATCAGTTAATGTGATCTGTGATCAAATAGAACAATTAAAATGAGCACGAAAATTCGTAAATATGTATGAAGAAATTAGTTCATTTATTGATCCGTCAATAGAATTAAAAATTGGTTTTGATGAGTGGGATAAATTTAAAAAAAATGAATGCAGTCCAGATTCAAAGTTAGTTATTATAACAAGTAAAAGTTGTAGAAAATTCATATCTGGGATTGATAATGAAATTATTATTATTGTAAAAGATGAGCCCTCTTTAGATTCAATCGATTATTATTTTGAAAAAATATCAAAAAAAATATCAAATTTGGATGATAAAAATATAAATTTTATTGCTTTAGGTGGAGGTAGTGTAATTGATACAGCAAAAATAATATGTTTAATGATTAGCAATAAAATAAAAACTTCTGAAGAAGCGATTAATAGATCATCCAGAGAAAAATTAGTAGAAAATTATAAAATAATTTGTATTCCTACCACAGCTGGCACTGGAGCAGAAATAACACCTTTTTCAACAATTTGGGATAAAGAAAGCGGACAAAAGCATTCAATAGTGGCTGAAAAAATATCGAGGTCAATTATACTTGATGCAAAATTGACCTTAAGTCTCCCAAAAAAAATTATTATTTCTTCTGGGATTGATTGTCTTTGCCAGATTTTAGAATCTACTTGGAGCAAAAATTTAAATCACTTGTCATTAAAATCAGCCTCTAAAGGATTTAAATATTTAATAAAAAATATTAATTCAATATTAAGAAATATAAATAATATTCAGGCAAGAGAAGAGATGCTAGTCGCTAGCTTTCTTGGTGGTATTTCAATTTCAATTGCTAATACTACATTATGCCATTCAATATCTTACCCATTGACTGCAAAACTAAACATACCTCACGGATTAGCGTGCGGATTTACCTTGATTGAGGTAATAAAATTTAATTCAAAACTAAAAGATAAATTTTTAAAAAGTACACTTAAAACAACAGGATATGAAACCTCTGAAATTCTTGTAGAAAAAATAAAAGAAGTATTTAAAAATATTGAATTTAATAACTTACTAAAGCCTCATTTAAATGATGTTGAAAACAATTTAAATGATATATTGCCTTTGACATTAAATAAAAGGTCAAGCAACAACCCAGTCAAAGCAAACTTAAATGAAGTGGAAATGATAATTAATAAATCCTTAATTAGATTTAAATAATTAATGATTACACTTAATTGGGATTAAGTTATAATTTATTTTTAATTAGTTAATTGGATATATAATGACTTTCGAATCAAGAAAATTACCTGGAGAAAGAATTTCTTCATTAGTTGAAATTCTCCAAGAAAAAGGACATGCAATTGGCATAGAAGCTCACAGCGGATTAAGTGGGTTAGTTACAGAAAAACTAGATTTTGATTTTATTTGGGAGAGTAGTTTAACCGATTCTGCGAGTAAAGGTCTACCAGATGCGTCCATTGTTGGAAACGAAAGTAGGCTTCACACAATTGATGAAATATTAAATGTAACAACAAAGCCTATGATTGTTGATGGAGATACAGGTGGAGATGAAGATAACTTTAGATTTCTAATTAAAAGACTTGAAAATCAAGGTGTTTCGGCAGTAATTGTTGAAGATAAAATATTTCCTAAAAGAAATAGTTTTGGTGGAACCGTAGGTTCAGGGATGGAAGATCCAAATATTTTTGCACAAAAATTAAAAATTGGAATGGAAACAAAATCATCTGATAAATTTTTAATTATCGCAAGACTTGAGAGCCTAATTGCAGGACTAGGAATGAATGAAACAATGCTGAGGGCAGAAAAATATATCTTGGCAGGAGTGGATGGAATAATGATTCATTCAAAACTTAAAGATCCGAGTGAAGTGATTGAATTTATCCCCAAATACGAAAAACTTTGCGAAAGATTAGAAAGAAGACCATATTTAATAGCTGTCCCAACAACTTATAACTCTATTTCAGATAATGAATTAATAAAGTCTGGGGTTGATATAATTATTCACGCAAATCATTTGCTTAGAGCTTCATATATTGCCATGACAGAAGCAGCGAATCTTATACTAAAATCAGGAAGAAGTCTTGAAGTAGATTCAAAAATTTCATCTGTAAAAGAAATTTTTTCAGTTGTTGGATATGATAAAATCATTGAAAGAGACAAAGAAAAAACTCCTGAAATTACTGGGCTGATTGCATCTGCAGGAGACCACAAAATTAATAATATAAATCGATCTCTTAATAAAATTTCTGGCAAACCCTTGATATCTCATCAAATTGAGACATTTAAAAAAGCAGGCATAGAAAATTTAAAAATTACAGTTAATAATTCTGATGAATTTGATAAGTTTGAAGACAAAGGTGTAAATTTTATTCAGATAGACACAACTGGTTCTGATCAACTTTTAGACTCAATCATGTCAGGGTTTCATAATATAGATGAGCCTACAATTCTTGCTTATGGTGACATAATGTTTAATGAAAAAATTGTTTCTAGATTAATTTCAAATGAACATGACATTGTTATAGCTGTAGATTCAACTTATAAGTATCACAAACATGAAATTGATAAAAAGCTGGAGCTTGTGTCATATAAAAATAATGATGTTGATAATTCAAGGCGAAAACTCGAAATGACCGATATTTATGAAGTTTCCAAATTAGGCAAAGATCTTGATTTACAAGAGGCTGAATCAGAATTTTTTGGTCTAGTTTATTTCTCTTCAACTGGAATTTCATTGTTAAAATCTTCGTACAACCGCCTGATGACATCAGGAAAAAGCTCAAATTCTTTTATCGATATCATGAACTTCATGATTGATGAAAAAATTAAAATTGTATGTAATGAATTCAGTGGAGGCTGGATTGAGCTACATACTGAAAATGACTTTAAATTAGCAGAAAAGGAAATATAAAGTTGAGCATAAGTGCAGAGTCATTTGTTGAGATTTTAAAATCATTTTCATTTGATAATATAGCCGGTGTTCCTGATTCAACTTTTGGTAATTTATTTAACTTAATAGATAATGATAAAGATATAAATTACTTCAGGGCTAACAGAGAAGATACCGCCCTAGGAATTGCTTCTGGGTTTTCAATATCTAATAAAAATAGTTGCATCATCATGCAAAATTCAGGTATCGGTAATATTATAAATCCGTTAACTTCATTTAATTTAATTTATAATATTCCAATCTTAATTATTATCGGGTGGCGAGGCTACGGAGGTAAACCAAATGATGCTCCTGAACATTGGGTGATGGGAGAGAAAACCCCTGACTTCTTTGAAATGCTTAATATTTCTTATTCTGTATTTGAAGATGAATTTGAAGAGGAAAGAAAGATTGTAAAAAGATTAAATAATGAAATTACCGACTTTCTGAATAATGGTGAGTCAAAGGCATTAATAATTAAAAAGGGGGTGATAATATAGATGATTTCAAGAAGTGATGTTATTCAGCAAATAATGAACAAAGTATCTAAAAATGATTTAGTTGTATCCACAACAGGAATGATTTCAAGAGAAGTATTTAATCATAATGACAGGAATGAAAACTTTTATATGATCGGTTCAATGGGGTTAGCATCTTCTTTTGCTTTAGGGATTGCAAAATCTAACCCAGGCAAGAAAGTAATTATTTTGGACGGCGATGGGAGTTTTCTAATGAATTTAGGTTCTTCAACTTGTATAGGATACTATAACGCAAACAATATTACTCATATAGTTTTAGATAATTTTTCTTATGAATCTACAGGCAATCAGCCTTCTATTTCAAAAAAAGTTGATTTATGTAGTATTGCTAAATCCTCTGGATATAAAAAAGTTTCAGAATTGATTGAATTTGATATAAGAAATATTAACTTTGATTTAAATGAATTATCTTTTTATAGAGTCTTGGTTGGGATAGATAAAGATGAAAATATATCAAGGGTTGAGCACTCTCCAGAAACAATAACAATGAATTTTAAAGGTTCACTAATAAATTAAATAAAAATATTTTTAATTACTGCCTTCAGCATTAAACCAAGGCAATGATTCTGAAATTGCCCTTTCGGAATTTTTCTTGCCAATTATTGAAAGTTCTCTTTGAGGGTCACCTCCAATTTTACCTCCTATTCTAAGACATAAAATTTTTCCATCTCCTCTAAAATTATGTTTCAAGAATGGTTTTATATAACAAGAATCTCCAGGATAAAATTTCTCTTTTCCATTTTCAGAATTAATTATTAATTCTGAATTACCTACATTATAAATATATTGATGTAAACCAATGTTTTGATCATAATCATCATGATTTTTTTGTGATGTAACTGATATTTCTAAACTTCTTGTGTAGGGTAGAGAAGATGAGTTAGCAAGTTCAACTACATTATATGATTTAGATAAGCTCCATCTTCTTCCTTCATTATACTTCTGAATAATTGTAACAGGCTCTACTACATCATTTGGCAAAATATCTCTAAGATTTATGTTCATTGATAATGCTATTGATTTAAGTTCATTTATTGTCGCTGAAGATCCATTTTCAATATCTTGTAACTTTTTTTCAGAAATCTTTGTTCTATTTGATAACTCTTCTAATGAAATACTAAAACTACTTCTAAAATACCTAACTAGAGAGCCAGCCCCTTTATCAGAACTGGTAAAATCTAACGCAAATTCACTAGCTTTTGTTGGATTTGATATTGCTGCCAATTCTTGTTGAGCATCACCACTAAGGCTACTACCAAATGTTAGGGCAAGTATTAAACCGGGTTTATCAGCGCCTGCTCTTGTTGTGAAAGAGTGTGGGACGAATGGAGTTATATAACACGAATCTCCTGTGTTCATAATGCCAACACACTTTTTACCATTCTCATCTTTATAGTAATAATTTACATCACCTATAAAATATGTAAATTGATGCATGAAATGACCATTATTCCACTGCACAGATCTATTTTCAGGATCATTATCTTCTACAATACATAATTCTTCAATCCATTCAGGTCTAAAAGTTGTAGAAGATGTTATGACAGTATCGCGGTATTCATAGTAAGGCTTACCAGCTCTCTCCATTATTCTGGAGCTCTTATATGATTCAGATGATCGCATAATTTTTAATCCGTTAGGACAGTCATCCTTTATTACAAAAAAATCTCTCTCATTTACAGGCCATTTTTCACATGCAACTTTAATAAATTCAGGTGGTATTGGTTTGATGCCAGAAATGTAAGATTCTAAATCTTGTACTTTATAACCAAGCTCTTCTGCAGCATCTTTTGGTCTTCTTTTTAAATCATTAAGTAAACCTCGCAAATTATGGCCAGATTTTTTTAATTCTGCATCTATAAACTTCATTTAATTATTATTACATACATCAAAAATATTTTGAATTCAAAAAGGGTTAACTACTCTAAGTAAGGTTGGTGGGCGATGAGGGACTCGAACCCCCGACCCTCTCGGTGTAAACGAGATGCTCTACCAGCTGAGCTAATCGCCCTTAAGACACTAGCAGTTATTATATCTATTGCTGGAAATATTACTACTGTATAATAAAGTGATGAATAATGACCGAGAAAATAATCCGCAATTCTATCAAGAAGAAGATTATAATTTTCCTTATCATCACCTTCCTCAATTAAATAATGGTTTTTGGAGCTTTGGAATATCTTGGTTTCATTCACTTGATTATTTGACTCTACTTGAATTTATTTTGAGCAAAATTAAAGAAAAAGATGCAAAAAAAATACTTGATTTTGGCTGTGGCGATGGAAGGCTCGTTAAAGAATTACTAGTAAATGGTGAAAATAAATCTTACGGAGTTGATATTTCAAAAAGAGCAATTACTTTTGCAAAACTTTTTTCTAATGATAAGAAAAATGAGATTTTTTTTCATGATTTAAAAAGTTTGAATCAGTCTAATTTTGACTTCGTCATTGCAACAGAAGTTATAGAGCATATTCATGAAAACGAATTACCTGGTGTACTTAAAGATATATTTGAAATTATGAACAATGAGGGATACTTTCTTGTGACCGTACCAAGTGTTGTTAGGTACCCTATTCCAAAAAAACATTATCGTCATTACACACTAAAACTTTTAAATAAACATTTAAATGATTTCTTTAAAATCGAAGAAGTTTTTTATTTAAATAAAAAATCATTTTTGACTAATATCATTAGGAGATTCCTTCACAATAAAATCTTTACTTTAAATTCATCTTTTCTTAATTTAATTATGACAAAGTTATACAGGAAGTATCTTTTTTATGGCAATGAAAAAAATGGTCAAAATATTGCTTTATTACTCAAAAAGAAAGTTTAATATAAATATTCCTCAATTTGTTCAAAAGAAGCATACCCTTGAAATTTTGCAATTATCATACCATTTTCTGAAATAATAAATAGCCATTGATCTTCGCTTATTCCATAGTCTTCAATTATCTGATTTAGTTTTCTATTTTCAAAATCACTTTTAACTTGATTTGGGTTAGAGTAAGTATCTACATGCACAATTGGCAAATCATTAAATTTATTAGCTAATTCATTAAGAGTTTCAAGTTGCGGGCCACAAGTAGGGTCAGTACAAAAAGCAGGGCTCATTACTGAGAGGATAAATTTCTTATTTTCAGTCAGAAGATCACGAATTTTATAAATGTAGAAATTTTCATTAACTGGAGGTATTCCTGTTGTTAATTGTTTTATATTTTTTTCTTCAATAGTTGAATTGAATGATTTAGGTGCAATATCGCCCACGTTCTTTGAATTTGATATATCTTTTACATCAAATTCTACTTCGGTATCTCCAATTTTTAATTTCCAAATTCCAGCTTTTTCAAATTCAATAATTTGGGTATAAACTCCATTTCCAAGCTCAGTATTATAATAATCAGGGAATTCAATAAAGTTGAAACTTTTGATGATTTTTGGGTACCCTCCATCACCATTTAATGACACTTCAATGCTTTCACTATTAACCAAACCATTTTTATCTGCAACAGCAAAAGTAAATCTATTTGAACCAATTTGAAGGTCATTTGTTGCAATAAAAACTTGAGCATTTTCAATTGATTGAGAGCATGAAAGCAAACTAATGCTTAATAAAGAAGGGATGATAATTTTATATAATTTGTTCATCTAAAATCCCTCCTCATAAGAGCCAAAAGTAAATGCAAATATTGAAATATTTTTTTTCTGAGGAAATAAAGTAATTATTCTTTCGTCATAAATTGGTAGAATTAACAATGAATACATTTTAGGCTGGTCAACAGTAATATAGCTTCTTCCTTTTTCATCAAATTTAACATCAATACCTGCTTCGTCTTTTGTTAGAAAATTGCCATCAATTTTTACAATTACTTCTGCATTTTCGTTACTTGAAAAAACACCATTTACGCTTTTTGATCTAAATTTAAAAGATAAATAATCAAGAGATGATGGTTCATCAATATTTGAAATGATACTTTCAAAATCATTACTCCAGTTACCACTTAAATAGAATTTATTATGAGAGTATTCATATTCGTCTACATAATTATGTGGCTTTCCAATATTGTCATAGTAATCTAAATTACCCGAATAAATACCTCCGTATGAAAGGTTCCTGTCGCTTCCCATATATAGCTCTCTAGTCATCCGATAAAATTGTCTTTCGCCATCAGCATTGTCTTTGTTCATTCCGGCATTCTCATCATAAAATCCACCAAAAACTGATTCAGCTATCTCTTGGTATTCAATATCTCCAATTTCTTTTTCAGACAGATCTATATTTTTCTCTTCCAAGAGTTTTCTAATTTCTTTTTCAGCCTCAACATATCCACCTTCTCCAAAATGGGTATAAACTATCTCTCCTTTTGAATTAAATAAATATTTTGCTGGCCAATACCTATTTTTAAATTCGTCCCAAATTTCAAAATCATTATCTAAAACAATTGGGTACTCGAGGTTATTTTTTTTAACAGATTTAATTATATTTTTTTTAACTTTTTCAAATTCAAATTCTGGTGTATGGACACCAATAATTTTTAATCCATCATCCTTATATTTTTGATTCCATTCGTTTAAAAAAGGAAATGTTCGAATACAATTAACACATGTATATGTCCAAAAATCTATCAATACTATTTCACCATTGCCTATAGATTCGCCAATTGAAATAGGGTCAGAATTTATCCACTCCAGATTCTGATAGTCCGGAATTTCGTGATCTGGATCAATATAAACGTTTTCTTGTTCAATTTCAGAACAAGATGTCATTGCAAGTAATAAAAATAATAAACTAAGAAATTTGAATATTTTCATATTCTTCAATCCAACTCAAACCTTCTTCGGTTGTTTTTAATGGCTTATATTCTGCACCAATAAAGCCTTCATAACCAAGATTATCTATATGTTTAAAAATCGTATGATAATTGATTTCACCTGTTCCAGGTTCATTCCTTCCAACAACGTCAGCTATCTGAAAATGGCCAATAATTGAAATGTATTTTTCAATATTATTCATTAGATTCCCTTCCATTAATTGCATGTGATAAACGTCATATTGGAGGCCAAAATTATTGTGATTTACATCTTCTACAACCTTTGCGCCATCAGTTGAATTATTAATAAAAAATCCTGGCTGATCATAAACATTTATTGGCTCCATCAATAATTTAGTGCCACAGCTTTCGAATAATGGAGATGAGTAGAGGAGGTTTTCAATGAAAGTATCATATTGAATGGAATCCTCAATATCGGCAAGTTTCGGGCCAGGAATGCAGTTAATAGCATTAACATTTAATTGGTCACAATATTTGACAGAGTTTTCAATTCTTTTTTTAAATTCATCTTTTTTATTAGGGTTTAATGCTAAATTCATTATTCCAGTTGATTCATCTAATACATCAACATTTATTAAAATTTGCTTCAGCCCTAAATCACTAATTAAAAGCTTTAATTCATTCAAATCAATGCCATAAGGGTTTTGAAGTTCAACGAATTTATATCCTAATTCAGCTGCCTTTTTATATCTATCTATAAGTTCATATTCATTGAAAAGGAACTGTAAATTTAAATCAATTTTTGACATGACTTAATTGTACTCCATTATTGAGGAGTTTTGTAAGGAAGGCATAATTCTATGCCTTCCTATTTTGAAAATGTTTATTCTTCTTTTAAGTTTAAAAAACCTGCTACAACAAATACAAGTGATGCTCCAAGCCAAACAACAATTTCACCAATATCTCCTGTTTCTATTGAGAAGAGTTCAGTAACTAACAGGAATGTCATCAATATTCCTAAAGCATAGCCAATGTATTTCTTTAGGCTGGTTGAGGCCTGCCCAATCATGGGTATGCTTACTAAACCAAATGACAACGAAAAGAATATTCCAAATGATGCACCACTATTAACACTAATTTGTGCCATTGCTAATGCTTCAGAAGTAAATCCTTTATCCCCCATTGCCATTGCTGATAATCCTAAATCAGCAGAACTAATTAATACTGCTGACAATATTATTCCTAGTAATGCTGAAAGATTTGCAAACGCCGCACCTGAAGAACCTTCTACAGAAAGTTGTCTTGCAAAAAGCACTAAACCTAATGTTTGTGCTAAAAAGAACAGCATTCCAATTATTTCAAGAATCCCAGCTATACTGCCGGCAGAACTTGCATTTTGTAAAAACAATCCTGCATTTTCTACTCCATCGACTGTACTTGAACCAACAATTGCCTCTACTAATATCCCCCAAACAACAAAGACACCTATTGGTCCTGCAATCATAAGGTAACTAGTTAATTTTCTTGTACTTAAATTCATAAGTACCTCCTTTACACTAACTTAAATTTGGTCTTTTCCTCTATAAAAAGCAAATTAAAGCTAGGTTTTCAGATTTATTTTGGGGACAAATGCCACCATTCTTGGATGGATGACCTTCCTTCTGAAACCATGAGAGCCCTATTATTGTCATTAAATTTATTTAGTTCCTTAAATTGTTTTAATGATCTAGGTTTTTGAAAAATTTTATTTAATGAATATAGCTCTTTGAAGTATTTTCCAAACTGTTCTAAAGGAAATTTATTGTTATAGTGTATTTCAATAATTAATGTTGAAGGGAAAATTTCTTTAATTAAATTTTCTTCAAATAATTCATATTCACCTCCCTCAATGTCACATAAAATTAATGAATTTTTTAAATTTTTAATTTTTAATAATTCTTTACTGGTTGCTTTGCCGTGAATTTTAATTGATTCATTTAAGCCATTTA
>CACNIC010000011.1 GCA_902620405.1 uncultured SAR202 cluster bacterium
GTTGCTATTTCCATATTCTTTTACAGCTTTTTCAGCAGCTTCATTTATTATTGGCTCAAAATAAGATTGACACGAAAATAGCACTAAAGGCAATAATAATAATATTTTAAAATTAAACTTCATAAATCTATTATATTTGAGAATTGAACTAAATTCTAATTGCAGTGGTTCCCGGGCTTGGATTCGAACCAAGGTTAGAGGATTCAAAGTCCTCTGTCCTACCACTAGACGACCCGGGATTAATTAAAATTGAAAAATTTATACCTTATTCTACAACAAAAATTATCCCTCTGCCCTTCGCAACCATTGCTGCTCCGGAAAGATCAGGTCCATATGTAAATCTACCAGTCTTAGTAAAAGTGTACTCAAATGTTGGGTTTTCTTTGGCTCCTAATTTTCTTCTTAGTCCGCCTGAACTAAAGTTTTCTTCTTGGTCACTATCAGAAAGAATTCCGTACGGGGTCCTTTGTGTATTCTCCCATATCACGCTAGTTCCAACTTTAATAACAACAATATCAGGATCGTAGTAACCCTCATTCAAAATTTGAACCGTTACAGTTTCAGATGAAGGTTCTATGTCAGAGGGTATTTCAGTAGGTAGGTTGTCAACTAACTCTACTCGATCAAGGTCATCAAGATTAATTTCTTCGCCTCTCTCAGCGGCTGCAGTTGCTTCAGCTTGAGCAGTTGCTGCTGCTCTTTCAGCAGGCCTTAAGTCTACTTCACCTCCAGCAGCTCTTGTTGCTTCCATTGAAGCAGCTCTTTCAGCTACAGCAGTTGCAGTACCTGATTCATTATCAAGTTTTTGCTGGGTTGTTGTTGTACCAATAATTTCATAAGTATCCAGTCTTTCACTACAAGCAACAATAATTAATAAAAATACACTCAATAAAGTTAAATGAAGTTTCAATTTCATTAATCCACCTGTCTTAATCTTGGATCTAGTCTATCTCTTAACCAATCGCCAAGGAAATTTAGACTAATTACTACAAGGAAGATTGCTCCTGATGGCACCATTGATTGCCACCATGCTGTACTAAGATAATCCCTTCCTTCATTTACCATTACTCCCCATGCAGGTGTAGGAGGCTGAATTCCAGCACCTACGAAGCTTAATGTTGATTCAGCTAATATTAGACCACTAGTATTTAATGTAGCGATAACTACTGCTGAATTTAAAATGCCAGGAAATAAATGTTTAATCATTATTCTCACATCTGATGCACCGCAGATTTTTGCAGAAGCTATATAATCCATCTCCTTGAGGACAAGAATTTGGGCTCTAATGATCCTTACAAAGTTAACCCATGCAACAAGGAATAATACTAATATCATTATATTTAGTCCTCTTCCAAATATTAATGTTAATACAAGAGCAACCATTAAAAACGGCAATGCATTCCATACATCAACTATTCTCATTAACACTTCGTCAATGATTCCTCCATAATACCCAGAAATCATTGCAAAAGTTAACCCAAAAGCCATTCCAGTGGTTATTGAAATTGCAACGACCATTAATGAAATTCTTGAGCCATGAAGAAGTCTTGTAAAAATATCTCTTCCTGCATGATCAGTACCTAAAAGGTGAAATCCATTTACAACATCATCTTTTGATACTTGAATAGTAGTGTGTTCTGAAGTTGAAAAAAGTTTAAGATGTCTATCAGCAATATTACCTATATCTCTTTCATATGGTGTAACGTATGGTCCAATTGCTGCTGCAATAAGAAGCAAAATTAATATAATAATCGGAATAACTGGATATCGTCTTAAAAATTGCCATCCAATTTTAATATAATTCATTATTTTTCCCCTCCGGTCAACCTTACTCTTGGATCAATGATTGTATATAAAAGATCGGCTAATAATGCAAAAATAACAAATATTATTACGAAGAAAAATACTGTTCCTTGAAGAAGAGGAAAGTCGTTATCATTAACAGCTGTAAACAATGCATCATAACCTATTCCAGGCCATCCAAATATTATTTCAATTACCAAAGCACCATTCAACCAGCCAGAAAACAATAGAAGAGCAGAAGTTAAAGGTGTTATTAGTGCATTTTTTAAAGCATGTTTATAAATTACTTTATTCCATCCAACACCTTTAGCTCTAGCAAGTTTTACAAATTCTGAATCAAGAACTTCTAACATTGCTGATCTTGTAAGCCTCATTAAACCGGCTGCAGCTGGCCATCCAAGTGCAATACAAGGCAAAATGTAGGTTTTAATATTAAATTGAGGTGGCCTTCCAGCAGCTGGTAATTCAAATGGTGTATCTTGAAGCCATACAGCAAAAATTACAATCAATAATAATCCAATTACAAATGGTGGTGCACCTTGACCTATTATTGCTACTCCCCTTGCAATATAATCCCAAAATGTACCTCTCTTAACCGCAGCAAGAACCCCGGTTGGAATACCCAATAAAATTGCGAATGCCCAACCTCCTATTGCCAATTCGATTGTTGCTCGCATTCTATTTTGAATAATATCTCTTACTGGAACTTGTTGTGCTAAAGAAACACCAAAATCACCTAAAAAGGCACCTGATATCCAATTCCAATATTGAACAGGTAAAGGATCATTGAAACCCATTTTTTCACCAAGCATTTCCCATTGCTCCTCAGTTAATCCATATCCTGAATCTGGAACATAAAGTTCTCTAGGGTCATTATGAAGTTGAACAAGTAAAAAAATTACAAGAGTAGCACCAATTATTGAAACAAATGATGAAACCAACCTTTGAGTTAAAAATCTTGCCATTTTATTTTCCCTCCAATTTCACTTTCATATCTTTATCAGCAATACTCCATGGAGTTTTCACAACCCAATGATCTTTTTTTCCAACTTGAACAAGAGGTGGTCTTGTTGACGCATATTCGTGTTTTTGATCAACTTTCATAGGGGTTCTTGTTTGAAATACATCTCCATCTGGAGGATTTATAGGAGAAACTACTTCACCAGGAAGGACAATTTCGTCTCTATCAATATCAGGATGACTTGGTAAAGCTGCTGACATTAACGCATTCGTATATATATGCTGAGGATTTGTAAATACAGCTTCTGTGTCTCCCATTTCTTGAATAACTCCTAAATACATAACAGCTGTCTTATGGCACATATACCTTACTGTCGCTAAATTATGAGCAATTAATACAAATGCCAAATCGTGTTCATTTTGCAAATCTACTAATAAATTCATTATTTGAGCCCTAATTGATACATCAAGTGCTGAAACTGGCTCATCAAGAATTATTAACTTTGGATTTAGAGCTAATGCTCTTGCAATACCTATCCTTTGTCTTTGGCCACCAGAAAATTCATGAGGATAAAAATTTGATTGATATTCATTTAGCCCAACTTCTTCTAATAAATCCCCTACTCTTTTAGCAATTTGTTCTTTCGTCATTGTTGTAGCAATTTGCAATGGCTCTCCAACTATATCTTTGACCCTCATCCTAGGATTTAATGAAGCCCAAGGGTCTTGAAATACAGCTTGCACTGACTTTCTATACTCTGCCATTCCAGCTGCTGACAATTTAGAAATGTCTTCTCCTTGAAAAAATATTTGACCTTCAGTTGGTTTCTCGAGCTGTAAAATAAGTTTTCCTGTTGTTGTTTTTCCACAACCTGACTCACCAACCAAACCAAAAGTTTTACCTTTTGCAACATCAAAACTTACATTGTCTACTGCTTTTAATAAATCTGTTTTTCCAAGAATTTCTTTTCCAAAAATTGATAATGCCTTATTTACTTCATAATGTTTTCTTAAATTTCTTACCTGAACAATAGAATCCTTTGTTGGAGTTGTGCAACCAAGCTCTTTAGGTACAATATTTTTTTTATTTTTTACTTCTTTTGTAGCCATGATTAATAATCCACCAAATGTGCATATTTTTTAAAATCTTTTACAGAGCTTCTTGATAATTGCACAAAGTGACCTTTTGCAACCTCGACTAATTCAGGCCTCACTCTTGCATCTTTTTCTGTAAACTTTAATGTTGATCTAGGTGCAAATGAATCACCTTCTGGCAAATCCCAAAGTGCTGGAGGTTGACCTTTTATTTGAGTCAATCTTCCTGTTTTCTGTTCTAATTTTGGAACAGATTCTATTAAAGCTTTAGTATATTCATGCAAAGGGTTATTAAATATTGTTCTTACATCAGCACTTTCTACAATTCTTCCTGCATACATAACGGCAACTCTGTCACACATTTTCGCAACGATTCCAAAATCATGAGTTATAAAAATTATGCCAACCCCAGTTTCTTCTTGAATTTGTTTGAGTAATCTAAGATATGCTCCTTGGATAGTTACGTCCAAAGATGTTGTTGGTTCATCAGCAATTATTACAGAAGGGTTTGAAGAGATTCCAATTGCGCCGACTACTCTTTGTCTCATTCCACCAGAAAGCTGATGAGGGTAGTCTTTTGCTCTTTGATCAGCTGCAGGAATTCTAACTGATTTTAATGCATCTACAACTTTTTCAAATAAATTCTTTCCTTTATCTCCCTGATGAATACTAATCCCTTCACCAACCTGATTTTCAATTGAGAAACAAGGGTTTAAAGCCGTCATAGGATCTTGCAAAATAAGGGAAATCTCTCCGCCTCTTACTTCTGTCATTTCTTTTTCGCTTAATTCTAATAAATTTCTACCATTTAATATGACTTCACCATCAACAATTTCACCAGGTGGTTGAGGAACTAGCCTCATTAAAGATAATGATGTTACTGACTTGCCTGATCCTGACTCACCAACTATTCCTAAAGTTTCGCCTTTTTTTAAATCAAAACTGACTCCATCAACTGCCTTAACAGTACCGTATTTGGTAGTAAATTGAGTTTTAAGATCTTTAACAGATAGAACTATTTCATCTCTAACAGTTTTTCTTCCAAAATCGGCCACCTGAGATTCCTGTTTAGATTTCTTTGTTGGCTTAGATTTAACAGATTTTGATTTTGATTTTGTAGTCAAATTTATTCCCCTATCTATTAAGACTAATTGGTAAGATCAATATTGAATGATTATAATAAATTAACACAAAAGTAACAAATGAAATTTTATGCCTTGGTTTAAAGGAAATCTTCATACTCATACTAATAAAAGTGACGGAGATAGTTCTCCTAAGACAGTAGTTGATTGGTACTATAAAAATAAATACGATTTCTTAGTTTTATCAGACCATAATCACCTTACAATATTAGATAGCGATCAAACAAAGTTATTACTCATACCAGGTGAAGAAATTACATTGAATTTACCTTATACAATTCATGTGAATGCAATTGGAATTAAAAAGGTTATTGAGCCAACAATAAGACCAACAAAAGCAAAAACTCTTCAAGCAAATATTGACAATATCATTGTAGCCGGAGGTTTGGCAGAAATAAACCATCCAAATTTTAGATGGGGAATTAATGAAAAAGATTTAGTTCAAATCAAAGGGGCTCATTTCATTGAAGTATTTAATGGAAATTATAATACTCATAATTACGGAGGTGGTGGCAAAAAAAGTGTAGAAGAAATGTGGGATGTAATGTTGAGTAAAAAAATTAAAATTTGGGGGGTTGCAGTTGATGATTCACACCACTTTAAAGAAGAATTTGCCCCACATAGACATAATCCTGGAAGAGGATGGGTTGAGGTATTTGCAAAAAATCTTTCTGAAAAAAATATTCTAGAGTCTATGAGAAATGGCAAATTCTATTTTTCTACTGGGGTTAAGTTTAAAAAAATTATCTTTAATGAAGAAAAGATTGAAATATCAATTTCAGGTGATTATTTTAATAAAGGATTATCTAATTTTCTTGTTACTGATTCAAAGTACACTACTCAATTAATCTCAAATGACGGAGAAATAATTGAGGAGGTACATGGAAAATCAGTAAAATTTAATTTAATTAAAGATAGCAATAAATATGCTTACTTTAGGACAAAGACAATTTCATCAACAGGTTCAATGGGATGGACTCAACCAATTTTCATTTATTAAATTTTTTCAAGTTCTAATATTGAAGATCTTATTCCTTCAACAATAAAATCAACTTCATCCTTATTTATAAGAAGAGGAGGACAAATAGAAACTAGATCTCCAGCCCTGTAAGAAAGAAGGCCATTTTCTTTTAGGAATTTAGGCATTATTCCGTATAAGTTTTTACTTTCATCAAAACTTTCTTTGGTTTTCTTATTTTTAACTAATTCAACAGTAGCCAATAAACCTGAACCGCCTCTAACGTCACCAACAAATTTAAGATCCTTTAAGCTATTAAGTTTTTCAAATAAATAGACGCCCATATTTTTAGCATTTTCCACCATTTTTTCTCTTTTCATCACATTAAGATTAGCGAGTGCAGCGGCAGTCGCAACAGGATGGCCACCAAAAGTAATCAAATGTGAAAAAGTTTCTTTTTTGCCACCAATAAAAGCATTAGCTATTTTCTCAGTGGCTATAACTGCACCAAGGGGTACATATCCACTTGTAAGAGCTTTTGCAGTAGTTGTTATATCAGGAGTAACGTCCCAAACCATAGTGCCAAACCATTCTCCAAGCCTACCAAATCCAGTTATTACTTCATCAGCAATCATCACAATATTATATTTTTCTGTTAATTCTCTTATACCTTTCCAGTATGATTCAGGGGCAAAATGTATCCCGGCTGAAGTGGATACTGGTTCAGCTATAAATGCAGCTATAGTATCTGGGTCATTATGAATTATTATCTTTTCCATTTCATCAATTAACCATTTTGAAATTTCTTCAATATCAGGATTTCCTGGAATCGGTGATCTGTAAGAATCAAAATTTGGACAATAAATAGCACCTATCATTTCTGGTCCCATTGGGTCAGAATAACTTGCCCTACCTAAGCTTACCGCCATAGCAGTTGACCCATGATAAGAAAATCTTCTTGAAATAACTTTGAAGGCTTTAGGTTTACCGTTAAGATGTTGATATTTTTTTGCCATTTTAACTGCTGTCTCAACTGATTCTGAACCACCACTTGTAAAAAAAGTTCTACATTTTTTATCTTGATATAGAGATGCTATTTCTCCTGAAAGTTTTACAGTTGACGGAGTAGTAGAATAAGCAGGAGGTGAAGAAAGTTCTGATATTTGCTTGTAAGCAGCATCTGCAATTTCTTGTTGACCATATCCTGAACTTTTATACCAAAGACCTCCCATCATATCTAGAAATTTATTGTCTTCTAAATCAGTAACCCAACAACCTTGGCCATCTTTATACATTTGAAGGCCACTTTCTTTCCAATCATTAGTTTGCATTGCATGCATAAAAAGATGCTCAGATGCGATACTATTAAGATTTTCTATATCTTCACCAGTGTAAGATTTATTTTCAATTATCATTTAGTTAGATTAAGGTTATTTTTTTTATAATATTATTATTTATTGAGTAAAATTAAAATTATATTTAATATATTAAAGTTTTAGTATTAATCCCGAGTAGCTCAGCGGTAGAGCAGCTGACTGTTAATCAGCGGGTCATAGGTTCGAATCCTATCTCGGGAGCCAATGATTTTAGGTTCATCTTTTATTTAAGACAGTTGTTTGACGATATTGCTTTAATTCATAAATTACTATTTAAAATAAGTTTTGCTAACTACATTATTGATTTTATTTAGTTTTAATTGGATGTCATCAATAAATTTATGTATTTTTTCATCCTCTTTAAAATAAATTCTAGATTTCAATAATTTACGAATAAGTATATCAATTTCATTTTTTATTTTTTTATTTTTTGGCATATTATTTAAAGAGTCATTCACATTTTTTAAACAATTTAAAATTGATCTTGGAAATTCATGGCTTTTTATTAGAAATTCAATTATTGCTGCTTTTGAAATATTGCCTTTTGAAATCATAAACGATTCATATGCAGACAATGATCTCAAAATACTTGCCCATTCAATATTATAAAATTCACTATCAACACCATCTTGATTTTTTCTTAAAACTTGAGAGTCTATTATTCTAGAAACCATATCGGCTCTTTCTATAAATCTACCTAACTTTATAAATTGATACTCTGTTCCCAGAGAGAAGTTATCGGAAATAATTCCAAAAAAAAGTTGAGTGCCAGATGTAACTTCAGAAATAATTAAAGTTCTTTTTCTTCTGCTGGTTGTTGATTTGATTTGATCATTAAAATTTTTTAATAAAACATTTAATTGGTGTATTGAAGATCTTGGAAGATTATCTCTAATTGGACGAGCATTGTATTGTGCTTTTTCAAGGCAAGATAAAATTGAATTATCGTTATCAGTGTCTTGGCATAAAAATTTTACTGAATTTACCTCATTAAAGTCATTATATTTTTTTTGAAAAAAATCTTTCATTCCTGTGATTTCAATGACAGGTTTCCATCCTTCAGACTTATTACCAACAAAATCTAAAAGTAATTCAATATTCACATTAACAAGTTTTGCTGTATTCTCTGCTCTCTCAACATATCTTGAAAGCCAGTAAAAATTTTCAGCATCACTACTTAACATTGTTGACTACCCATGTATCCTTGCTACCGCCGCCTTGAGAAGAATTGACTATGTAAGAACCTTTTTTTAATGCCACTCTTGTTAAACCCCCAACTGTTACATAATTTCTTTTTCCTGATAGGATGAATGGTCTTAAGTCTAAGTGCCTAGGCTCTATTTTTCCTGAAACATAAGTAGGTGAAGTTGATAAGTTTAAAAGAGGTTGTGCAACAAAGTTTCTAGGGTTTTTTAAAATTTTGTTTTTAAGTTTATTTATTTCTGATTTTGAAGCATTCTTACCAATAACAATTCCATATCCACCAGACTCGCTTACTGGCTTAACGACTAGTTTATCAATATTATCAATTACATAATCTCTATCTTTTTTTATTGAACAAAGATATGTTTTAACATTATTTAATATAGGTTTTTCGTTTAGGAAAAATTCAATCATTTTTGGAACATATGCGTATACAGCCTTGTCATCTGCAATCCCGCTTCCGGGTGCATTTACAATTGTGACTTTATTTTTTTTCCAAGAATCTATTAATCCTGGAACACCAATTAATGATTCCTTATTCCAAGCTATTGGATCTAAAAATTCTTCATTAATTCTTCGATAAATAACGTCAATTTTTTTTGGACCATAGATTGTTTTTTTATATACAAATCCATTTGTACCTATTTCTAAATCGGAACCCTGAACAAGTTCAATTCCAACTTGACGAGCTAAATATGAATGCTCAAAATATGCTGAGTTATAGACACCTGGAGTTAGTAATACAATCTCTGGATTTTTCACATTATCAACAAGAGATGAAAGCATTTTATATAATTCAGATGGATATTCATCAACTGGTAAAACACCATAAGTGTTAAAAAGGTCAGGCAAAATTTTTTTCATTACCATCCTGTTTTCAATCATATATGAAACACCTGAAGGAACTCTTAAATTATCTTCTAAAACGTAAAATTTTCCGTCATCATTTCTAATCAAATCAGACCCACAAATATGCGCCCATGAAGAAAACTTTAATTTCATTCCAAGGCATTCTTTTTTGAAAGCAGGCGAATTTAAAATTAAACTAGGATCCATCAAACCTTCTTTAAAAAAAGATTGAGCATTGTAACAGTCTTCAATAAATAGATTTAGAGCATTAGTTCTTTGCACTAACCCTTTGGAAACATAATCCCATTCTGCTTTTTCAATTATCCTTGGTATAAAATCCAGAGGCCAAGTCCTATCTAAGTAAAGATTTTTTTCTTTATAAGTTTCAAATGATATTCCTAATGAATTAACAGAATCATTTTTTGCATCATTTATTTCTTTTAGATCTGAGTGATTTAGCCCATCAATAAACTTACCTAAATCACTATTAGATTTTCTATAAGATTTGCTATCAATAAGTTCATCATAAATTTTTGATGATTTGTAATTAAATAATTTATTCATTGTTTCACTTTGTAATATAATAGTAATCAAAAATTTTCATGGTTGTTAAAAATGTATTTCAATATAATTATGAAAAGTTAATTAAAAATTATTATGACGTATTGTTTAGGTATAAAAGTTAATGAAGGAATGATATTTGCTTCAGATTCCAGAACAAATGCTGGTTTGGATGATTTTAGTGTTCATTCTAAAATGTTTAATTACAGTGTTGGTGACAGATGTGTAGTTATTTTGACATCAGGAAACTTATCAACTTCCCAAGCTGTTTTTCATTCGATAGAGTCTGATTTAGAGTCGGCAGTTATCACTGATAGGAATTTAAATATTTGTAAGGACTTAGAAGAAGTTGCAGATTACGTCGGATCTTTATCAGCAAAACACTCTAAGATCAAATATGAGGTATCTGAGCATGGAGATATAGATTTTGGATCATATTTCATTGTTGGAGGTCAAATTCAAGATCAATCACAGAAAATGTTTTTGATTTACCCTCAAGGAAATTTTATTGAGTGTTCAGAAAATAATCCTTTTTTTCAAATTGGTGAAACTAAATATGGTAAACCAATCTTAGACAGAATTATTAATTTAGATATATCTCTTGGTGACGCTGCAAGAGCAGCTTTAGTTTCTTTAGATTCAACAATGAGAAGTGATTTATCTGTAGGCCCCCCAATTGATTTTTTAGTTTACAAAAAAGATAAAATTAATTTAGATATTAGGGATAAAATTAGACTTGATAGCCCATATTTTAAAGATTTATCTGATATGTGGCACGACAAACTTCAAAGTTCTTTTCAAGAATTACCAAAATTTGACTGGGAATAATTAAGTTATTTAATTTTAGAAAATAATAGGTGTGTTACTAGTACTTATAAATTCTATAAGTTTAAAATAAATAATTATATGTTCGAATCCTATCTCGGGAGCCAAGAACATACCCATGCCTTTTAACTTCATTTAAGTTCTATAGCAATATAATCACAAATTTTTTGATAATTTCTATAGTTTGGGTCTTTCTTAATTCCTATATATAAATTATTAATAAAGCATTTGTAATATGCACCATATGTTGATGAAGAATTTAACTTTAAATATTCATTGTATTCACTAGCAGAGTTTGAATTTTCAAATTTGGTTGCCATTATCTCTATTCTGAAAGGGTACCTCTTTGTTAATTCCATAGCATTTCCTTCTGAAATAATATAATCGTAGGTACCTGCAAATCTAGATGTATCTGAAATGGGTATTTCTCCACCATCTTTGAAACCAATTTCTCTTAAATCATCTATGCTATAAATTTTTTCAGAGCAACCTAGGGTTATTGTTATTAGTATAATTTATACTGTATTTTAATCCCAAACTTGCTAATTTTTAATTATTTTATATTGCTAACAGCATTATTTAAGAACTTAATTGTGTCATTCTTATCCTCTGTTGCCAAAGGCTCCATTAAAATTATTAAATTTCCATGAATCTTGAATTCAGTATACATTGGCTCTCTTCTAACACACGGTTCATGAGATGGTCTTTTGGTTAAAGCTTCATTGTCTTCAAAAAATTTAGATTGATTTAAAATAAATATATTTTCTTTGCCTATATCACCTCTCGGATATTGCCTATATACATCTGATGAGTCAGGTTTATTTTGTGCAGTCCCTCTGCACTTTGTTCTTTCAACTTTAGGTCCATAAGCTATATTTTTTTCAACCACTTCAATAAGTTCTGTTTGCTCAGTTGCAGAAGAATAACCGGAAGATTTTGCTAACTCCAAGGTATCATATCTTATTACCCCAACGTCCCTACCTTTATAAAAACCAAATTTTGCATCTGTCGCATCAGGAAAATCAGTATTAAAATCTTTTTTTACCTTAAATCCTGCTGAAGCAACATCTTCCATTGAAAAAATTGTGGTTACTTCAACAATTTCTTGTTCATTTGCACATGCAAAAATTGAAACCATAATCATAATTAAAATTAACACTTTCATAAGTACATATTACAGTATTTTATTTAAGTGTTAGAAATATATTTAAAAATTTAAATTAGTATTGTTAAAATTAATCGCAGGTCATTGGTTCTTATTTGACAATAAAGAGTATAAACATATTAGTCTCAAATATTTTAATTGTAATGTGATTTTTTTAGGTTTTCTTGTATCTCAAATATTGAGCCTGCACCCTCAGGTTTAGGTTGAGGAAAAACAACTGGCACATTTTCTAATCTTGGCCTATTAGTTGATTCTCCTCTAAGCATATTAGAATTCCATTCATTCCAATCTTCTGAAGTTGATAAATTTGATTGCAAGGGGAAAGCATCTGCAGCCAAATATCCTTGAAGTAATAATCTTCTAGGCCTATTTGACATATTTGGAGCAGATCCATGTAGTGCTCTTACATGATGCAAAGAAATTGAACCTGCTTTCAATACAAAGGGAACTGCATCTTCCATTTTAAAATCTTTTTCAGAAACAGCTCCAACAAATACACCGTCTTCGTGATGACTTATAGCTTCCCATTTATGAGATCCAGGTATTGCCATAAGGCAACCATTTTCTATTTCCATATCATCAAGTGGAATCCCAACTTCTAAAATATCATCATTAGTGTGGGGATAAAAAGCCCAATCTGTATGCCATTCTACTTGAGCTCCGCCTCCTGGGGCTTTCATATTTAATTTGCCTCCCAAAGTTCTTATGTTTGGACCAATTAAATCTTCTACAACATCTAAAATTTTTGGATGCATTAAAGTTTTTTTATAAATTGAATGCTGTTTTTCTGGCTTTTTTATTCTCCTGAGTTTAGGGTTTTCTTTTGAATGACCAGGTTCTAAATCAAAATCTTCGTTATGTTTAGTTATTTTTTTAGATTTTTCTACGAAATTATCTGTTATTTTACCTAATTCTTTTATTTCATCTTGAGATAGCACATCTTCTACTATTAAGTAACCTTTCTCATTATAAAAATTTATTTGATCTTGGCTAATAGATCTCATATATAGCCCCTTTTTTATTACAATTCTTTGAAAAACTAGGTTATAAAAATTTAAACCTTTTGACTATCTATGGTAATAAATTATTCAACTGACTACTTACTTTATTTACAATTGGCCGATAATTTTTCAGACATATAGTAAATAGGAAGAATTTAATTTGAAGTTAAATAACCTTGAATAATATATGGCTAATTTTTAGTAAAAAAATGCATTTCGAATTAACTACATTACTCACAGATGTTGGTAATTTAAAAAGTTTTTAGATATGATTTATTTATGGGATTGATTGATTATCAAATAAAAAAAATTACTGGACGCCTGATTAAAATAGATCCCATTAAAATAATACAATCAGATTTAAAAAATTATAATAAATTAGGTGTTGATTTTAATGAAGGCATCGAGGTATTAAAAGAAATTTTTGGAATTGATTTTTTAAATAGTGTTCTTTCGTTTAAAAAAGGAAAATTATCCACAAAGTCATATCAGTTCATTTTATTTGCAAGCATAAGTAAAAAATATAATATAAAAAAAATTTTAGAAATAGGTACATATGATGGAGAAAATTCCTATGTTCTATCCAAAATTTTTAATGAAGCAATAATTGATACCGTTGATCTGCCTGACAAAGAAATAATAAAAGGAAGTTTTGGGAACACGATAAATTCTATTGGTTTAAAAAAACATATACAAATTAGAAATAAAAATTTATCTGCAAAAAATATTAACTTTATAGAGTCAAATTCGTTTTTTTTACCATCTATTGACAATCAAAAATTTAAAAAAGATTACAATTTAGTTTTCATAGATGGTAATCATTTGTTTCCTGAAGTTTCATGGGACACATTTTTTGGATATCATCAATTAAAGAAAAATGGAAACAGTTTTTTAATAATGGATGACTTTCTAAATTTAAGTAAACATAAAATCTACGGTAAAGGGAGAATCGAAAATAACGAAAAAGTATCGATTGTAGATGTATACAAAATGTGCGAAAAGTTAAAATTAATTACAGGTAAAGATTATGTAACAATATTAAAAACACATCCTGATAAAAATAAAAAGTATGTATACCCAAAAAAATTGAAATCTTTAGCAATTTTTAAATTTTAAATATTTGAATAATTTGCTCAATTGATCTCTAAAATATTATCAGCAATTTCCAAAGTTTCTTTTCTGTGAGTAACCATAATTATAGTTGTATTTTTTTTAATCTTTTTAAGAAGATTCAAGATAATCTTCTGAGATTTAGTATCAAGTTGACTAGTAGCTTCATCAAGAACTAAAATTTTCGGCGTATTAACTAAAGTTCTGGCTATTACTATTCTTTGTCTCTCTCCGCCAGAAAGAGTATTTCCAAAATCTCCAACATTTGAATTGTACCCATTTGGTAAAGATTTAATTAAATCATGAATTTTCAAATCTTTAGCAATATTATAAATCTTAGAATTTGATACTTTTTTATTTGCTCCCCATTTTAAATTATTTATTATTGAATCATTAAATAAAAACGGGTTTTGATCAACGTAACCAATTGATTGCTGGAAACTTATTTTTGAATAATTTTTAATATTAATATCATCTAATTTCAACTCACCCTTTTCTAATTCATTTAGGCCAATAATTATATCTATTAATGTTGTTTTTCCTGAACCTGATTTTCCTGTGATCAAATTTATCTGGTTTTTTTTGAATTTAAAATTTACATTAGACAGAATTTTTCTATCATCAATATGGAATGATGCTTTTTTAATCTCAATATGATTTTCAATGCCAGAAAATTTCTTTTCCCCCCATTTTTCATCTTCGATAACATTATTTGATATTTCATTTTTTATTGAAAAATAACCTGGCACTGATTTATTAAAAGCTTGATAATTTTGTTGAAATACTTTTACTTTTTGAAATAGCCTGTAAAAAAGTATTGTTACAAGAGCTATACTGCTGGAAGGCAATTCAAAATATCTTGCAGCTATCAAAAGTCCAAGCATCAAGAATCCTATAAATGCATATTCATAAGAAGCCTGGAAAATTGAATCATTCAATCCAATTTTAGTTTGATTTTTTCTAAAATTATCTACAGAATTAAAAAACTTTTTAGCCATAAAATTATACTTGCCATGTGCACGTAAAAATTTAGATAAATTTATTGAATCAGACATATCTTGGATTAATTTTTCAGATCTATATGTTTGTTTTTTACCCAAAATATTCGATATCTTTATCAATCTTTGGAATATTATGCCTATTAGCAAAGCCAAAATCACTGATACAACAGTCATTTCAAAAGAAATTAGAGATAAAAATATCAAATAAATTAAAATTACAGAAAAATTTGAAATTAAATGCAAATAGCTTCTCAATGAAGTTCCTGCTCTAATTGATTCGCTTATTATATTAACAGCTTTTGCTTGCTTATATTTTTTAAATGAATGCCAAGGCAAAGAATGGATATATTCGTAAAACTTTTTTCCTAACTCTGATGTGTAACTATTTTGAACTCTAACTATATAAAAAGATTGTAAAAACAATAAAATGCTTCTTAATAGCATGATTATTGCTATTAACCCCAAAACATACCTAAGTGAATATGGGATAGATATAAATTCTAAAACTTTTCTTAAGTTATTTATTACCCCTGAACTAACACCACCATTATCCTCACTGATTAGTATAGAGACTGTAGGCGCAACAAGAGATAGGCCAATAGCATCTAATAAGCCTGATATTATGATTAATAAGACTGAAATTATTACAGATAATTTTTTATTAGAAAATATATCCTTGGTAAAAGGAATTATATTATTATTATTTTCAATGTTTGAAATACTCAATTTTCTTTATTAATTTTAAAGTAACATATTACACTATAATTGTTTTTTTATTAGTTACTGATATGCCTAATTGTTTTTAATCAATGAATCAATTTCATCATAGGCTTTTCTGCCAGCAGAAGTTTTAATTCCATTAGGTCTGCAAAAATTTTTTACAAATTCATTCATTTTATTGGTAACTAAACTTTTTTCTTTTAGATTAAATTCATTTATTCTATTAATAATATTTTTCTCATCAGCGATATTTATAAAAACTTTCTCCTTCATAACTTTATTGAAATGAGGAGTTTGAATTTGAATTTTACTATACTCTTCTTTAATAATGGCTATACATGGAGTGCCAAGAATAATTGAGTCAATCATAGCAGTCGTATTTATTCCAATAGTAAAATCTGAATGCTTAATTGTTTCAATCATCAACTTTTTAGATTGATCTGTATCAGGTAATTCACCATTTTCTGGAATAAATTTTATTTTTTTATTTATATTCTTAAATTGATCTATGTTAGAACCATGTGCGCGTACAATAAGCTGCATATTATTTTTATTTAATTTTTCATAAAGATTTTCGACAATAAATTTCTCATTCTTTGAAATATTGACAGCTGAACCAAGATAAGTCACTAGAGGCTTATTTGAATCTAATCCAATAGAATCAAAAAATTCTTTTTTTGATTTAATTTTAATTTCTTCAAACCATTTATCCATAAATGGGGCACCAATTACTTTAATTATTTTTTCAGGCATTTTATGAATTTTTTTTGCCTCATCAAAATGATTTTTATTCCAAACAAAAAACAAATTAGGTTTATAATGATAAAGCCCTCTAGAAATCAAATTGTCCCAACTCACAACATGCAATATTGAATATTTTTTCAATTTTTTTGAAGATTTTACAAAATCAATTTCTGATGAAAATTGATTATTTCTTGTTGGCCAATTAGCACCCACAATCAAAACAATATCAGGATCAATATCTTTAATAAAATTATTAATATTCTTATCAGAAGGAATCATGTTATGGATAAACTTTAGGCAAAAAAATAAAATATTTAATAATGGCCTATATCTGATTATTTTGAAAATTTTAATTATCTTATTTGATAAGTATTTAGATTGCAGTTTTACAAAAGTGTTGTCTTGGCCTCTAATTAAAAAGCTTAAATAATTTAATGATTCTCTTATAATACGCAGAATCTTTGTCCATTTACCTTTCCTGTGAATACCCTTTACTATTTTTATATTTCTTGATTTATCAACTAAAGCAAATGAATCATTATTATTTATATTTTTTTGAATAAGTGACATTGAGCTATGATCAATATAATAATTTGTAAAATTAATTTGGTTTTCTTCCTGAACACATAAAGTTAAATGATTTTCTTTTTCAAGCTCTTTAATTATTGACTCACAATAACTATAAAATGATGCATATTTTAAAACTATTAGTATTTTTTTATTTATCATAATTTAAAAAAAATTTTAGAAAATATTCTACATTTAATAATTTCCATTCAAGAGCCAAATTATCATCGACGTTAAGATTTTCAAAATCTTTGATTTCTAGAAGTTCAATGGTATTTTTATAGTTATTTATTACCCTTCTCATGCTTTCATTAGGAAAGCCGGAAAACCCTTGTTTTGGTTTTAATAATGATTTATCAAAGTTTTTAATAAATAGTTGTTTCATCAGAGGTCTTGTTTCTACTTTATCAGCAATTAAAATTTTATTTTTTGCAGGCAAATTGATAGCAAACTCCAAAATTTTCTTTGTAAGAAAAAACGCTCTCGATTCAACGGAAGACATCATGCTCATGGTGTCTGTCGCCCTTATCCCAACTGATTCAAGTTGAATTTTTGTGTCAAGCAACAGTATTGACTGAATATTTGTTTCTACGGAATTAAAATTATCATAATGTTGCTTTGTTCCAGCCCACTCCAATTTACTTTCTTCAAATATTTCTTCAAAATTAAAATTATTAAAGTTAACACCCTGGTTAAATACGCCACTATATATACTTGGATTATAATCAAATTCACTATCATATTTTAATGATTTATAAAATTCATAACCTCCAAATAATTCATCTCCCCCATCACCAGTAAATAAAATTTTAAAGTCATTTTTATTTACTTCTCTAGCTAAAATTGCTTGAGAAATAAAAGAATGAGTCGGTAGTGGCATACAAATAGACTGATAACATTCCTTTAAATAACTATGAAATAAGTCAATATCAACATTTATTTCTTTTATTTTATTTCCAAAATATTTTTCAAATAATTGCACATCAGATGCAACCTTATCTTTTTCACCAAATTTAAGACAAATATACTTCGGTTCAACCTTAGACTCATTTTTTATATATTTGCTAACAAGAGATGAGTCAACTCCACCGCTAACTACAGTATAAAACGGAATATCAGGGTTCATGATTTTTGCAGTTTCTTTCATGATGCTGTCTGCTTCTACTAGTAAATCATCATTAGTCTTTTTAAAATTATCTTCGATCTTTCTTGGATCAATAAGGTCAGTTAATTTTTCTAAATTAACAATTTTTTTATTATTATCATGCAGATTAATTTCAAGAGTTTCACCTGGTGTAAATACATTTATATTTTCATAAACTGTTTCTTTTTGGGTCAATAAATGTCTTGTAAAAAAATATTTTTTAAGAATATCTTTATTAATTTTTACATCTTTAACTATCTCTAAAATAGGACCCAATTGAGAAGATATAACAATTAAATTGCCATCTTCATAATGGTATAAAACTTTTTCCCCAATAATATCTCTTGAAACTAATAATTTATTTTCTTTTGAATCATAAACAACATATGCAAACATACCATGAATTATTTTCCTAACATCTATGGGATCTAAGACTTGATGTAGATTAATAATAGTTTCAGTATCTGAACCGGAAAGATTGTAAATATCTTTTTTATCAAGATATTTAGATTGCAATTCTTTAAAATTATAAATTTCTCCATTAAATAAGATTTCGTACCTTTTATTTTTTGATATTGAATATTCTAAGTTTAATTTAGGATTTCCTGTAATTGATAAGACTGTCTGAGAAAGAAATAATTTATTATTTAATTTAAATCTAGAAAAATTAAAATCTGGCCCTCTAGAAAATATTTTTTTTGAAGCATTCCTGCAATCATTTTCATTGAGCTGCCCATTTTTAGAAAAAGCAACTAAAACTCCACACATTATTTTTTTCCTTCATTAAATTAATTTAAATTCCAATGATATTATAACTATATCCAGTAAATATAATCATAATTTTAGGATTAATTTAAATAGATTTATTTTTTTAATATTTTCTTATTTATAATATTTTCTTATTTTTAATCCTACGTAGAAACCTGCACTATTAGCAATAATGTCAGTAAATTTATTAAACCAAGTTTCTTTAGCGATATCATAAGGTATAAAATATTCAATCGCTTCCCAAGCAAAAGATAATATTATAACTAATAACCAACTTTTTAAAAGATACCTACCAACAAACATCCACATTAGAAAATGACCAACTGTCCATAAATTTTCATTATAAAAAAAATCCATTATTAAATAGCCTCTGATATTTTCATTCCGAATAAAATAAAAATTACACACAGCAAATTATTCAATGCCAAATTTAATATCCCCAGAATATAATCGTCCTCTCTAAACATCTGAACAGTTTCAAAAGCAAATGTAGAAAAAGTAGTAAAGGCTGCAGCAAATCCTGCTAATAGCAAATAATGTAGCCAATTATCAGATTTATATGAACTTAAATTAAATATAAATCCAAGAAAGAATGAGCCAATAATATTAACAATTAATGTCGAAATTGGAAAACCACCAATTTTTGGTAAATAAAATTGAAAGGCAAATCTCGCTGTTGCACCAATTGCCCCTCCAAAAAATACAAATAAAATATTACTTAACATTAATACAATATATACTAAAAATTATGGACGCCAAAGAACAATTTAATAATCAAGCTAAATTCTATTCTTCTAGCAAAACTTTCTCTGCTGGTGAAAGCCTAAATATTTTATCTAACATATTAAAAAACAGTAAATTTGAATCTGGACTTGATGTTGGAACTGGCGCAGGCTTTGCTGCTTTTGAATTATCAAAATCCTGTAAAAAAGTTGAAGCCACAGATATCTCAGAAGGAATGATATCTGAAGCGAAAAAAATTATGAAAGATAGAGAAATAAATAATCTAAATTTTAATATTTGCAACGCTGAGGAATTGAAATACAGTGACAAAGAATTTGATATTGTTACATGCAGGACTGCAGCTCATCATTTTATTGATGTTGAAAAATTTTGTCATGAAGTGCATAGAGTTTTAAAAGATGAAGGAGAATTCATAATCGTTGACACGATAACTTCAGACCAAATTAAATTAAATAATTGGCATCAAGAAGTTGAATTAATCAGAGATAAAAGTCACATAAAAAATTTATCTTTAATTGAATGGAAAAGTTTATTAAATAAAACTAATTTCTACATTAAAGATATTATCCAATCAAGAGTA
The DNA here is from genome assembly GCA_902620405.1 of uncultured SAR202 cluster bacterium. Taxonomy (GTDB): domain Bacteria; phylum Chloroflexota; class Dehalococcoidia; order Lucifugimonadales; family Lucifugimonadaceae. Next base: position 20,317 of record CACNIC010000011.1, read on the forward strand.
ACTATGAACCTAAATGATTGGATGGAAAGATCTGGCACATCTGAAAAAGATAAAAAAATATTAAAAGGTAATTTTCAAAATTCAGACGAAAAAATAAAAAGTTTTTTTGGAATTAAAAATTTAAATAATGATATTTCTTTTTATTGGCCAGTAGGAATTTTTCATTTAAAAAAATTAAACTAAATTAATTGCCACTTTATCGCCACTTTTTATACTTTTAAGAATTTCCAAATCACCTAAAATTTTTCCAATAACATTTACTGGGCTTGCTGGCATAATTTTATCACCTTCGCTTGCAGGAGTTAAACCAAAAAATAGACAGAAGGCATTTCCTGGAGGCCAATAGCCTAAGTCACCAAGCTCAACAACTTTTTTAGAATCAATTTCTCCATCATTTACACCAATTGAAAAATAAATTTCATCTCCCCAAGTATTTACAGAATTTGATATTGGCAAAATTTTCTTTATCTTATTTGCAGTTTCTGAGTCATTTAAAACAGCATCAATTGAAATATTTTCAAATTCAATTTTTATTTGAGTCATCTACTCGTACCTTAAAGCTTCAGCTGGATATATTTTGCTTGCCTCATTAGCAGGAATTACGCTTGCTAATATTGATGCAACAACTGTAATCACAATTAAAAAACCAACCTCACCAATTGGAACAGAAAAAGTTGCTCCTTCAAGTTCTTTAGAAATTTCTTTAAAAATTATATAAGACTGCATTACACCTAAAAATATTCCTATAGCAATTCCAATTAAGGTGATAAATGATGATTCAATTAAAAATTGTGCCCTTATCATACTTGATCTAAATCCAATAGCTCTAAGAACTCCAACAGACTGCCTTCTTTCAACAACAGCTCTTACTGACAATACCCCTATTGCAGCAATACCAACAACTAAACCTAAACCGCTAAATCCTTGAAATAATTTATTAAATGCATTGCTTGTTTCTCGCTCCTCTTTAATATTATCAAGTAAACTTTCAGCATTCATACCATTTGCTAGAAATATCTTTTCAAGTCTTTGGGAGTAATTCGAAGCATTATCTTTATCAACTAAAGAAAAATAATATGTATTATACGGAATTTCTTCTCCTGCTATTTCTGAAACAAGATTATCTGTGGAATAGAATGTTGCTCCCCCAGCCCCAAAACCTGTTCCGCCAGCAAGATTTTCAATTACACCTATAACCGTTAATGTAGCCCCTTCATCAGCACTTCTACTTTTTTTAATTTGAATATTAAATGCTTCTATTTCTTTCAGGTCACCCGGTTTAATTAAGGAGGTTTTGAAGCTTCTGTCAGGTGGCCCAAAAGGGTCTCCAGACTCTACAATAGATCCACTAGCCAAAACTAAGTTTGCATCACTATTTAATGATTCCCATACTTCTCTATCATTTGAGCCATATTTTGGGTCAAAATATGAAAGTTGCCATTTATTAGTATTTATAAAACTATCTTCAACAGATACTAATCTTGAACTTTTAAAGGTTGTATTTTCACCTTCTATTTCTTTTGCATCAATATCAATGCTTGAAGAACCAGCAACAACCGAAAAATCATTCATATTTAATGAATTTCTTATGTCACCTTGAATTGAATTATCTGAACTTATGGTGCCCTTAATATCATATCCACCTGTTATTCTATCTGGCTGATCAGTTGATATATCATTTATTCCATTTAAAACAGAAAAAATCATTAGTGTATAAATTATTAAAGAAAACATTGCAACGGTTAATCCAGTTCTAAATTTTGAAGCCATTGGGTAACTAATTGCAGTCTTAGTAACTGCTTTAAGCCCCGAAAATCTTGAGAGAATAATGTTTAAAAAATAAATTAGAAGTCTATTGTTGCTCATAACAAGCCAAACAGCAGCGGCCGTATTTATTCCACCTCCAAGAGGCCAAAACCATGGCCCAGGTTGAGACCATTCAGATGCAAAATCAAAAATAGCATAATCAAGTGGCAGATTGGCAACAACTAGTACGAGACCTCCTTCAAATGTACCTGCAATCTGACTAATATTTTCTTGATCACTTAATAATAATGTGCTTAAAAATCTGATTAGAAGACCAATTGAAAGCGCAATACCTGTTAAACCGAAACTTAAAAGTGCGGTCCCTTCAGTTTGGAATGCAAGAAAAATTAAGAATAAAGAAAATAAGCCTAATAATGCATAAGAATGTCTTCCAAACAATTTAAATAATGAAATGAAAATGCTTACTGGCCATGAAATTGGGAAAACTAATAAAACAATTAAGTTTCTTAATCTTCCACCATTGCCAACAATAATTCTTACAACCTGTTTTATTGGATAAATGAGATCCCACGATAAATTTTTAATTTTTTCATTTGTCGTTAAAGATGCCTTTTTAACAAATTCTTCTTTAAGTCCTCTAATCGAAACAACAATATTTAAATTACTTGCTCTATATGCAGATGCAAATACAGTGATGAAAGTCAAAATCAATCCTGCAGAAAATGAAATAATTATAGATGTAACTGAAAAATAAGGCTTAATAACAAATGTTCCTGCATCAATTAAATCTTGAAGTATATAAACAAGACCAAAACTTAATCCGATACCAATTATAGTTCCAGATATTGCTGCTAGAAAAGAATAAACGGTTCCTTCATAAGTAAATAACTGAATTAAATCCCTTCTTTTTAATCCAACAGCTCTTGCCATACCTAATTCAGTTGATCTTGCAGCAGCTAATAACACAAATACTAAAAATATAAGCAGCATACCAACCATAATAGAGAAAGATCCAAATATTGAGAATATTGTTGTGACTCCAGAAGCGACAGTTTCTGCTAACTTGACTCCGTTATTCTTCGAATCATCAACTCTTAATGTAGTTAAATCACCAAACATCATTAATAATTCGGCAGCTTCAGCTTGCAATCCTGCTTTATCTAGAGCACCCAAAATAATTAACTGTAACTGATAGTCACCAACCGAAGTAATAAATTCTTCATTAAAATTATCACTCTCAAGATCAGAGGCAATTCTAGTTAATTCTTCAAATGTTTCACTGTCAGTTTGTTCTAAAGATTTTGCCTCTTCTTTTATCAAAGTTGGAATTTCATTTGAAGACAATATCTCAAAAAATTTATTGGCAACTTGTTTGTTAGTTAAATTCAATCTCAAGAATTGAGTGACATCATCAGAAAGTTCAAGGGATTCATTTTGGTTACCAGAATTCGATATGGCAATATTAGTTATCATGTTTTCTTTGCCTAATAAACTTTGCAAAACTGATAATTTAAAAGATATTGTGGGAGTTATGTTAGCACCAGCAATACTACCGCTTTCCAATACATCATTTACTTTAAATTCTCTTTTTTCTAAGTTGATATAAACACCAATAGTGTCACCCTTATTTAATTTTAATTTTTCACTTAACGAAACATTTATATACACCTGATCTGAGCTAAGAGACTCTATATTAACAAGTTCATTATTTATATTTCTAATTTCATCAAAACTATCTGTATATTTAGGGTCGTAACCTCTGACTTGAACTCTACTTTCAGCAATTCCAGAATTATTATTTTCTGCGGGAAGATCAATCTCAATATAAGGCATAATTCCATCAATGTTCTTGTTAGTTGACGCTAACTTTTCAACATTTTCAAATTCAGAATACGATATGTATTCAACTCCAAACAATTGCTTTCCTGGGCCATCAATAGTTTCATCTATATTTCCTGCAGAATCGAATACAACAGAACGAACAGAATACCTGACGGTATCTCCAATACCTAAAGAAACTGCAACTATAATTGAACTCAACATAAGCCCCATTACTATTAGTGTGCTTTGACCCTTTCTTCGAGGAATATTTCTTGTACCCATTTTTACAAGAATAAATCTTCTTAAGCCTCCAAATAATAAAATAATGGAAATAGCAACTAAAATTACTATCATGCTGTTAGCAAGGAGACCTGCTGGCAGACCAAATACTTTCTCTTCCATAAATTAAACTACTTTTCCGTCTTTCATATTAATTATTCTATTTGTTCTCCCACCTACATATTCAGAGTGAGTAACAATAACAAAGGTCTGATTATTTTTTTTATTTAAATCTGTAAGTAAATCCATTATTTCCAATTCATTTGTGCTATCTAAATTTCCTGTTGGTTCATCCGCCCAAACAATGGCAGGTTCATTGACTAGTGCCCTAGCTAAGGTTA
>CACNIC010000012.1 GCA_902620405.1 uncultured SAR202 cluster bacterium
TCTTGAATTTACACAATGTTTACAAGGAGAAGATATGAATAGTATCAAAAATAAAGTTGCAATTGTCACAGGTGGAGGATCAGGTATTGGCAAAGCATCTGCTAAAGCATTGGCAAAAGACGGATATTCTGTTGTTATTACCGGCAGAAGAGAAGAACCTTTAAAAATAACTGCAGAAGAAATAGGTACCGATAATGTATTAGCAGTAACCTGCGATGTTGGAAATCAAGATTCAATTAAAAATTTGTTTAAAGTGACATTTGAAAAATATGGAAGATTAGATGTTCTGTTTAACAATGCTGGAGGAGGGGCACCAAAAAAATTATTTGAAGAACTTACCTATGATGATTGGCAAAAAGTAGTGGATTCGAATTTAACAGGAACATTTTTATGTGCCCAAGAAGCTATTAAAATAATGAAGAATCAAAAACCTATGGGGGGTAGAATTATCAATAATGGTTCAATATCTGCCTATGCACCTAGACCTGATTCAGCACCATACACAGCCACAAAACATGGTGTAAGTGGTTTAACAAAATCAATATCTTTAGATGGAAGAAAATATAATATTGCTTGCAGTCAAATTGATATTGGAAATGCTGCAACACCAATGACAGAAAGAATGAAAAAAGGTGTTCCTCAAGCGAATGGATCAACAATTGTAGAGCCTACGTTTGATGTTAATCATGTTGCTGAAGTTGTATTAAATATATCTAATTTTCCTTTAGAAACTAATGTTCAATTTATCACTATTATGGCGACAAAAATGCCATATATAGGAAGAGGTTAATTTGAAAATAGCTCTAACATGCTTTATGCATGAATCAAATACATTTATTAAGAAAACAACTCCCGTTGAAAATTTTATGAACCCTCATTATGGAGATTTTATCCAAGGAAAAGATATTGTCGAGCATTTCAAAGGAGGCAATCACGAATTATCTGGCTCCATTGATGAGCTTGAAAAACAGGATGTTGAATTTTTACCTAAAATGTGTGCGATCGCAACGCCTTCTGGAACAGTCGAAAAAGAAGCTTTTAATCAAATTGTCGATAAATTAGTAAATGAAATTAATTCTGATGAATGCGATGGTTTGATCGTTAACTTACATGGCGCCACTGTTTCTGAAGAATATTTAGATGCAGATGGGGAAGTATTGTTAAGGTTGAGAAAGAAATTAGGAAAAGATTTTCCTATAGTGTGCACTCTGGATAAGCACGCCAATATATCAACAAAGATGTTCAAAAATGCTGATGTTTTAATTGTGTTTAGAACTTGCCCGCATTTAGATACTTATGACAGAGGTGTAGAAGCAGCAAAAATAATAATTGAAATAATTAAAAAAAATATAAATCCTACCGGCACATTTATTGCTCCTCCAATGATGATAAATATGACCAAGCAAAATACATTTGAAGAGCCAGTCAATCAAATAATAAAAAGAATGAATGAAATCTCTGATGATGATTCTGTCATTTCAGCAAGCTTCGCTCTTGGTTTCCAGTTTGCTGACGTACCTGAACTTGGATCATCATTCTTAGTGTATACAGATAATAATGCCGATTTATCAAGAACTAAATGTGAAAGTGTTGCAGAATTTGCATGGGAAAATAGGCATAAATACAATTTAAATGCTTTGGAAGTCTCTGAGGCAGTAGAAATAGCAAAAAAATCAACAGAATATCCAGTAATTTTGAACGATGTTGGAGACAACACTGGAGGGGGGAGTTCAGCTGACTCAACTTTTTTATTACATGAAATTATAAAACAAGATGTAAGTAATTATTGCACTGTATTTTTTGACCCTGAATCAGTTGAAAAATGTGCTCAAAAAGGAATTGGTCAAAAAGTAAAACTATTTGTAGGGGGCAAGGTAGACGATAAACACGGTGATCCAGTTGAAATTGAAGGGGTAGTCAAAAACATTACTGATGGCATTTGGGAAGATAGTGAAATTAGACATGGTGGCTACACTAAATATAACCAAGGTAAAACAGCACTTATAGAGACTGATAAAAGAGGATCAATAATACTGACTACTTTAAGACAGCCACCTCAAAGTATCGGCCAAATTACTCATATTGGAATCGACCCAAAGGAAAAGCAATTGATTACAACCAGAGGAGTTATTTTACCAAGACCAGCTTATGATCCATTCGCTGCTAAAACTGTATTGGTCAATACAAAAGGCACAACAACAGCAGATTTAAAAAATTTAAATTTTAAAAATATAGAAAGAGAAATTTATCCAATAAATGACGCTGAATTCAATATCAAAGTAAATGATGTTTAATCAAGGTAGAAACTTTTACCATTAGTATAAAAAAATTTTTCAGGATTTAAATTACTTGATACTGTCTTAGCTATTTCTAAAACCTCTGAATAACTTTTCTTTGTTAAACAAACTGGCCAATTACTTCCATACATTACTTTGCCATCTCCAAAGCTCTTAATAACATGATCAGTGTAATTTTTTAAAATTGAAATTCCTTGTGATTCATTCATCTCTTCAACCATTCCTGATATTTTGCAATTTAAAGAATCTATCTTTGACAATTCAGAAATATTTTCCGCCCATGGTTCAAAAATATTTTCTATGATTTTAGGTTTTGCAATGTGATCAATAACGCCATTTAATTTAGGTATTTTTTCATAAACTTCAAATATATACTTTAAATGATTAGGTCTAACTAAAAAATCAAAATTTATTTGTCTTTCAGATAATGTTTTTAAGCCTGAAATAACTTTTGGATCCAAAATCCAATCTTCATTTTTTTCATCGTGCCATACATGCCTTATACCGCAAAATTTATCATACGTTTGATATTTATCTAAAGAATACCCAATATTTGTATTTTTTAAATCTACCCAACAAACAACCCCTTTAATTAAATTTGAATTTTTAGCAATTTCTAGCAACCATAAAGCTTCTTCTTCAGATTGATGAGCTTGGACACATATCGTGCCAGTTACATTATTTTCATCAGTTAGAACATCTAAATCACTAATTAAAAAATTTCTATTAATTTTGATTGATTCATTTTCTGGGAGTTCAGTTATCCAGTCATAGGATCGTAATGAAAGGTCCCATAAGTGATGATGAGTATCTAAAATATTCATTTTAATTCAATTGATCCAATTTCTGGAAATGGTCTCATTGGATTTGGAAAAGCGGCATCTGAGTACCATAATATTTTATCTTTAATAGATAATCCATGAGGATCAGGACCATCATATGGGATATCTATTTTTTCTAATATTTTTCCATTTGACTTGTTATATTTAATTATATTTCTATCAACTCTATCAGAGCACCAAATACCATCCCCTTCAACTGCTAAACCATGTGGACTTTGATCAATTTCAAATTTAAATTGAACTTCAAAATTAGTGGGATTTACAAGAATTAAAGCTGTAGGGTTAAATGCAGTAATCCAAAGTAACCCATTATCCCATTCCAAACCATGAACTCCCCCTCCATCAGGTGTTGGGAATCTAGATATTAAATTCCTTGAATTAATATCTAATTTCAAAATCCAACTAATGTGAGTATCACTCCCCCTAAATGGTCTTGCTTCAGTTTCACCATTTGATGCCAACCAAATAAAATTACCCCCAATAGTTATCCCAGACCCATTTTCACAAAGAGTGCTAAATTCATCTAATTTTTTGCCATTTTCATTTAATATAAAAATATTGTCAGTTTTTTGATCAATTACATACAATTTTTCATTATGCCATTGAAGACCGTTAGGCATTTCAATTTCTGTTTTTATGGGCAAAAATTCAACTTTTTTCACAATTTTTTCCTAATTTTTATTAATAAATACTGTATTACTTAGCTATTAAAAGCATATAATTACAATATTATTTATTTTTTATTTCATCAAATCGATTATTTACTTGGGAGAAATAATGGCAGAAACAAAACAAAAAGCAAAAAAAGAAAGAGTTATGGTTTTTATAGATGGTAGCAATTTATACCATGTATTAAATCAGCACTTTTCAAGAAATGATATAAAATTTGGCAAATTTGCCGAAAAATTAGCAGGTGATAGAAACCTGGTAAGAACTTATTACTATAATATTAAGCAGGACCAAAAAGGGAGAGGGTCTGATGATCAAGAAAAATTTCTTTCTGCTTTATATGACATTCCTTATCTAGAAGTCAAGCTTGGAATTGTAAAACAAAGAGGGGATGCGATGGTTGAAAAAGGTGTTGACATGATGATAGGGGTTGATATTTTAAAAAATGCTTACGAAGATTTATGTGACACAGCTATACTTGTAAGTGGAGATGGTGATTTCTATCCTGCTCTTCAAGCTGCTAAAGACCAAGGTAAGCACGTTGAGATTGCAGCTTTTGATACTAATATTTCACCTGAGACAGCTAGAATTGCAGACCTTCATATTAAACTTAATAAAACATATTTTTCTAATTTATGGATGACAAAGACTGACCAGAAAAACGCAGCAAAATCTTACTATAAGGAAGAAGTATCAGATGAACTTTCTTCACCTGAAGGAGAAAATAAAAAGCCAAAAAGAAAACCTTCTTCAAGGCCTGTTGGCACTGGCAAGCAATATAAAAGTAGTTATAAACCTAGAACTAAATCAACAAAGAATAATTCATCAAGGAGAGAAGTTTCACCTTCCACTGAACCACCAGCACTCAATGGCACTAAATCAGGTCAAAGAAAAGGGTGGTTAAAAAAAATATTCAGTTAACCAGTAACTGCACCTTTTGAGGCAGGTTGAACTAACTTTGTATATTTTCCTAGAACACCACTTTTAAACATTGGCTCAGGCTTTACAACTGCCTTCAATCTTTCTTTAATAGTTTCATCATTTACTTTTAAATTTAATTCAAAAGTTTCAAGATCTATTTCTATTATGTCACCTTTTTCAACTGCAGCTATTGGTCCACCTACAGCTGCTTCAGGACCCACGTGACCAATCATTGGGCCATGTGAAGCTCCAGAAAACCTTCCGTCGGTCATAAGAAATACTTTATCCCCTAAACCTTGACCAACAATAGCACTCGTTATGGAGAGCATTTCTCTCATTCCTGGACCACCTTTAGGTCCTTCATACCTAATAACTACAAAGTCACCAGGTTTAATTTGCTTATTCTTTAAAGCTTCCATGCACTCTTCTTCTTGATTGAAAACATTCGCTGGACCAGACCACTTTGTTCCATAATTATGACCAGCAACCTTTAACACTGCCCCATCTGGAGCAAGATTGCCGTGTAAAATTACTAACCCTCCAGTAGAGCTAATCGGGTTATCAATTTTTCTGACAACTTCATTTTCTTTACCATCATCTTTAACATTTTCTAAGTTTTCCCTAACTGTTTTCCCAGTTACTGTTATGCAGTCACCATGAATTAGACCTAAATCTAGCAACCTTTTCATGACAAGTGGTACTCCTCCAACGTTGTCTAGGTCGTACATAAGATATTTTCCTGCAGGTTTCATGTCTGCTAAATGCGGTGTCCTCATAGATATGTCGTGTATATCTTCAAGGGTGAGACTGATTCCAGCCTCATAAGCTATTGCAGGTAAATGTAAACAAGTATTTGTTGAACCTCCCATAGCAGTTACAACTGTCACTGCATTTTCGAAAGCTTCCTTAGTTAAAATATCCGAAGGCTTAATATCATTTCTTAATAAATTTAAAACTGCTTCACCAGCCATCCTGCTAGACGCACTTTTTCTTTGATCAACAGCTGGTTCAGATGCTGATCCTGGCAAACTTAGGCCCAATGCTTCGCCTACTGAAGACATAGTATTAGCAGTAAACATACCACCACATGAACCAGGGCCAGGGCAAGCCCGAGATTCTATTTGGTAAAGCTCATTATCATTTATTTCACCACTTTGATGCTTTCCAACAGCTTCAAAAACATCTTGAATTTGTATAGTTTTTCCATTCAAATTCCCAGGCAATATTGATCCTCCATATATAAACACTGATGGAACGTTAAGCCTTGCAATTGCCATCATTGCTCCAGGTAAGCTTTTATCACAACCTGCAACAGCCACAAGACCATCAAACCTTTCAGCAAAGACTACCGTTTCTATTGAATCTGCTATAACCTCTCTGCTTACAAGAGAACCTCTCATACCAATATGCCCCATAGATATTGCATCACTAACAGTTATTGTTCCAAAAACAAAGGGAGTTCCTTCAGCAGCAAAAACACCTCTTTTTACTTGCTCAACAAGAGGCTCTATTCCTGCATTGCATGGAGTAACTTCATTGTGAGTTGAAGCTATACCAACAAATGGAGCGTTAATATTATCATCGGTTAGGCCCATTGCTTTCATCATGGATCTATGTGGCGCTCTTACAGCACCCTCAGTTGTTTCCCAGCTCCTATGTTTGCCTAGCGCACGTTTTTGCTCTTTCTTAGTTGCCATATTTTCTCCTTAATTCTATACATTTTAATCCAAAATATTTAACATCATCCTGAATTTTTTCATTGTTTGAATTATTGAAATTTAAATTAACATTTCCTTTTAAATCATTTTCAGTTGCCCAAAACCAGCCATCTTTCAAATCACTAATATTTAAGGCTTCTGAAAAATATATCATATCTATATGAATATGTTCACCATTTTCAGGATCATTTATTCTTTCTAGGAGTATGGTGTATGGTGCAATTATTTCTTCAACACCAGCAAAAGTTATTTCTGCAACAGAAGAATTGAAATTACATAATTTGATTTTAATTCCAGTTTCTTCAAATGTTTCTCTAATGACTGTGTCGACAGGAGTTTCATTTTTCTCAACATGACCACCAGGAGGCAACCATGTTTTTACTTTGCTGTGCCAGTGTAAAAGTACCTTATCTTCCCTTGGATGAAGAACAAATGAAGTTGAAGTAAAATGCTTTTCAATTAATACCATAAATTTTTATCAACAATATTCATTAACTCTTTTCCTTCAATAAAATTTAAGCAATTTTTTTTAATAACTTCGTACCTTCTTTCATTGAGGTATGGAACATCATGTGCAGCAATATGTGGAGTTATAATTACATTTTCAAAACCCCATAATTCATGATTTTTAGGTAAAGGTTCTTCTTCGAAAACATCTAACCCTGCGCCACTTATATCATTATTTTTGATGGCTTTAACTAAGTCAATAAGAACAGTTGTTTTGCCCCTTCCAATATTAATGAAAAAAGCTGACTCTTTCATTTGTTTAAAAAATCTATAATTAAAAATTTTTTCCGTATTTGGCGTATGAGGAATTGTTGAAATTACAAAGTCCGCATCACTTAAATAGATATTTAAATTTTCAGGTTTGATCAATTTAGAAACATAATCAGGCTTATCTTTCCTTCTTTCATCAACACCAATTATTTCTGATCCTAAATAATTGCACAATCTTGCAGTTTCATCTCCAATTCCACCAAGCCCAATTATCATTATTTTCATTTCAGGAAGATATCTTGTAGAGCCAATATCTGAAGTTATAGGCTTCCACATCCTTTTACTTTGCTGGTGTATGTATAGATTTAGACTCTTAGAAAACGACAATATCATTGCTAATATATGATGAGATATATGATCGTTATATATTCCTCTAAAATTAGTAACCATCATTGGGTGATTTATAAGTTCATCGTAGTAAAAATCTGGTGGTGGTGCAGCTTGGGGCGCTTGAAGCCATTGAACATTCTTGCAATGCCCAATTAAATCTTTAGTTAGTGCTCCATATGCAGCATTCGATTTTTTTAAAAATATTTTTGCTTCTTCAGCATTTTTAGGAATATATGTGTTGATAAAATCAAATGAATCATTTAATTTTTTGCACCAATCAATTATTAAATCGTCATCAAAATAATTACCTTTTATTGATGGAAGGAAAGTGATATCTATTTTTTTCATAAAGATTCAGTATTTAATTCATTGGATATTTTTTTAAACCAATCTACAACCTCTTTATGCAAAGGGATACCTGATTGAGATCTTTTAGCTTCCTCAATATTCTCAAGATATCCTGCATAAACAACCTTTTTGCCTTCAGAGTTTGAAGGTAAGTCTAGAAAACTTTGAAGATACCTGTCCATAAGCTCTTTAAATTCTTTCTTGTCCATAAAAGCATCTATATCATATGCTGCGACAAAGTGACCTTGATTTTTATATTCTCCAGTAGGTGCAGTTCTGGTGCCATTCAAAATTCCAGCTAGAATATCAACAACAACAGCCATAGAATAACCTTTATGAGAACCAATTTCTCTAGTTCCACCAAATGGCAATAAATCTACTGAACTTGAGATGTAACCTTTGTTGTATCTATTTTCTAAGTTTTTAGATTCATCTTCGTGATTTAATTCGTCTATACTAATCTCTTTCATTATTGGGTTGCCATCTTTATCAGCAATCCAGCCTGGAGATAATGGAACATTCAGTCTTGAAGCTAAAACAATTTTATTGCCTGCAACAGAAGTCATGGCTGCATCAAAAACGAAGTCAGGTAACTTATCTGCTGGAGCAGAATATGAAATTGGATTTGTGCCTAGTGCCCTCACTGATGAATAAGTAGGCACCATTCTTGGTGAACAAGCAGCCATTGTTGTACCAATCATGTCATTATCAGATGCAATCATAGAATGATAAGCTAACATTCCAAGGTGACCACAATTATTCATAGTTACAATTCCAGCACCGGTTTTTTTTGCTTTTTCAACTGCTATTTCCATTGCTTGAGGAGCCACGACTATTCCTAGTCCATTATCAGAATTTATAGTTGCACAAGAGGGAGTTTCTTTTACAATTTTCCAGTTTGGTTTTGGGTTAAGGCTATTAGACTTGAATGCACCCAGATAGGCCCTGAGCATGTTAGATACTCCGTGACTTTCAACGCCTCTCAAGTCAGCTTTAATCAATGCGTCTGTTGCTAATATTGCATCCTTTTCAGGAATACCTTGCGTCATCAGAATTTCCTTTGTTACAGTTCTAAGTCTTTTTTCTTCAACATGAACAATGTCTTTTTTAGCAACATGAAATTTTTCAAGCATTTCCAATTCCACCTTCAGGAATATTAAAATTTATTGAAAGCTCACTACAAATATTTTTAAACCAGTTAATTACCTCAGGGTGAAGAGGGATCCCTTTCTCCATTCTTTCAATAGTCGTTTCTTCTTCCATTAAACCTGCATATAAAACTCTTTCTTGGCCTTTAACAGGAGGCAAATCTTCTAAAATCTGTAAATATTCATCCATCATTTCTTTGAACTTATTTAGTTCTGTAAATGCATCAATTGAATACGCTGCAACAAAGTGATTTTGGTGCGCTTTAAATGTTCTTAATGGCCCTGCAAGGCTTCCGTTAAGTATAGATCCTAGAATATCAACTACCATTCCCAAAGAAAAACCTTTGTGAGACCCAAGTTCTCTAGTTGCACCAACTGGTGTTTGCATAATTCCAGCTACATCATTGGGGTCGTCTGACTGCTTTAATGGTGTATCAACCATAATTGGGTTACCTTTTTCATCCGTTATCCAGCCAGGAGCAAGAGGAACACCAATCCTTTGTGCAACTCTTACTTTATTCGTTGCAATTGCACTAGTAGCAGCGTCAAATACAAATGGGGCTTTATTTAATGCTGGGGCAGCGACAGCAATCGGATTTGTTCCAATTCCTGGAATAGCTGCATGTGTAGGCACAACATTTGTTGTAGAAGATGTCATGCAGGTTCCTATCATATCGTGATCTAATGCCATCATTGCATGATATGCGGCCATCCCTAGGTGCCTTCCATTTCCAATACTGATTAACCCAACTCCAGTTTTTTTAGCTTTTTCAATTGCAATTTCCATACATAATGGAACAACTACCACGCCAAGACCTTTATCTGAATCAACGGTTGCGCAAGATTCGGTTTCTCTCGTAATTTTCCAGTTTGGTCTTGGATTTGCAGAACCCTCGTTAAAATATTGAACGTAGTTTCTTAACATATTTGAAACTCCGTGAGTATCAACACCCCTTACATCAGCTTTAAGTAGAACATCTGAAGCAATTTCGGCATGCTTTTGATTCATTCCACTTTTCTTTAAAATTTCAATAGATAATCTTCTTAAATCAGAATATTCTATTCTTATTTCTTCATCATGAGGAACGTGAAATCTTTCTAGCATTTATTTTTTTACTTCTACTCCAGATTGTTTTTCTACAAATTTTAAAATACCTGAATGATCATCAGTTCCATTGCCGTCAAGAACTAAAGACTTTAAAACTTGATGTAAATTAGATGTCACTTGTAGAGGAATTTGTAGTTCATTAGCTGTTTCCATCGCATTAGTGATGTCTTTTAAATGGAGTTCAATCCTAAATCCAGGCTTAAAGTTACGGTCGTACATCATTGGTGCCTTTGTATTCATGACATTACTTCCAGCCAATCCGCCTTTAATAGCATTAAAAACAGTTTCAGGGTCAAGACCTGCCTTAGTTGTTAATGTTAAAGCTTCTGCCAAAATATGAATATTTGCACCAACAATCATTTGGTTAGCTAGCTTAGTAAAATTCCCTGCACCAACATCACCACATAGAACAGAAGAAGCTCCTAAAATATCAAAAATTGGTTTTGCTCTCTCAAAGTCTGATGAAGAACCTCCAGTCATTATAGCTAAAGTCCCTTCTATTGCTCCAGGCTCTCCACCTGAAACTGGAGCATCCAAAAAATTAACTCCAAATTTTGAACATTCTTTTGAAATTTTTTGTGACATTAAAGGTGAAATAGAACTCATATCAATAATTAAGTTTCCTTTGCTGGCACCTTCAAGTGCGCCTTCTTCACCTAAAACTACTTTTTCAGATTGGGGAGAATTTTGAACCATCACAATAACAATATCACTGTTTTCAGACACCTCTTTTGGAGAAAGTGCTTTTTTTGCCCCATAGTTAACAATGTTATCCAGATTTTTTTCAATAATGTCGAAAGCATAGACTTCAAAACCTGAATTAATTAAATTTTTTGCCATTGGAGAACCCATTATTCCTAAACCAATGAACCCAATTTTCTCAGACATATAAACCTCTCTTTAATACAGTAATACCAATACTATATTTCATTTTATTTACTAATACTAGATGCAGGAATTTTAAACTAAGCTGTCCAGAATTTTTCCTCAATGAACGTATATTTTTCAGAGTATTTTTCAGCTATATCAGAAACCATTTCTGGATGACCACAAGCATAAATTATTGTATTGTCTTTGTTGGCATCATTAATATCTTTAAATACGTCAAAAAAAATGTCATTAACCCTTCCTGTCATACCGTTCCAGTCTCTGTTTTTAGGGTCATCGGGCCTACTGCATGTTGGAACAAAATTTATATTTTTATTATTATTTGATAAACCTATCAATTCTTCTAAATACCCAAATTCATCGATGTAACTTGCGCCTTCATAAATCCAAATGTTATGTTTACTTTTATCTAAATTATTTGATCTCATCATGCTAACAATAGGAGCTATTCCAGTAACTGTAGTAAGCATTATTTGGTTTTCAAAGTCATTTTGAAATTTAAAAAGTCCTTTTGCACGTTTTCTTAATGTAACTTTTTCACCCTCATAAAGATTATAAAGAAGAGGGGTTAAAATTCCGTCAGGTTCAGGTACAAGTTCTATAAATAACTCCACTAAATCTTCCTCAGGTGAAGAAGCGATTGAGTACGGCCTTTCAATTCCTTCATAGCCTACTGTGCAGTATTGGCCAGGATCAAAAGTAAATTTTTCATCTATTTTTAACCAAATTTTCCAAAGGTCATGAGTAATATTTTCTCTTTTGATGATTTCACCAGTTGTAAATCTTTTGCTTTTATCCATTTTGCTATTGAGTAATTTAAATTGAATGGTATCATACACTCAATCAAAATTAGGATTGAAAAGTTAAATGTTAGTTAATAATTATGGCGGAGCAAATAGTATTACCGTAAGATTAGAATACGTTAATTCTAAAGGAATGCTTGCAAAGATTTTAAAAAAAATAAGCGATGTAAATGGTGACATGGCTGGGATCGATGTTATTTCAATAAAAGGAAATAATATTATTAGAGATTTAACAATTAATGCGGTTGATTCAAATCATGAAGAGGAAATATTAGAAGCTCTGAGAAACATAAAAAACGTAAAAGTTTTAAATGTTTCTGATCAAACTTTTTTGATGCATCTTGGTGGAAAGATTGAATTAAGAAGTAAAGAAAAAATTACTAATCGTGATCAAATGTCTAGAGCATATACTCCTGGTGTTGCTAAAATTTCAGAAAAAATAAAAAAAGACAGGGCATCGGTTTGGGCATTAACAAGCAAATCTCATACTGTAGCGATTGTGACTGATGGTTCAGCAGTGCTAGGGTTGGGTGACATTGGTCCAGAAGCAGCTCTTCCAGTAATGGAAGGGAAAGCCGTTATTTTAAAAGAATTTGGGGGGGTTGATTCTTGGCCAATTTGCCTTGACACAAAGGACGCCGAAGAAATTATTAAAACCGTTAAGTTAATTTCTCCTGGGTTTGGTGCAATTCACCTTGAAGATATTAGTTCTCCAAGATGTTTTGAAATTGAGTCAAGATTGCAAAAAGAGCTTGATATACCTGTTTTTCATGATGATCAGCATGGTACTGCAATTGTTGTACTGGCGGCATTAATTAATTCCTTAAAAGTAATTGATAAGAAAAAAAGTGATTTAAAGGTGGTTATTTTAGGCTTAGGGGCTGCCGGATCAGCATGTGCAAAAATATTAAAAAATTATGGAGTAAAAAATATTATTGGTTTTGATAGCAGAGGAATATACAAACGAAAAGATGGAGACGAATCAGAGAACTCTTTATGGTTAGAGCAAAATTTAAACCCTAATAATGAAAAAGGAAATCTAAGTAAGGTTTTAGTAGATGCAGATTTTTTTCTTGGACTTGCTGGTCCAAATTTAGTTAAAAAGAGTCAACTTAAAAAAATGAAAAAAAATTCTATTGTGTTTGCTCTATCAAACCCTAATCCTGAAATTATGCCTGAAGATGTCCCTTCAAATATATCAATAATAGCTACAGGCAGATCAGATTATCCTAATCAGGTTAATAATTCATTAGCCTATCCAGGCTTTTTCAGAGGTCTAATAGACTCAAGAGCAAAAAAAATTACAGTTGAAATGGAAATTGCAGCTTCAAAAGCCTTAGCGTCAGTTATTGAAAATGAAAATTTAAGTGAAGATTTTATTATGCCAAGCATGTTTGATGGGAATGTAGTTAAAAAAATATCTGATTCAATTACATCTATCGTAAGCGAACAAAGTATATCTCGTAAGAAAATATCAAACTCAGGTTATAATTCATTTAAAAGATTTCATTAAAAATGGAAAAATATGATCTATTAATAGTTGGCTCTGGAATTGTTGGCTCTTCTTTAGCTTTCTATAGCTCTAAAAATAATAAAAAAGTTCTAGTTGTTGAGAAAAATTTTACTGGATTTAATTCTTCAGGTAATGCTCAAGGAGGTTTGGCGCCTTATTTAGGAACAGACATTTCAACAAAAAAAATGCATGATAACTCATATTATTTGCATAAGGAATTTAAAAAGATGTTTCGTAATTACACTGAAATTAATCCTAATTACGATGAAAAGAGATTAATACACATTATTGATAGCGCCGAAGAAAAGGAATTACTTTCAAATAATTTTGGATACAGGATAAATAATGATTTAAATTCTATTAAAAATCTTGAGCCAAAATTAAAAAAAATAAATCACGGAGTAATTATATTTGATGATTATATGGAAGTAGATTCTTTTAATCTAACAAATTCTCTTTTGAGTTCTTCACTGAACATGGGAGCTAAAATCATTACCCATGATTTTAAAATTGAAAATTTACAATTTAATAAAAACAGATTGGAATCTTTTTCGACAAATGATGAAAGATTCTTAATCAAAAATGTTGCTATTACTGCTGGACCATGGACAAGTGAGATAGCAAAAAATAATGACCATATAAAAGTTAAACCTTTAAAAGGGCAGCTTTTAAAATTCAAAACATCACAAGATTTTAACAACTCAATCTCATGGGGAAAAGATTATGCAACAAAGAAAAAAGATGATTTGTTGTGGATAGGTACTACTGAAGAAGATGTAAAATTTACAGCAGGCAAAACAGAAGAAGCAAAGGTCAAAATTTTGAATTCATTCAATGAAATGTTCAATGGTTTTGATGATTTGAATTTAATTGATCATACTGCATGTTTTAGACCATACTCTGAAAATAATATTCCTGTTATAAAAAAATCAGATAAACTCTCTAATATTTTTTATGGTTCAGGTGCTGGTAGAAATGGTATAAAACTCGGACCGGGAATGGGAGAAAAACTATACCAAGAAATCTTTAGTTAAATTAAATTTGTTTTAAATTTAGAAAAGTGCTAATTTAGAATTTTAGTGGATAATTTTATAAATATAAATCAACTAAATGCATCTGAGTTAAAAGATTTAATATCTAATTCTTTTGATTTCCAAAAAAAATTCTATAAAAATAACGTAGATCAATTCTCTAACAAGAACGTGATATTTTTGTTTTTGGAGCCCAGCACCAGAACTAAAACATCTTTTAAAATAGCATGTTCAATCTTAGGAATAAATGTCATTGATGTTTCGTCAGAAAATTCATCAATGGTTAAAGGCGAATCCATCGAAAATACACTAAGTACATTAAATTCATATCCAGTAGATGGGATAGTTATTAGAAGTGCAAACCATATGGATTTTGAAAAAGCTAAAGAAATTTTAAATTACCCAATAATTAATGCAGGATCAGGAATTAATTCTCACCCAACCCAAGCACTCTCAGACTTAAAAACATTAAATGAAAAATTTGAAGATTTTAAAGAATTGAAAATGTCTATTGTTGGTGATTTATTGCATAGTAGAGTGGCATCATCTTTTATAGAAGGATTTGGAAAATATGGACAAAAAACAAATTTATTTTCACCACCTTTTTTTAAGCCAAAAAAGTTAAATTTAGAAATGGTTAATTTTTATGAAGATTTCGAAGATTGCCTAAAAAATTCAGATGTAATTATGGCTCTTAGAATCCAAAAAGAAAGATTAAATGATTTGAATGTAGATTTTGATGAATATGCTTCAAAATATCAAATTAATAAAAAAATTTTAGATGAATATAATATAAAGTACTTAATGCACCCTGGGCCTGTTAATGAAGGAATTGAAATATCGCATGGTCTTCAGAATTCAGAAAAATCATTAATTAATGATCAAGTTAAAAATGGAGTGTGGGTAAGATGTGCCATTCTAGATAAAATTTTGAGGGAACAAGAATAATGAAGGTTCTAAAAAATTGTAAAATTTTTGATCCTTTTAAAGGGTTAAGTAAATTTAATCAGGACATAATTTATGATAATAAAAATATAGTAAATATTAAAAAATCATCTGATGAAAATTATGAAAGTTATGATCAGATAGATGTTGGAGGAAGAGCAGTTTTTCCAGGTTTAATTGACATTCATGTTCATTTTAGGGATCCAGGAGAAACTTATAAAGAAGATATTTATTCGGGGGCATCTGCTGCCGCAAAAGGTGGCTATACGACAGTAGTAATGATGCCAAATTCTAATCCTCCAATGGATTCTGAAGAAACAATAGATCTGATATATGAAAGTGTAAAAAATTCTAAGATTAATATTTTTATTTCTCCTTGCATTTCAAAAGGAAGGAAAGGTAAAGAACTAGTAAATTTTGAAAGTTTAATTAGTAAATTTGAAGATATAATTTTTGGGTTTTCTGATGACGGTGATTTTTTTGATGATCAAAAATTACTAGCCAATGCTTTAGATATATTAGGTAAAAATTTTCCATTGATGCAGCACCCTGAATTACTAACAAATAATAATTATCATGGTGCTATAAATGAAGGAAAAATATCAGAAAAATATAATTTAATTGGTAGACCAGCTTCGGCTGAAATAAATGCAGTAAAAAATAATTTAGAAGTATTAAGTAATAATACTGGGTGGATCCACTTTCAACATTTATCCACTGAAGGGGCCATAAAAGAAATAAACTCGTTTAATTTTAATAATAATATAGTAACTAGTGAAGTAACTCCTCATCACTTATTTCTAGATGAGGAAGAATTTGAATGTTCTCTTGATTCAAAATTAAAAGTGAATCCTCCAATTAGAACAATAGAAGATAAAGATTATTGTTTGAAGTCATTGAAAGAAGGAATAATAAATGTAATAGCTTCAGACCACGCTCCACATAGTAACCAAGATAAAGAAAATGAATTTAAAGACTGTATGTCAGGAATATCTTGGCTTGAGAATGCATTTGGATTTGTTTCAATCAATGCTGGATATGAATTTTCAGTAAATAAAATGTCATATTTGCCCGGGAAAATTTTTGAAAAATGTTTCAATAAGAAAATCGGTATTATTAAAGAAGGCTATTCTCCTGATTTTTTTGTAATTAATGATCATGAATGGATGCTAGATAAAGAAAAATTAGCATCAAAAAGTTCCAATTATATTTTTAATACTAAGAAGCGAGGAGATATTAATTTAAAGGGAGAGCCAATATTGACCATATGTTCAGGAAATGAAATTTATAATTCTGGAGAAATAAATTAGTTATGACTAATAATGAAAAATATATAATTTTAAGTGATGGCACTATTTATGATGGAATCGGTTTTGGTTCAGATCAAGAAGTTTTAGGAGAAATAGTTTTTAATACTTCTATGACTGGTTACCAAGAAATGCTCACTGATCCTAGTTACAGGGGTCAAATATTAGTTTCAACTTATCCGATGATTGGTAATTATGGAATAGATAATAATTTTAGCGAATCAAAAAGAATTCAAGTAAAAAGTTATGTTTTGAGAGATTTATGTGATTACCCTTTTCATTTTTCTAATGATAAAGATTTAAATAAATTTTTAACAGAAAATGAAATACCTGGGATCCATTCAGTAGACACACGCTCTTTAACAAGAAAAATAAGAAAGTTCGGGTCTAAAATGGCTATCGTAACGAGTAATCCAGATATAAATACAGCTTTAGATAAAATAAATAATTTTGGTTCATATGAAGATAATAATTATGTTGATCAAGTTTCAGTTAAAAGTATAGAAAGCTATGAAGTAAAACAAAGTCATTTGAAAATCGCTTTGATAGATTTTGGGGTCAAAAAAAATATCATTAGAATTTTAAATTCAAGAGGATGTGATGTCCAGGTATATCCATGGAATTTTGATTTCAATAATTTAGATTTAAATAAGTTTGATGGTATTGTAATGTCACCAGGGCCAGGTGATCCAAAAACATTATTAAATGATATTAAAGGTATAAAAAAATCAATTGAAAATATTCCAACTTTAGGAATATGTCTTGGTCATCAAATCATTGCCCATATCTATGGAGGAGAAACTTTTAAATTGCTTTTTGGGCATAGAGGAGGTAACCAACCTGTGAAGGAAATTAATTCTGGCAGAGTATATCCGACTTCTCAAAACCATGGATATGCTGTTAGTGATAAGAATTTTCCATCAGATCTAGAAATAACTCATATTAATATTAACGATAATACTGTCTCAGGATTAAAGCATAGAAAAAGACCTATAATTTCGATTCAATATCACTCTGAAGCGTGCCCCGGACCTGTAGATTCAGAATATATTTTCGATAACTTTATAGAATTAATTAAAGGAAAAAATGAATAATAATAAAAGGATAATAGTAATTGGATCTGGCCCAATTGTAATTGGTCAGGCTGCTGAATTTGATTATGCAGGAACTCAGGCATGTAAATCATTAAAGGAAGAAGGGTGTTATGTAATTTTAGTCAATTCAAATCCTGCAACAATAATGACTGATGTAGATACTGCAGATAAAGTTTATATTGAACCTTTAACAATAGAAATTATCGAAAAAATTATAATTAAAGAGAAACCTGACGGCATCCTAGGTACCTTGGGTGGTCAAACAGGCCTTAATCTTGTAAAAGATCTATACGATAAGAAAATTCTTGAAAAGCACAATGTAAAAGTACTTGGCACCTCAGTTGAATCTATTAATAAAGCTGAAGACAGGTTACTTTTTAG
Source organism: uncultured SAR202 cluster bacterium (assembly GCA_902620405.1). Lineage (GTDB taxonomy): Bacteria > Chloroflexota > Dehalococcoidia > Lucifugimonadales > Lucifugimonadaceae. Next base: position 18,121 of record CACNIC010000012.1, read on the forward strand.
GAATCTAATGAATGAACTTGGTGAACCAGTACCTCCAAGCTTTAGTTGCAATACCATTGATGAGGCAGTGGATGCAGCAAAAAAAATTAGTTACCCAGTAATAATAAGGCCTGCATTTACTTTAGGTGGAACTGGAGGAGGTGTCGCTTACAATGAAGAAGAATTAAAAAAAATATCGTACTCTGGAATTAACGCTAGTATGGTTGGTCAAATACTTGTTGAAAAGTGTTTAGTTGGGTGGAAAGAAGTTGAATACGAAGTAATAAGAGATTCCAATGACAATGCTATTACAGTTTGCAATATGGAAAACTTTGACCCTATGGGTGTTCATACAGGCGATTCAATTGTTGTTGCTCCCAGCCAGACATTGAGTGATAAAGATTATCAAGAGTTAAGAACTTCATCACTAAATATAATCAAAGGTTTAAAGATTGAAGGTGGTTGCAATGTCCAATTAGCTTTTAGACCCTATGATTCTAAGGATTACGAGGGACCTAATTATTATGTGATCGAGGTCAATCCTAGAGTAAGTAGATCTTCTGCCTTAGCTTCAAAAGCAACTGGGTATCCAATTGCAAGAGTAGCAGCAAAAATTGCTCTAGGAAAAAAATTAGATGAAATTAGCAACCAAGTTACAGGTGTAACAACTTCAGCCTTTGAACCAGCATTAGATTATTGTGTAGTAAAAATTCCAAGGTGGCCTTTTGATAAATTTGAAAAAGGTGATAGAAAAATTGGAACTCAAATGAAAGCAACCGGTGAAGTTATGTCTATTGAAAGAAATTTTGAAAGTGCCTTATTGAAAGCTATAAGGGCATTAGATATTTCTAATATATCTCATTTAAATGACAAATCTATTGTTGCAAATGATGTATCCGATCTCATTCCTGATGACACTAGATTATTTAAAATTTTAAAATTATTAAGAAACGGTGTTGACTTAGAGGAAATATATAATTTCACAAAGATTGATAAATGGTTTCTTGTAAAACTAAAAAAGATTGTTGATCAGGAAAAAAAGTTAATTAATGCAAAGGAAATTGACAAGGATATTTTAAAAGGCTCAAAAAAAATTGGTTTTTCAGATGAAAGTATTTCATTTTTAACAAAGAAAAGCGTTGACGAAATAAGGATTTTAAGAAAAAAATGGTCAATTTTACCAACATATAAAATGGTTGATACATGTGCATCCGAATTTGAAGCATTAACCCCATATTATTATTCAACTTATGAGACTGAAAATGAAGCTATTCCAGACAATACTAACAAAGCAGTTGTACTTGGTAGCGGCCCAATAAGAATTGGTCAGGGTATAGAGTTTGATTATTGTTCAGTTCACGCTGCATGGTCTCTTCAAAAAAGAAAAATTGATTCTATTTTTATTAACTCAAATCCAGAAACAGTATCTACAGATTTTGATACATCGGATAGGTTATATTTTGAACCGATTGACCAAGAATCAGTATTCGATATTTTAGAAAATGAAGGGACAAGTAACTCTTTTCCATCAACAATAGTTCAATTTGGTGGACAAACGGCAATTAATCTAACAAAAAATCTAGAAAAAGTTAAATATCCTATTTCTGGCACTTCTGCAAAATCAACCGAACTTGCATCTGATAGAGGGTATTTTGAAGAACTAACATCTAGCATTGGTGTCCCACAGCCACCTGCAGGAACTTCCCTAAATTTTACAGAAGCAAAAAAAATTGCTGAAAAAATAAATTATCCAGTAATTGTTAGACCTAGTTTTGTTTTAGGTGGTATGGCAATGAATATTATTGATAATGAAGATGACTTGAAAAGTTATTTTGAAGAACATGATTTTTCTAATTTGATTAATCCTGAAATATTAATTGATAAATATATTGAAGGTATTGAATTAGAAATTGATGCAATTTCTGATGGTCAAGACATTCTAATACCTGGGATAATGATGCATTTAGAAAAAGCAGGAGTTCATAGTGGTGATTCAGTAGCGGTATATCCTGCGAAGGGAATTACAGACCAAGAGAAAAATATTATATTAGAGTACTCAAAAAAAATTGCAAAAGAAATTAATGTTGTAGGATTAATGAATATACAGTTTATATTAGATAGGTCTGGTAAAAATTCAAAAGTTTATGTAATTGAAGTGAATCCAAGATCCAGTAGGACTGTTCCTTTTATTTCGAAAGCAACTGGCATCCCTATGATTGATTTGGCGGTAGGTTGTATGCAAGGTGAAAAACTCATAAATTCAAAATTTGGCACAGGTATTTACAAAGAAAGAAATATTACAGCTGTAAAAGCCCCTGTTTTTTCAATGTCAAAATTGACTGATGTTGATACTTTCCTTGGTCCCGAAATGAAATCAACTGGAGAAGTTATGGGTATTTCAAAGAATTATGAGGAAGCAATATCAAAGGCATTTTTAAGTTCTGGGATTAATATTTCTTCTGAAGGATCTGTATTATTAAGTATTGCAAATAGAGATAAAGACAAGGCAAAATATTTAATTAAATTAATACATGGAAAAGGTTACAATTTGGTTGCAACTCCTGGGACAGCAAAATTAATTAAAAAACTTGGATTTGGTGCAACAGTTATTGAAAAAAGTCTTGATAAGAGTCCAAACGTAATTGATAAATTAAGAAGTTCTGAAGTTGTTGCTGTGGTCAATACTGTAAGCGGGGATAGTAAGACATTACATGATGGTTTCAAAATCAGAAGAGAGTCTAGTGAAAGAAAAATCCCTTGTTTTACTTCGCTTGACACTGCTGAAGCAGTGTTTAAAGATGAGGTAAAACAAGATAAGCTTTCAGTTAATTCCCTTGATGAGTATCTAAGATTTTGAAGCTACTATAGAAAGCCATTTTCTGTCTAAAGTTTTAATGTTTAGTTCTTTAAACAAAGATTCAACAGTTTCTTGCAAAACTTTCTTTCCTATATCTAATGGTATACCTGGCAAAACCCCTTCTATCCAATCTTTAAAACTACTAATTTCATACCAGCCATCCAAAGGCACATGAACGTTTTCTATACTTTTTTCTTTAACTTTAAATCCATTATCTAACAATAATTCTTCATAGCTTTCTGGAGTTAATTGTATTCTAGACTGCACCTTACTTTTAACCGGTTTAAGATTGTATTCTGATCTCAAAAGCCTTAAACTTTTTAGCATCCATTTTCTTAAAAATGCTTCAGTTTCTTTAGGGTGAGAACCATCAAAAAAAGATGTGTTAAAGGCAAATTTCCCTCCCTTTTCTAAACCATTACCAATGTGTTGAAGTACTTTAGCTTTTTCTTCAACATAGTGAATTGAGTTGCAATAAACTACTGTATCAACTTTTTCTTTGATATTTTCATGTAAATTTTGTGCTTCGGATTGAATGTAATTAATTATCACATCCTTTCTGTTACTAAATCTTTTAAGAGCAAGAGATATGGCTGATGATGAGCTATCAACAGCAAAAATTACTATATTACTTACGTCCTTAACTTTGGATAAAATCATTTCAGTTATCCCACCATTGCCACAGCCTAAATCAATAATCTTATTGCTTGAATTAAGGTCAGCAAGATCAAGGAGATTAGAGTTTACATTTTTATACCAATCTAAATTAGAAAAGCTATCAAAATTAAAGTTATCTGAATCGTTATTTTTCATAACAATAAGTATACACTAATAGGTAAACTTAATTAAATAGAAATATATAATGTATAAATATTTAAAAATATTTTTCTTAATGATCATTTTAGTTTTTAATACTGCTTGTAAAGACTCAGGAAAAGATCAAATAAATTTGTATTTGGCTGCATCATTATTAGATAAAGTTGAAAATAACCTAGAATCATATAGTAGTGATGTGAATATTGACTCATCGGGATCCTACGATTTAGTAAATAAAATAATTTTAGGAGCAAAACCTGATCTTGTATTAATTGCAAACTATAAATTGAAAAAAATTTTTTTTAATGATTATGAGCAAATTGATAATTATTACAACAGTAAAGTAATTCTTGTTCACAATCTAAATCATGAAGTTGACATTAATAATATTTGTGAAAAAAAATTCGAAATTGGCATTGCAGACCCATCAAGGGCGCCCTTAGGAAAATTATCTTCTGAAATTTTAGATAATTTTGGTTGCTTGCAACCAAAATATAAAACTAAAATTGCAGCTAATGCTTCTGCCCTAATCAATAAAATAAATTTAAAATATTTAAATTATGCATTCATTTATGAAAATGACAT
>CACNIC010000013.1 GCA_902620405.1 uncultured SAR202 cluster bacterium
TTTCATTTGGATACATGAAGCCTTTTCTAACATCAAGTGCAGGCGTGATTATCTTTTCAAAAACTGGAAACCAAGTGTGTATACATTCTTGCCTGTAAAGATTTGGTATAGCCATACAAGCTTGAAAACCAGCCGCGATTGCAAAAGGGCCTAATGCATCGTGAGGACTAACTCTTGTATAATAAATTTCTGCCATGGCTGCAATTCTTCTTAATTCACTTATACCTCCGCACCAAGCAACATCGGGCATAACATAGTCTACAAGACCATTTTCTAAAATTGTATTGTAATCCCATCTTGTAAAATGCCTCTCTCCAACACACAGTGGGATATCTGTATTCATTCTTACTTGCTCAAGAGCTTGGTGATTAGCTGCATGGCAAGGCTCTTCAAACCAAACAAGATTAAGGTGACTAATAGAATTTGCTGCCTGTATTGCTGAAGCTACATCAAACCTTCCATGTGCATCGACTAATATTTCAAAGTCATTACCTGCTGTTTCTCTTAATGCTTCCATCCATTCGACTGATTTTTTAAGAGACTTATCATTTAAATGCTCCAATGATGTTGTTCCAGGATAATTTGCATCTCTATAGTCATGTGGAAATGGATCTGTTTTGATAGCTTCAAACCCATCTTTTATTGTTAATTTAGTAGCTTCCACCATATCGTCAATTGTAGGGGTTACACTCTTGGGTACACCATCAACTAAAAAACCGGATTGAGTTGGTGTTTGATCTTGAACATGAGTATATAATGGGACGCTATCTCTTACTTTCCCTCCAAGGAGTTCAAATATTGGAACCCCCAGAACTTTTCCTTTCATATCCCATAAAGCAATATCTACCCCACTTATTAATTGAGAAATAAATCCGCGACTATTACTAGAACTATATGAGTAAAAAATTCTTTGCCAAATTTCTTCAATTTTAAAAGGATCTTCCCCAATAATTAATGGCTTTACAATTGATTCTATTCCCGTAATTAAAGCAGGGTTTGTACCATAATTAGTACATTCACCAATTCCATATGTACCTTCATCTGTCAAAACTTGTACAAACAACCAAGAATGGCCTTCCATAGGCATCAATAAGTGTGTCTTAACATCTGTTATCTTCATATATTATGTATTAGGCGCACTCACTTAGGTTGCCATCAGCTCTTTTTCTAAAATTAATATCTATTGGATCTCCAGAATTTACAGAACTTAATCTAATCTTTGTCTGCTCCCACATATTATTCCATTCTGCAGGATCTCTAAATTCTGATGAATGATCTCTTCTGCTTCTAGCAACAAATCCTGGGAATTCTTCCCTGCCAGTATTTTGTCCAATTGGATTGTACCTTAGGTCAAAACTCCAGCGAATATCATCACTAATGTTAGGCAAAGATCCATGAACTGTCTTCTTGTTCAAGATAACTAGGTCGCCTCTATTTAGTGGAACTGGCACTGCACCCTCTTCGTCAAATAAGTGAGTAGGTATTTGCATAACTCCTTTAGCACCAAAGTCACCGCAGTGTGTTAATAGCCCTCCTTTGTGGCTACCTGGAATAACTTTTAATGGCCCTGACTCTACTGGTGCATCTAGTAGCGGGAACCATACAGTAAGCATGTCAGTTTCATCTGCTTCATCATTAACCACACCCTGGTCTTGATGCCACGGTGTTGCACCGACAGAGACTTTCAAATTATCTGTCTTTGGTAGAACTTTTTCAGGTGGTTTAATTCTTACGTGCTGAACTGGATTTGAATATATCTCAGGTCCAATAATTGATTCCACTACGTCTAAAATGTCATCATTAACAAAAGCATTGAAAACAGAAGGACCAAACCAACCTTTTGATTCCAATGTTATTGCAGCAGGTGAAGGTAATGAAAAATCAAAATAGAGTGCATGAGACTCCCCAGTTTCCTGCATAATTTTGGTTAATTTTTCAGCAAACGAGGAGTTTTCAAATTTAGATGATATTCTTTCTTCTTGAAATAAATCATCTACCAAATTATCTAGAACACCATGATATTCTTCTATAATTGGGTCTAATACTTTAACAGGATCAAAAACGTTTTCTAAGGGCAAAAATCCAAATTCATCAAAATATGCCAATTGATCTTTATTTAGTAATCCCATTAATAAAATTTAAAATAAAAAAAACTATTAATCAAATTTTCTAGTACTCATTTAGTTGGTGGGCCCTGAGAGGCTCGAACTCTCGACCTACTGATTAAAAGTCAGTTGCTCTGCCAACTGAGCTAAGGGCCCAATAAATGATCAGCTATTAAATGCAGAAATTAGATTATAATCAAAAATCTTAAAATTAGAAAAAGGCCAATAAATAACCCATACTCTCCCTACAATATTTGTCCTTGGGACAAATCCAAAGTTCCTAGAATCATTAGAACTATTTCTGTTATCTCCCAAAACATAATAATAACCTTCAGGGACTAGTGTTTTTGGAACCTCGCTTATTTCGGATGTCGCTCCAAAATCGTTACCAAATGGTTTTCCATTTACTAATATAATACCTGACGAATTTTCTATAGTATCACCTGGAACTGCAATAACCCTTTTTACAAATTGTTTTCCTGATGCATCATATGGGAAAGGAGGTTCAAAAACTACTACATCCCCTTTTTTTGGATTTAAAGTTGAATCAAAACTTAATTTTAAATTACTTTTCAATACTACTGGATCAAAGTAAACAAATTTATTAACAAAGACTCTTTGATCATTTCTAAGTGTAGGGTCCATACTATTACCATCAACAACATAATTTCCCAGAAGAATTTGAAATACAATTGATAATGCGAATGCTAAAATAGTATTCTTTGCTATGTTTCTAAAACGTTCCATTTAGATGATACTAATAAAAAAATAATAATTTGAATAATAATATTTTAAACCTATAATCAAAAAAAAGGAGATTATAATGGTATTAAGCGACAAGACTATAAAAGAATATTTAAATAATGGAAAGATCTTAATTGACCCTATTGATCAAAAAGATATTCAACCTGCAAGCGTTGACCTGCATATAGATAAAGGGATTTTAATATTTAAAAATTCTGCTGAACCATGCATCGATCTCAGAAAAGAACTACCAAATCTGACAGAAAGTATTGAAATAAAAAAGGGTGAGCCATTTATGCTTCACCCCGGAGAATTTGTGCTAGCTTCAACAATTGAAAGAGTAAAACTTTCAGATAACGTAGTTGGAAGGCTTGAAGGTAAAAGTAGTTTAGGAAGGGTTGGTTTATTAATACATTCTACTGCAGGTTATGTAGATCCTGGATGGGATGGTCAACTAACACTCGAGCTTACAAATGTTGCAAAATTACCAATAACTCTTTACTACGGAATGAGAATTGGGCAAATATCTTTTTTGGATTTATCTACATCAGCTGAAAATCCATATGGATCCTCAAAGCTATCAAGTCGATATCAGGGCCAAAAAGATGCAACTGCCAGCAAAATTCATCTTGATTTCGATTCTCAAATAAAACACACAGATGAATGATAAGAACAAATTATTTATTAAAGCACTTGAATTAGCTGAAAATCTTTCTTATAAAGTTAGTCCAAGACCGCCAGTTGCTGCAATTGTCACCTATAAAGGAGAAATAATTGGTGAAGGAGTAACAACCATTGATCCACTAATACATGCAGAAGTAAATGCAATTAATGCAGCTGAAGAAAAATTAAAGTCACTTAAAGATTGCGTTTTATACACTACTCTTGAACCATGTTTTCACACAGGTAATACTGGGCCATGTGTTGACAGGATAATTGAATCGGGAATAAAAAAAATTATTATCGGGAGTGTTGACCCTAATCCAAAAGTTAATAAAAAAAGCATAAACAAGCTAAAAAATAATAAAACTGATGTAGAATTAATTGAGAATCATGATCTAAAAAAAAGATCTGATAATTTAATTGAGCCTTTTAAAATGTATATCAAAAATTCTCTTCCATTCGTTACAGTAAAGATGGCAATTAGCCTCGATGGAAAAATTGCAACGAAAACTGGTGACTCAAAATGGATTTCATCAGAAAAATCACGAGAAATAGTTCAAGATATGAGATCTAAATCGGATGCAATTCTCATTGGTTCGAAAACACTAGAAATAGATAAACCTAGCCTAAATGCAAGAAATAGAACATTACAACCAAAAATTAAGGCAGTTGTAAAAACAGCCCCAAATAAAATTTCTGAAATTGAATCACTCCTTTTAGATAATGCAAGTAAAATAATTGTATATTGTCATAAGAAACCAAATAATTTTGAATCGTGGAAAGACATAGATTTTGTTGAGGTCAATAAAAAAAATGAGAAACTTGATTTGGTTGCAATTTTAAAAGACTTATCAGAAAGGGGTTGCATAAACGTTTTGATGGAAGGTGGAGGAAAATTACTCGGATCATTAATTGACTTAAATTTAGTAAACAAAGTAAGACTATTCATTTCGCCCATGTTAATTGGTGGCGAATCATCAGCAGATTCAATTGGAGGAGAAGGTATAGAATTTATAAGTCAAAGTAAAAAATTAACGGATGTAGAAGTTAAAATTGTAGAAAGCGATATAATGGTAACAGGAAAATTGAAAGATCATGTTTAGTGGAATAATACAATCAGTTGGAAAAATTACTAGCTTTAAAGGAAGCTTGCTTACAGTTGAAGCTCCTGAAATTGCCAAAAATAATGAAATATCCGAAAGTATTTCTGTAAATGGTGCATGCCTTACAGTAGTAAATAAAGACTCAACTAAATTTTCTGTTAATGTTGTTGAAGAGACATTAAATAGAACAAATTTAGGAAAATTGTCTGTTGGTTCATATGTTAATCTTGAATCGGCCCTCAGAGTTGGTGATAAAATCGGCGGACATAATGTTCAAGGTCATGTTGATTGCACAACTACAGTAAAAAATATAAATAAAATTGATAATTCTTGGATTGTAGATTTTCATAAACCTGAAAAATTTTCACATTACTTTATTGAAAAGGGATTCATAACAATTGATGGCGCAAGCTTAACTATTACCAATGACATTGAAGAATATTTTTCTATTGCAGTAATACCATTTACTTGGGATCATACAATATTTAGTGGATATGAAGTTGGATCTGTTGTAAATTTAGAAGTCGACATGACAGCAAAATATATAGAAAAAATTTTAAGTAAAAGTCAGAAACTAGAAAAGGCAAACTAAAATGAAACTTAACACTATTGAAGAAGCCATTCAGGACTATAAAGATGGAAAATTTGTAATCATTGTTGATGACGAAGATAGAGAAAATGAAGGTGATATTACACTTGCAGCAGATTTTATCACTCCTGAAAAAATAAATTTTATGGCTCTTAATGCCAGAGGATTAATATGTGTTGCTATTGATGGCAAGATTCTCAATAAACTTAATATTCCTTTAATGGTAGATGAAAGTAATGACAGTAATTATACTGCGTTTACAGTTTCAGTTGACTACATACCAGGAACAACAACTGGAATATCAGCAGATGATCGATCAAAAACTGTAAAAGGTCTTATTGATGATAATGCTGAAAGTTCAATGTTCCAAAAACCTGGGCACATATTTCCTATTAAGTATAGAGAAGGCGGTGTTTTAGTAAGAGCAGGCCATACCGAAGCATCTGTAGATTTATCTAAATTAGCAGGATTAAAACCTGCTGCAGTTATGTGCGAAATTGTTAAAGATGACGGAACTATGGCTAGAAGACCTGATCTTGAAAAATTTGCTTTAGAGAATGATATTAAAATTATTACAATAGCAGATCTTATTGCTCACAGATACAGCAATGAGACAATTGTCAAGAGAACTTCCTCAACAATTCTTCCAACAAAGTACGGTGACTTCAAAGCAATGGGGTACAAGTCTTTATATGATGACGATGAACATGTCGCTCTTGTTAGAGGTGAAATAAATTCTGAACCAACTTTAGTAAGGGTTCACAGTGAATGCTTATCAGGTGACTTTTTGGGAAGCCTCAGATGTGACTGCGGTGATCAAGCATCTGCAGCACTTGAAAAAATTGGAAGTCAGGAGTCAGGGGTTTTCTTATACATGAAACAAGAAGGTAGAGGAATTGGTCTGCTGAATAAGTTAAAAGCATATGAACTTCAAGATAACGGTGCTGACACAGTTGAAGCAAATGAAATGCTTGGATTTCCTCCTGACTTAAGACATTACGGAGTAGGTGCACAAATCCTTGCAGATCTTGGTCTAAAAAAAATAAAGCTTCTAACTAGTAATCCAAAAAAAGTTGTTGGTTTAGATGGATATGGATTAGAAATCGTAGAAACAGTTAATTTAAATGTGGAGCCAAATCCAGTAAATCAGGCTTATTTAAAAACTAAGAAAGATAAGCTTGGCCACAATATAGAAAATGTCTGATTCATTCCCATCAAATTCAAATAATACAAATATAAAATGTAATGTGACAATTATAAATTCAGAGTTCAATTCTGAAATTGTAAATCAATTAATTTCTACCACTGAAAATAGATTAAAAGAAATAAGCAATGTAAACATTTCAAAAATATCAGTCCCTGGTGCTTATGAAATACCTTTTATAACCAAGAAAATTATTGAAAGAAAGAGTGCTGATGCAATTATATGCATTGGGGCTATAATTCGTGGCGAAACTACACATTATGATTTAATTTCAGAAAATGTTTTTATGTCAATTTCAAATCTAAATAATTTAGGGACTTTGCCAATAATAAATGGAATTTTAACTACTGAAAATATTAATCAGGCAAAAGAAAGAATAAAAAACGGCATTTATTTCGCAGACACCTGCATACGCATGATTAAGCTAAATAAAGATTTAACTTAATAAAAATTTCCCAATCTGCTAATATTTCAAAATAGAGAGAAGTCGCATTGGCGATTCGTCTAGCGGTAGGACCCCAGACTCTGAATCTGGTAGCCCAGGTTCGAATCCTGGATCGCCAGCCAGTTATGGCCCCTTCGTCTAGCGGCCTAGGACACCACCCTCTCAAGGTGGAGATCACGGGTTCGAATCCCGTAGGGGCTACCAAAAAAATATTTAAATAAGGAGATAAAAAAATGAAAAATATTAAAGGTATTTATTTAGGTTATGCTGAAAATCTTGAGCCTCAATCAAGAGCTTTTGAAGAAGTTGGAGGAGAATTAATAAAAGGAAGTCTTGGGGAAGTCCCATCAACAGATAGTGCAAGAAGTCTTTTATCTCCCAAAGATGGATCAAATGACAAAATAAACAAAGTTGTATCTTTAATAGAAGAAACCAAAGCCCAATCTTTGGTTTTGCAAGGTCATGGGTTTCCTTTAAATAAAGAATTTTTTGAAGCTGTGGGCAGCATCGATGGATTTAAAGGAGTGGCTTGTTTTGGCCATGGATTTGATGGAATTGACGTTGATAGTGCTACCGAGAATGGAATTATTGTTGCCAATGCTGCATCTTTCGGCACAGAAGAAGTATCAAATCATGCTTTAATGCATTTATTGGTATGTGCAAGAAAATTTGTTTTGCACGATAAGTTAGTTAAAAATGGTGTATGGACAAGGGAACACCTGCCTCCAATGGGACATATTTCTGGGCAGACTTTAGGTATTGTTGGTATCGGCAATATTGGTAGAGCAATGGGAAGGAAAGCAAAAGGTCTTGGTATGAATGTAATTGCATTTGACCCAAATGTTTCATCTTGGGACTTCAAAGAATATGGAATCGAATTTGTTTCTTCTATTAATGAATTGTGTGAAAGGTCTGATTATGTGAGTCTTCACTGCCCGCTACTTGAATCAACAAGAAAGATTATGAGCACTGAGCAATTTAAACTGATGAAAAAGACTGCATATTTAATTAACTGTTCACGGGGTCCAGTAGTTGACGAGAAAGCACTAATTGAAGCACTTAATAATAATGAGATTGCAGGCGCTGGCCTAGATGTTTTCGAAGAAGAACCTACTTATCCTGAAAACCCATTGCTAAAAATGGATAATGTTGGTGTTACAAATCATTATGCTAGTTATTCAGAAGTTGCTTGGGAAAGAGCAGAAACACAACTTGGTGAAGAAGCTGTGAGAATATCTACAGACGGTTACCCAATGTCATTGGTGAATCCAGGCGTAAAGTCAAAATTAACCGGAAAAAAGGAACCTCAGGGTTGGGAAATATACAGGGAATCGATAAAGTAAATTAATAATTTATAATTTGAATTTTTTCAACCTAGAATTATTAGATCTAAGTAGTATAATTCATGCAGTTAAAATAATTATTTTTAAACTTTAAATGTTAGGACCTAAATACAGAAAAAAATTTTCAACTATTAACGCTGGAATTGTTGCTGAGATTGTTGAAAGATATCTTAATGATCCTGAATCTATAGATGAGTCAGAATATCAGCTTTTAATTTCAACTTTTGATTTTCAACCAGTCAACACTACAGCCATTAATGGAAATTTAGAAGATAAAAGAGATTCAGCATATCTTCATGCAAATATAAATCCTCTTTTTAAAGTTAATACAAATTTTATTTTAGATAACCAAGATCTTAACGAAAATTACCTTGGGTCGATTGGTTGGGAATTTTCCCATTTAAGAAATGAGCAAGAAAAAGATTGGTTGTACCACAATGTTGAAAATATAAACGTAACAATTGATGAGAAGAAAAAAATTAAAATTCTTGAAAGATTAATTCATGTAGAAAATTTCGAACAATTTCTTCACAAGTCATTTGTTGGTGCTCGTTGGTACGGTCTTGAAGGATCTGAAGCTTTAATAATTTTACTTGATGAAATTATAAATAATTTTGAGGATTATGACACAATAACTTTCGGTATGCCTCATAGAGGAAGATTAAACGTGCTTGCTCATATTTTTGATAAACCTTACAGTGAAATTTTTGCTGAATTCAAAGAAGAAAACATAAATCATATGTCTTCTGGGAATGTTGATGAGTATTTACGAGATGTAAAATATCATCTTGGCGCAAAAAAAGAAAAAAAATCTGAATTATTATTAGTTCCAAATCCAAGTCACTTGGAAATGATTAATCCAGTAATACTAGGAGTTACTAAAGCCTATCAAAAAAAGGGCAAGAGAAGTCTTGGAGTATTAATGCATGGTGATGCTGCTTTTCCAGGAGAAGGAATTAATTCTGAGACATTTAATTTAAGTAAGTTAAATGGTTATGACTCGGAAGGAACAATTCATATTGTCACAAACAACCAATTAGGCTTTACAACAAACCCTAAAGACTCTTACCCATTACTCCATTCAACAGACTTTGTCAGAGGATTTGATATTCCTATAATTCATGTAAATGGGGATGATGTACATTCATGTTTAAAAGCAATAAACGTTGCAATTGAATATAAAAAGGAATTTAATAAAGATATTGTAGTTGATTTTATTGCTTACAGAAGATTTGGGCACCAAGAAATGGATGACCCAAATATAACTCAGCCAGTGTTATACAAAAAAATTAAGTCTCACCCTACTATTACAGAAATTTATTCAAAACAATTAATGCAAGAAGGCATAATCAATGAAAATGATATTTCAAAGATTAAAGACGAACATACATTAACTTTATCTAAAGAAAATGATATTAAATATGATAAAGAAACGAGTATTTGGCCAGGCGAATTTATAACTGACGATATTAATTATGAAAAAGGCACTAAAAAATTAAGTATTGAAGAATTAACTCTTCTAAATAAAAAATTATATGAAGTAAATGAGTCTTTTAAAATTAACCCCAGGATCAAACAAATCATAAATAAAAGGCTTGATATGGATGGAAATTTCAAAATCGAATGGGGACATGCTGAACTTTTGGCTATATCTTCTATACTAGAAAATGGTATTTCTGTTAGGTTTTCTGGACAAGATTCCAGAAGAGGAACTTTTAGTCAAAGAAATGCTTATTTGTGGGACTCTGAAAATAATTCAGAATTAAACCTACTAAGTAAATTTTTAAATAATTCATACGTCGATGTAATTAATTCACCTCTTTCTGAAATGGCAGCACTTGCTTTTGAGTTTGGATACAGTATTTCTGAAAATAGTGCTCTAGTAATATGGGAAGCCCAATTTGGTGACTTTGTAAATAATGCCCAATCAGTAATTGATGAATTTATTTCAAGTTCTCAGCCAAAATGGGGTTTAGATTCTAATCTTGTATTGTTACTTCCTCATGGATATGAAGGGATGGGTGCAAATCATTCAAGCGGATGGATGGAAAGATTTTTAGATTCTGCAGCTGATAATAATATTGCAGTTGCAAACTGTACTAATTCATCGCAGTATTTTCATTTACTCAGAAACCATGCTTTAATGAAAAAACAGCCAAATCCATTAATTATTTTTACACCGAAAAGTTTATTAAGGCACCCACGCTCTTCAAGCAAATTAAAAGATATTTCATCTTCAAATTTTAAAAGAGTTTTAAAACACAAAAATATAAAATCACCTAAGAAAGTTATTTTTGGCTCTGGAAAAATTATTGTTGATTTATTAAATGATGAAAGTTTTAAAAATATTGATTCAGGCACTGAAATTGTAAGCTTAGAACAACTTTACCCTTTTCCTTTAAAAGAAATTAAAGAAATTTTAAAGAGTTCTAACTTAAAAGAAACCATTTGGGTTCAAGAAGAGCCAAGAAATAGAGGGGCTTGGAAATATTTCAATGAAAATATTATTGAAATTCATGAAAATAAATTAAAACTTAAATATGTTGGAAGAAAGCCTAGCGCAACAACTGCAACTGGGTCCTCATCAGTACATAAGATTCAACAAAAAAGAATTATAGACTCTATACTGAAATAATTGATAGAATAACCAATTATGTTACACGAAATTATAGTTCCAGAATTAGCTGAATCAACTGTCGAAGCAACAGTAGCTTCATGGCTTAAAAAAGATGGAGAATTTGTTTCAAAAGGCGATGTTATTATTGAACTTGATACAGATAAAGTTAGCCTAGAAATTGTCTCTCCTTCGAATGGAATAATACAAGAAGTAAATAAATCCGAAGGTGAAATTGTAAAGGCTGGAGACATTCTAGGAATAATTGATGATTCAAAACCAGCTGCACCATCTAACCAAAAACCAAAAGATGAAGGTATTGAAAAAAATCAAAAAAGTGAAGTAGATACCCAAATCAAGAATAACGAAAAGACTGTAAACATTACTCCCGTTGCAAAAAAAATTGCTGATAAAGAAAACATTAATCTTGAAAATATTAAAGGTACTGGCCCAAATGGAAAAATAACAAAGGAAGATTTATTAGATATAAAAAAGGATACTTCCAAATCTAGTGAAGAAATTATTAATTTAGATGATAAATTGCCAGAACATAAAGATGAAGAAATTGTAAAACTTTCAAGGAGAAGGATTACTATTGCTAAAAGGCTAAAAGAAGTGCAGACAGAAACTGTTATGACTACAACTTATAATGAGGTAGATTTATCATCAGTAATTGCTATAAGAAAAAAATATCAGGATCAATTTGTAAAAAAACATAATACAAAGTTAGGATTCATGAGTTTCTTTGTTAAAGCTTCAGTAAATTCACTCCAAAGCTTTCCTCACCTAAATGCAGAATTACATCAAGATGAATTAATAGTAAAAAAATATTATGACATAGGAATTGCTGTTGCTACTGATGAAGGTCTGGTTGTCCCTGTCCTCAGAGATGCAGACAAATTATCATCAGCTGAAATAGAGCTTGGAATAGCTGAATTAGCTACTAAATCACGCGAAAAAAAGATAACTTTACAAGAGTTGCAAGGCGGAACATTTTCAATTACAAATGGTGGTGTATTTGGTTCATTGATGTCCACCCCACTACTCAATCCTCCACAGGTTGGAATTTTAGGAATGCACAAAATAATGGAAAAGCCGTTGGCAGTTGATGGTGAAATAGTAATCAGGCCAGTAATGATGTTAGCTGTTACTTATGATCACAGAATAATTGATGGCTCAATGGCTGTACAATTTTTAGTCAGAATCAAAAATTTACTTGAAGACCCTTATCAACTATTAATTGACGCTTAACAAAATAACTTTTAAGTTATTAATTTATGAGAACTAAAATAGAATCTGTTGAAACAATACTTTGGGATAAATGGTTAATTTTAAAAATTATCTGTGAAGACGGGACTATTGGGATTGGTGAAGGAGGTGTACATGGATGGCAAAAACCAACAAAGACCGCTATAGACACAATGGGTGAATACTTGATTGGTAAAGACCCGTATTTAATTGAGCACCATTATCAATTTTTATATCGTTCAAGTCATTTTATGGGCTCAGTGATACAAGGAGCTTTATCTGCTATTGATATTGCATTATGGGATATAAAAGGTAAAAAATTAGATTTACCTATATATGAATTATTGTCTGGCAAAACGAGGGATAAAGTAAGGTGCTACATGCACATTTCTGGAAAAAAAACTGAAGAATTAGTTCGCGATGCAAGAGAGAAAGTTGATTTAGGTTTCACTGCCATCAGATTTACACCCTACTCAGAAGATTTTTATTTATATAAATCACTTTCTGAATGGACCAATGATGCATATGAAAGAATTTATTCAGTAATTGATGAGGTAGGCAAGGATGTTGATATATGTGTTGAAATTCACAGACAAATGAATCCTGCAGAATCTGTTTCTTTGGCAAAGAAAATAAAAGATTTTGATATATTTTTTTATGAAGACCCAATGTTGCCCGATTCTCCATCAGTAATGAAACAGATAAAAGATCAAAGCGGTTTACCAATTGCAACAGGTGAAAGATTCACATCAATTTATGATTTTCAAAATCTCTTAGAACTTAATGCAACAGATTACATAAGACCTGACTTGTGCTTGGCATCAGGAATAAGTGGATGCAAAAAAATTTCTGCAATGGCTGAAGCAAAACATATTAAAGTAATACCTCACAATCCTTTGTCCCCGATTTCAACTGCTGCTTGTGTACAACTTGATGCATCTATTCCAAATTTTGCCCTACAAGAATACACAGGTGAGTCAGAATATCCAAAGAATAAACTTTTAACTAATCCTTTAAAGCTGGAGAATGGTTACCTTATAGTACCAGAAGGACCAGGCTTAGGAATTAATTTAAATTATGAAAGTCTTAATAATATTCCTGAAAATCCAAAAGTACTAGACACACCAATTGGATTTGATGGTTCGGTTAAAGACAGGTAAATATTTAAACAAATATTGAAATTAAAATAATCGTACCTAAAACCAAGTTATAAATACCAAAATATCTAAATTGTGCATATTTTGATAGAAAAAGCATAATTCTAATTCCAATAAATGATGAAATCAAAGAGATTAAAAATGCGATAATTAAGTATGAAATATCGACTGTTGAAAATCCATTAAATACACCAAAAATAATTTCATATGCGCTTGAAAGTAATATCAAAGGGATGCTCATCAAGAAAGATAATATGACTGATTTCCTTATTCCAGATCCAAGTAATAAAGATATCCCAATAATCATTCCTGACCTTGATATTCCAGGAAATATAGCTAATGACTGGAATAAAGAGGCAAAAATAATTATATAAACAAATTTAAATTCAAATTTTTTAAAAATATGTAAGCACAATATTATTCCAGAAAAAATAAATGCATATCCAAGGGATGCAATTTCTCTCGCTTCCTCATCGATAAAATCTCTAAAAATTAAACCAATTAAACCAATTGGAACGACAGAAAGTGCGATCCATATTTTATTTGAACTAATATCTAAATTTTCTTGTGAAAAATTAGAATAATTAAATTTAAAATAAATTAATAATGCAATTAGAGATGCCATATGAACAACAACATCAAAAGTAACACTAGAGCTATTTAGATTTAAAAGTTTTAAAAAAAGTTCAATATGGCCGCTACTACTAATTGGTAGAAATTCAGTAATACCTTGAACAAAACCTAAAAATAAAGATGAAATTAAGTCCAAAAAAATCCTCTTGCTTAAATTTATATGTATATCTTAGATTAAATGGGTGATAAAATACCAATTTATTAAGTGCAGAAGGAGTACTCTATGCCTAAAATAACAAAAATTGAAACAATTAGAAACCCGAAATATGCAAAAATTTTATGGACAGTTATTTATGATGAATCAGGTGAATTTGGAATAGGAGAAACTTCTTGGGGACCAGATACTGTAGAGACATTTATTTTAAAAGAGATCGCCCCAGGTATGATTGGTAAAAATCCAATGGAATTAAGTAAAAGGTGGGATGAAATATGCAAATTAGGTATAACTGTCAGACCTAGTGGAGCTGAAGTCAGATCTTTATCTGCAATAGACATGGCGTTGCATGATTTAGTAGGAAAGTTAACCGAGCAACCTCTGTATCAAATTCTGGGAGGATTATTTAGAGAAAAAATAAAAATATATAACACATGTGCAGGGTATTCATATGGCGTAAACAGACCAGAGACCTATAGAAACATACCTGGAGATGTTGACCACATGCCTGATCAAAAATATGAAGATCAACAAGCCTTCATGACTGATGCAGGTGAATTAGCTAAAAGCCTTCTCGAAGAAGGTGTTTCAGCAATGAAAATTTGGCCGTTTGATCAATTTGCTGGAAAAACCAATGGCGAATTTATCTCTTCAAAAGATATTGATAAAGGTGTCGAGCCATTTCAAAAAATAAGAGATGCGGTGGGTAGAGAAATGGATATAATGGTAGAACTTCACTCCATGTGGAATTTGCCTTCAGCAAAAAGAATTGCAAAAGCATTAGAGCCAATAGAACCTCTTTGGTACGAAGATCCGATACCAATGGATAATTTAGATGCGCTCGCAGATTTTAGAAAATTTACTCATATCCCTGTTACAGCAAGTGAAACGATGTCTTTAAGGTGGAGTTTTAGAGAACTTTTTGAAAAAAAAGCAGTCGACATTTGTATGTTTGATATCTGTTGGGTTGGAGGTATTTCTGAGGCAAATAGAATTTCTGCAATGGCAGCAGCAAACCATTTACCTGTTGCTCCGCATGACTGTGTTGGACCAATTACACTTATAAATGGGATCCATTTAAGTCTTAGTGCTCCAAATGCAATGATTCAAGAAACTGTAAGAGCATTTAACAATACATGGTATAGAGACATTATCGAAACTATGCCAAAAATTGAAAATGGTTATGTTTATCCAATGGAAGGTTATGGTATAGGGACAAATTTCAAAGATTCATTTTTAAATGATGATGAAACTATTATTAATTCTTCTAGTTAATGGCTCAATTTAAACACTCTGATGTCAAAGGGAAAATATTAACGGTCAATGGGTTAATTAAGCCAAACGACTTGGGTAAAACTATTTGTCATGAACACTTATTTATTGACTTCAGTGTTGTATATCAAGATCCACCATTAAAAGAGGATAATAAAAAATCGTTGGAGAAAGTTTCGTTAGAAAATCTTGGGTGGGTAAGAAATTATTGGAATAGCAATAAGGATAATTTGATATTAGATAATTATGAGGATTCATTATTCGAATTAAATGATTTTAAGAAATATGGAAATAGCATTGTTGAACTTACATCAATGGGGTCAATTAGATTAAAAAACCACGCAGAAAGATTAAAGTTATTAAGTAATGACACTGATTTAAATATAATTTTAGGATCTGGATTTTATGTAGATAATTCACTCCCTGAAGATTTTAAAAGGAAAAACGAAAAAGAAATTTCAGAAATTATAATAAGTGATTTTTTTAATCCTGCTAATAAAATATCATCAGGGGTTATTGGAGAAATTGGATGCAGTTATCCCTTAACAGACAATGAAAAGAAAAGCTTAAAAGCTTCTGCAATTGCACAAGAGCAAACAGGTGCCAGCATAATTATTCACCCTGGAAGAAATGAAAATTCTCCCTTTGAAATTATTGAATTTCTAAAAAAAGAAAATGCAAATATTGAAAGAATTGTAATAGGACATATTGAGAGAACAATATATTCAGTTGATAAACTTAACGAACTAGCATCAGAAAACGTTTATATGAATTTTGATCAATTGGGAATTGAATCATCCTATTACCCTTTAAATAAAAAAAGTTATATGCCAAATGATTACCAAAAAATTAATTTCATCAAACATTTAGTAGAAAAAGGGTATTCAAATAAAATCTTACTTGGCCATGACATTTACTCTAAGCATAGACTAAAAAAATATGGTGGACATGGGTATTCATATATATTAGAAATGATTTTATTAAGAATGATAGATTATGGAATAGCAAAGAAAGATATTGATAATATGATTATTAATAACCCTAAGAATATACTTACATTAATATGAAATTTAATTTTTTGGTGATTTGCATAAGCATTTTTGCTTTGTTGTCTTGCAATATTTCTTCAGAAAAAATAATTGATGAACTTTCTATAATTATTATTTCTTCAGATATATCAATTGGAGAAAATGTTATAAATTTTGCTGTATTAGATATTAATGGAAACCAAATAAATGATGATTTAAATGAAATAAAATTAAGAAATTTAGAATCTGAAAATGAAACTATAATTTCGGCTAAATATCAAAATTGGTTTAAGGGTAAAGGGGCTTACAACTCTAAAATAGACATTAATGAAACTGGCTTTCATGAATTAATAATTACTTTTAATAAATACGAATCAAGAGCAATATTTAATGTAAATACAAAATCTATTACTCCGCCTATAAATAAAAAACCTCCGAATATACTAACCTTAACTGTAAAATCTGAAACAGATTTAAAAAATATAACTTCTGATCCTAACCCAGACATAGATCTTTACAATACTTCATACCAGGAGTCGATTAATAGTAATATTCCAACGATTGTATTATTTTCAACACCTGCATTGTGTGTGTCAGGCACGTGCGGACCAATACTTGATAGTTTAAAAAAAATAAAAAAACAATATAGAGATTATAATTTTATTCATGTTGAGGTTTATAAAAATTTCATTGGAAAGACACTAAGAGACTTAGATAGCTTAGAGGTCACTGAGCCTGTCATCAAATGGGGGCTACCAACTGAACCATGGATGTTCTTTATTGATAAAAATGGGATTTTAAGAGCAAAATTTGAAGGATTTATTTCTGAGGAAGATATGCTTATTGAGCTTGACCGGATTGGTAACTTTTAATCTCATCAAGTAATTTTTGACTTTTTTGGATATAAAAGGGAATTTTTGGTTCTTTACTAATTTCAATAGCTTCATTAACAATATTTTCGGCATCACTTAAATTGCCTTCTCTAATCATTATTTTAGAACTGATTAAAAGATATCTGGGGTCTTTATTACTTATAGGACTTGATGAGATTATTTTTTTAGCATTATCATTATCTCCTTTAAGGAAATAATGTTCTGCAATGAGATCATAATCATCAATAACAGATGTATCAGATTTATCAAAAAATAATTTTGCTTGATCCAATTCATTAATCTTTAAAAAGCAGTTGCTAATTAACAAATTTAACCTGTTGAATGGAGTCGGAGCTATTTCATCAAATAACAATATAAATTCATCACAATTATTTTGAGATTTTTTTGAAACACCTTTTAGATATATTGCTTCATACAAATTTGGTTTTAACTCTAATGCCTTATCTAGGTAAAATGAGGCATTTTCAAAATTATTTTTTAATATTGAGACTTCACCTAAACCTAACCAACCTCTTGCAAAATTAGGTTCCAATTCAACAACTTTTTTAAATCTTGCTTCAGCAAAACTAAGATTCTTTACTTCAAGTGACCTATGGGCCCTAACATAATGTATTATGCTGTCAGTTGAATCAGCAGATTCAATATATTCTGCATCATTTTCATTGACACTTAAATCGTTATTTTCACTTTCTTGTTCAACTTGATTGGCACAAGAAATTAAAACTAAAGTAATTAAAAGATAAATAGATTTCATATTCATATTGATAAAAGTAACAATTCTAATTCTAATTCTTTTTCAAAGTTTTTGGTTTTACATTTTAAATCAAACTCTAATAATGATTCATATATAATTTTTAATCTCTCTATAGGGATTTTTCTTGAAGAATTAGCTAATTTATTAAAATAAAAAGTACTTGATATTCTCAAATTTTTTGAAATTTCAGAATTATTTTTGCCTTCGTTAAGCAAGAATTTTATTTGCAAGATTTTGTGCATCTCAGAAGCAATCATATTTGTAACCTCTATTACATTTACGCCTGATAAATATAATTTATTTATTGTTAGAGAAATATCTTTTGGATTACTTGAAAAAAAGGCATCAATTAAGTCAAAGATCTTATAATTTTTTGATATCGATACTATATTGTTAAAGTCATCTTCATTAACTTCTTCTCCATTAGAAAAGTTTGATAATTTTAATAATTCATTTTCAATCAAGGTATAATCTCTATTTGAATCATAAATAAATACTGATCTTTGGTTGTTTGTGAGCTTTAAGCCGTATTGCTTTTCTTTTGAAGTTACCCAATTGCTAATTTTTTCAAATGAACCTCTACCTGATGGGATATTAAATTCCTTAGTTATAAAATTTATATCTTTAAAAATATTTTTTCTTTTCAAAGAATTTAAATCACTCTCAGATTCAAACTTTTCAATTAAATATAAGATATTTTGTGATTCAGAAGATTGAATATTTTCTAAAAAACTATCCCAATCTCCACTTTTTTCCTCAGAAGAAATTTTTGTTAATAGAGAATCAACGACAACGAGTTTTTTTTCTGAAAACATAGAAAAAGTTGAGATTCTATTTAAAATTTCTTCTTTTAAAATTATCTGTGCGTCGATTCTTTCAAATTCAAAATTGTTATTATTTTTTATTTCAGAGATAAAATTTTCAATTAGATGAAAATTTGTACCACAAACTAAGTTAATTTCCATAAATATTTAATATACATATATTATATATATGTTATATAAACAATTAAAAAAAATTAAATGAATTTTCTTATAATGGGTTTACCCCAAAGTGGTAAAACATCTCTTTATAATTCTTTAACTAAGTCAAAAAGGAATGACAACAGGGATTTAAAAGTTGGATCTGTAAAAGTTCCTGATTTAAACCTTGATAAAATATCTGATTGGTATAAAACTGAAAAAAAAGTTTATGGAGAAATAGATTTAACTGATCCCGAATCTCTAATAAGTTTTGATTCTTCGAGTGATTTCCTTGAAAAGAAAAATCTTCAAGAAATTCAAAGGTTTGATGGAGTTATATTTGTTGTTAGAGCTTTTAAAAATGAATCTATTCCTCATCCTTACGGAGAAGTGAATTTTTTAAACGATATAGAACAATTCGTAATTGAATCAAGATTAATTGATGTTCAAATTATTGAAAAAAGGATTTCAAATTTATCTAATTATGATAAATCACTTAACAAACAAGAAAAAGAAAATATCGATAAAAAAATAAATAAACTTAGGGAGTTATCAGATTTAATAGAATCAGGGGAACATTTTTTTTCAGAAAAAATATCAGATGATCATAGGACATTAGTAGATAGTACTTTCTTGATGGCAAAATCGCCTATCATGCTAATAATTAATTCAGATGAAAATAATAAAATAGACCAAGTAGATATTGATAAAGCTAAGACATTATTAAATCAGAATACAAAGGTTCTTCAGATTCCACTGAAATTTGAGGAGGACTTGGTAGAAATTGAGGAAAAAGAAGCTAAAGAATTTAGGAATGAATTGCAAATTGAAAATAATATAAACATTTTTTTTGAATCTATTTTAAATATTTCTAAATCAATATGCTTTCTTACAGCTGGAAAAAAAGAATGCAGATCTTGGATTTTAAAAAAAGGCCTGACTGCAGTTGAAGCTGCCGGAAAAATACATAGTGATATTGCAAGGGGATTTGTAAGAGCAGAAGTTATTCATATTGATGAAATAATAAAACACTCTTCTGAAAAAGAAGCAAAAGATAAAGGAATCATAAAAAGAGAAGGTAAAAATTACATCATTAACTCTGGAGATGTTATAAACTTTCTTTTCTCAGTATAAAAAGGAGCAATAATGTCTGAAGAATTAGGAAAAATAAGTAAACCTCAAGCTGACAATGTTCAACTTAAAAGAAAATTATATTTAGTACAAAATATACAAAATTATTTTCCAGAAAATAAAGATTTTGAAAACTTGCTACTTGAATATTGGAATTCAATTTCAGATCAATTAGACAATCTTGAAAAAACTGCTGGAACAATAAACTACATTTATATTGAAGGAATGTATCAAGAATATGATGTAGCTTCAAAATTATTAAATGAAAATAATAAATGGTGCTTAAATACGATTGATTCTAGAATTAAATCTGGTTCAAATTATAAAAAAATAGAAGATGAAAATAATTATAAAGAGCTAATTGATTGGACAAGAATAGCTCAGTTAGGATTCGTAAGTGAAAATGCAAAAGAAGTTACAGAAAAAAACTATACAAATATAATCACTGAAAGATCAAAAATAATCCATGATGAATTAAATGGTCTAAATGAAGGTGAAGCGGCTTTATTTATAATTTCTTCTGGTTCTCATAAATTTCCTGATGATATGGAAATATTTAATGTAATACCGCCTTCTCTTGATAAGATGAATAGGTGGATAACTGAAAATCAAAATAATCTACAGCAAAAAAATGAAAAAGAAGTTCAAAATGAAGGAGAGCAAGATAAACAGTCTGGATTATGGACACCATAAATCCTTATCAATTTATATTCATATTCCTTTTTGTGATGTAATTTGCCCATATTGTGACTTCAATAAATTTTCTAAAGTTGATAATTTAATTCCTGAATTTGTTGATTCAATTATTAATGAGATTGAA
>CACNIC010000014.1 GCA_902620405.1 uncultured SAR202 cluster bacterium
CTCCTTTTACTTAGTAATAAATTTATGACTATATTGACTAATATAAAAGAGAAACTTTACGATTTTGTTAATAATAATGACAAAAAAAGGGAAAGTTTTATGTGGATAGAATCTAGACTTATTAGGTCCATTGATCCGGACAAATTTATTAAAGGCCTCAATGATCACCTTGATAATCAAAAAAGAAACGATGTATTGATAACTCAAAATCTAATGCGAGGAGATATATTAATGATGTTACGTGTTCATTCTGATATATCAAACTTTGTCTCAAACATTGAAGAAGTTAGAGAAAATTGGAAAAATGGTCTTAAAGAAAAATTAGGAGAAATAGAATTCCAGGATATTTCTTTAAGTAATCTCATTGCCTCCAATGACCCTAATGGAAAACTCGACGGCAAATTAGAATATTATCATGCTGTTTCAGGAACAACTTATGGTAATGGTGGAGATTTTAAAGCTGCAGCAATGTTCCAAAAATTTGTTGAAAGCATTGGTCCTACATTATTAGATAAAGGGGTCAGGATGTTTGGGTTAAATCCAATAACTGGAATTCCAATAAACAGGTTTATGATGGTAAGAGGTTTTACCACTGCCAAAGTTGTTGAAGAAAATTTAGCAGTTTGGAACGACCCAAGTGAACCTACCCAATCTACTTACTCTTCAATTTGGCAAGACCAATTTAAAGGTGCAGAGTGGAGGGGCGGTTTATTTAAAACTGTAAGACAAATAATTCATTAAATGAAAAAAACTTTAGCATTATTTCTTATAATTTACTCGTTGATTGCATGTTCTTCTGAAAATGATGAGCAAGAATATGAATCAGGAACAGTTGTTAGAGAAGAAGCCATTGCTGAAGAAGGTCAAGGAATTCATGATACAGCTGAAGTAAAAACTCAACTTGTAAATTATAAAATTTATAATAATGAAGACATTTATGATTTAGAGGATTTTAAGCTAGCTGGATTGAATAAGCCAAAAGAGTTTCCACCTGATTCAAAAGATCAAAATGGAGATCCATACACCCCGAATTCAAAAAATAATTACACAGGCTGGTTTAAATCTTCACAATTTGGAACACAAGATATAGAACTTAGGTTTTATTCTAATCATCTAGATGCAAAGGAATTTGGCAAGCCTTCAGCAGATAGCGCAATGCAATTGACTAAAAAGACTGTCCTGGGGTCTGTTCAAGTGCAAGCTCCAATTTTTGGGGGCTATATTCTAACTGGTAATACAGTAATTCTATGTTCAAAATCAATTGAAGTATGTGATGAAATTTTAAGTAATATAAAAAATAATTAAAGGAGAAAAATGTTTAATGGAAAAACCCAATTAACGAGAATTTGGACAGTAAAACCAGATGGTGTTGAGAAAATGAAAGAAAATGCAGAATCTCATACCAACTGGATGAAAGAAACTCATTACAAGGAAGGTGAAAAAGCTCTTTTGATGCTTAACTGGTGCATGGAGAAAGAAAAAGATGAAGAAGGCAATGAGACAGGAAACACATTATTTGTTTTAACAGAAGTTTATGAAACAGTTGCTGGTGTAGATGATCACTTCAAGCAAGCCTCAGAAACTTCAGTTAATTTCATCCCAAATGATTTGGCAGAATTATCTTTAAGTCTGACTGCTTGCGATAGAGGAAAAATTATAAATTCACTTTGGTGAATATAAAGGAGAAATTATGAATGTAAATAAATTTGGTGGAACTTTTATTATTTTAGGAGCTATTTTAGGATTAATTAATTTTTTTGGTGGTTTTATTTTAGGTGGGTCAGGAGCAAGTGGTGGAGATAATGCTTGGGTTGATTTTGCATTAGATAGAATGGATGCAGGTAAGTATCCTACACTGTTTGATTCTTTTACAGGGATTATATCTCAGACAATGTTATTTTTTGGGTTTTATATTTTAATAAAACATATCCAAAAAATTAACTACAATCCTGTAGCAGTGTTTGGATATTTATTATTTTCAATTGCATCATTTTTATACATAATTTATCATTCCATTGGCATTGGGATCTCACTTGTAACAGAGATGAATAATCCAACAAATATTTTACTTGAAACTATTTTAGTGACCAGATTTTCATTACTCATTTCTTCTTTTGGTTTTGCATTGATAAGCGCATCTATGATAGCTTACTCATTATCAAAATTAGAAAATTTTTATAAAAATATTTCATTTGGTTTTTCAATAATTTTTATGATTCTTGGAATTTTAGGAATTGTTATTGTTAGCGCTGCTTTTGATGTAAATAATTCTGAAAATAACTTTCCGGTATTCATTCCTGTATTTCTTGGCATTTTGCTTGTTCAAATATTTTCAATATTAATTGGAATAAAAATTAGAAGTATAAATGAATAAAGTCTTATTATTTCTTGACTGCTACTGAGTGGTAGCCTTTGTGGTAGCAGTTTAAATTAAACATCTCTACACACTATTAGACATAATTGGTTGGTTAATTTGAAAAGTCATAAAAGATATGACATTAAAATACATTAAAAAACAGGTTAAATAGAATTGGAAGGCAGGCACTCTAGCCGCTGAGTTACTCCCGCATAAAGGCTAATTTTAGGTTTAAATTGAGTGAATAGCAAATCTTTTTCATCTGAATTTTATCCTTTGGTGACACTTATGATTACTTAATCAAAGAGTTTCAATCGGAATATGCCATGTCCCTCAGTGCCAGCAAAAAGATATTGTCCATTTGGAGAAAATGTAAGCACCTGAACCACTCCTGTATCTAATCCTTGGTTTAAACGCTGCCAAGAATCACCTCCGTCGCGACTTAACAACACGCCACTATTCCAATCTGCTACTGCTATCATTTGGGTGTCTAAAGGGTTTATTACTATATCAATTGCATGTGCATGATCCCTTTTAGATGTTTTTATAGCAACAGTACGCCAAAGTGTTTCTTCCCAACTTGCTCCTCCATCAATGGATTTATAAACACCATGAACATTGGTACCTAGAAATATTTCTTGATCATTTTGAGGATTTACCGCTACGCTCATAGCATGTTTTCTTAAAATCATTTCTGATGGCTCCATGTCTTCCATATCAATTCTTTCGCCTTCTTCATTAACACATGTATGCCCACAATCATCCCATGACATGCCCGCTGGTAAATCCCCTTTTAAATGATTCCAAGATTCACCACCATCAACCGTATAATACAGCCCATCAAACAATGAATTTATATATACAATATTCTCATTTTGTTTACTCACTGCAATATCTGATATATTACGGCTGTAGTCTTTATCGGGTAGCCCATTATTGATTGGAAACCAAGACATTCCTCCATCTATAGATTTGTGCATTCCTGGTGATTGTTCAATTTCGTCTAATTGATGAGGATCTTGCCCCTTAATCTTTGATTGAATATAACCTGCATACAACACCATTGGGTTTGAGGTTGCTTCCTCAACAATATGTATACCAAACGATTCTTCAAATAGAGAGTGCTCTATGTCTATTAATCCAGTAGCTGATTCCCAATCTTTCCCCAGATTGTTTGAGTAATAAAGATCGCCACTATTGGCATCGGTTGCAATAATAGTTTGATCGCTATCATCGTGTGATAAAAATTTAATAGCAAGGCCATCTCCAAGGCCATAAGATTTACCATAAAGGATGCCTTGCCAGGTTTCACCAAAATCACCAGAAAGATGCATTTGACTTCGCCCATTTGCAGCTAAACAGCCTGAGCGACTTACTGATAGGCCTAAAATATTTGCACCCGAATAACCGTTACTCCAATCTACCCAAGTTTTTCCGCCATCTTCAGTTTTAAAAACACCACCACCATAATTATTAACAAATACAGTATTAGGATCTGTCTTGCTAACTACCATATCAATCGGATTCCCTGGTTTTATTCCTGGAGGACCCCATCTTTCTATGATGTCCCATGTTTCTCCCATATCACTCGAACGTAAGAATTCATTTTCACCTGCAACATAAACTACATTTTTATTTGATTCAGAAAATGCAACAGCTCCATACATTCCTAATCCAGAATAAGATGGGGAAACATCTTTCCAATTGATTCCCCCGTCTGTAGATTTGTAAATGGCACCACTTGCATCTCGAAGAAAGTTATCTACATCATTGCCACTTGCAATGATGATCAGTTTTTCATCGAATGGGCTCTGGTCAGCTCCTCCAAAATGCATGGAGTGATTTGAATTAATTCCCTGATTACTTTCATACCATGTCTCACCTCCATCATTTGATTTAAGTAATCCTATTCCAATTCCACTTGCTATCGCATCATCATCTGAAAGCTCTCCATATTCTTTTTCCGCTACTGTGTCAGGTTCACGGTCGAATATACCTGTTGTAACTAGTATTTCTTCATTGTTTTTCGAGTTTGTAAAAAAAAGCCATCTAGTTAGGTTTGCAAAATCACCGACGAGTTCAAATTGCTCACCTCCGTCAATAGATTTAAACACAAATCCTCTTGTTCTACTGAACTGGAATCCGTCTACTTGGGTATCAACGTCACCCATCACGTAAACAATATTTGAATTATCTGGCTCAACTTCGATCATTCTGACGGTTAAATCTAACTCAGTTACATCCTCATCATCTTCTTCTGAGTTATGTATTTTTTCTTGCGGAACAACATAATTTGAGTCTAAGCCTTCGCTTTTTGATTCCCAAGTTTGTCCTCCATCGTACGATTTATAGAGACCGCCATTGTCTTGAAGGCCGACCCATACAATATCTTCATCATTTGGATCTATCCTAAGAGCATATATCGGAATATTATCTAATGAAGGACCGACTCGGAAATCAATATACTCTTCTCCTTCTCCATTAGAAAGTACCCAATTTAAACCTCCGTCAACACTTTTTTGCACCCCTGACCAAACATCAGTAAAGTACATAATGTTAGGGTTATCATGTCTATATCTGACGTTATACCCTAGGCCACCAATTGGTCCTTTAGCTTTTATCCATGTATTAAGAGGATCATTTGTACCTTGTGTACATTGTAAAATTAAGTTGCCATCTTGAATGGATTCAATATTATCCTCGTCATTATTTTTGATGGATTCAATATTATCCTCGTCATTATTTTTGATGGATTCAATATTATCCTCGTCTTTACTTTGTTTTACTGTACTCGCCTCATCAGTATCACCTATATCAACTGTAGCTTCTGGGGCAACATCAAGGGCTAGTTCAGTATTTGCATCAATATCATCTTCTTGCACAGATGCAGTTTCACCAGCACATCCAATAAAAATTGTAATCATTAATATTGTTAAGAATTTTTTCATGTATTTATTTTACAATTAAAAGAATTTTAAAAAAATCAGCAGTGACACAATTGTTAAATTAATTCTATTTCTTTAACTTTAATTTTACTTTGGTAATAAACTGATAACCTTGTCTAAAAATTCTAATGTTTTTTCTGATGACTCAATAACTTGACCTTGGCCATAATCTTTCATAAGTGGCTCTCCTAAAATAACAAGATTGCCATGAATCAAATAATCAGAATAAAGTGGCTCCCTTCTAACACAAATCCTTTCATATAAATTTATTTCAGGATTTTCATTTAATGATGATTTATTCAACAATAAAGTTCTTTCCAGTAGCAAATTTGTATTATTTATTTTGGTAAGTTTATTGTTGAAACCATACCTATTAGACTTAAGTCCACGACATTTAGTTTTTTCGACTTTTGGGCCATGTGCTATGTTTTTATCAACAATCTCAATAAACTTTGTTTGTTCATCACCAGCAACATTTCCCAATGATCTTGCATTTTCAACATTTTCGTATCTAATTATTGCTACCTCCCTACCTTTATAAAATCCCCATTTTGCATCTGTAGAATTCGGAAAATCTGTTTCCAAATCATTTTTCACCTTAATGCCAGATTTAATAATTTCATCCATTGAATATATAGTATTTACTTGAATTCTTTCAGGTGATGAGCAAGAAACAATTAATATTGATAATAAGATAAAAAATAAAATTAAATTTTTATAATTTTTAATTATTTTGAATACCTCATACCCCTAACAGTGATATTGTCTTCATTAGGTGGTTTTCTTTTATACCTACGCTCTTCTTCAATTTCTAAAGGAGTGATATTAGGGTCTAAACCAACTTCATTTTTATTCATACTGTAAATTTTCCTTGTTGACTCATCATCAACTCTAATCGGCCAATCTAATACACCACACCTTTTAGCCCATTCCCCATATTTTTTTTCTAGATCAGAAGCAATTTCTTTTTCTTTGTTAATAAGATTATTAGTCTCACTTCGGTCTTCAGCAATATTATATAGCTCCCAAGGTCCAGGAAACTCAGAAACAAGCTTCCAATCACCAACTCTGACTGCTCTATTACCTTCATGTTCCCAGCATAACGGCTTATCTTTACTAAATTTTTGACCTTTTAATAAATTTGCAAAGCTTTCTCCTTCAACAGGAATAATCTCATTTCCGTTGTAAGTATTTGGATAAGCTGAACCACAGATATCAAGAATTGTTGGTGATATATCAGCAAATTGAACAGGTTCGTTAACTACATTATGACTTAAGATTTTGTCTGGCCAATGAATAACAAATGGTGTTGAAATACCTCCTTCATGAACCCATCTTTTAAATAACCTGAAAGGTGTATTTGATAAATTTGCCCATGGAAGATCATAACTCATAAAAGTGTCAGCGGGGCCGGGTCTTAAATTTGGAATATTACCAAAATTTACCTTTTTTCCATCAGGACCAGGATTATTAAATTGATTAGGATTTGGCTGATTAGTATCTTCAGCTAAGAATTCTGCACATCCTCCATTGTCAGCCGCAAACATTATTACAGTATTTTCAAATTCTCCAATACTTTTTAATTTATCAATAATTTTTCCAATTCCTCTATCCATTTGCTCTATCTGGGCAGAATAAGTTGCCATTCTAAGGTCTTCCCAATCTTTGTTTTTAATCTCATCCCAATCAGGCGTAGCTGGGTCTTCTTTAGTAAGTTTCCACTTTGGGTCTAACACTTTTCCTCTCATTTCTTCATATCTATCCATTCTAGTTTGAGACCAGCCTTTTCTGTATTTACCTTCATATTTTGAAATATCTTCTTCCCAAGCATGAAGAGGCCAATGAGGAGCAGTAAATGCTACATACATAAAAAATGGGTCTGAATTCTTCTCATTCAACATTCTTACAGCATGATTTGAAATTTCATCAGTATAATGAAAATCTGTTGATTCAACTTGAATAAATTTATCCTCAAGCATTAATGTTGGGGGGTTATAGAAATTTCCAGCACCAGTTAGTGTACCAAAAAATTTATCAAATCCTCTTTGTTTGGGGGTTGGAAATCCTTTTTCTCCAGGTCTCCATTTACTTAAATCTTGAATATCTTCATGCCCCCCTACATGCCATTTACCTGACATAAAGGTTTGATATCCTGAATCTTTAAGGCATTCAGCAATAGTTACGCAATTATCACTTAGGTAACCTTGGTAATTATGAGTACCTAAATTTTCTACCATGTGACCTACACCTGCTTGATGAGGTGTGAGCCCTGATAATAATGAAGCTCTTGAAGGGCAGCATCTTGCAGAGTTATACATTTGAGTCATCAATATTCCATTATTTCCCAGAGAATCTAAATTTGGAGTATCTATTTCTGAACCAAAACAACCAATATCTGAGTAACCCAAATCATCAGCAAGAATAAATATTACATTTGGCTTATTTAAGCTTTTTTCAATCATAACAAGTAAAAAATTTAATAAATAATTAACAATTAAAGTATACAAAAATGGGAATTTTTGGAAATAATTAAATTTTTTAGTGATATAGTGTTTATAAATGAAAAAGATTAATTTAAATCTAAATCAAATCGGTGCAACTGTACTTTTAATGACATTCGTAATGTCGATAGTACATTTGACCTTTTAATCTGAATCTCGTTCTTTTTCAAACTCAAGATAAGTGTATAAAGCGCCTACGACAAGTACAAAGACTACTCCAAATGCTACACCTATAATAGTTCCTGCACTCATTTAGTCTCTTGAAACCTGTAATAAGACTGCAAATGATAGTACTGACGGAACCCAAATACCAACAAATATTGCCTCTTGTTTGTTATCCATAGCAAACCACAAAACAACTGATACTATAAATGAAATCAATGTTGCAGCTAGCATAAGCATTACGAAATTTTTATTCTTCATAATATTCCTCCATTTGGAATTCTAGCATAAATCTAATCATATAATGAAGCAATAAATTCTTCACAAATTTTTTCATAATTTTTTTTCATTTCAACAGGTTTCTTTTCATATATATTAACCATAAGGCTTAATCTTGGATTTGATCTAAAAAACTTTTCATGTTTTTTAATAAATCTCCAGTAAAGAGAATCCCAAATTTTGCACCACTCATCTTCTTTGTAATTACTCATTTTTAGAATATATTTACTACTACTAATATACGGCTTTGTTGCCATCAATCCACCATCTGAAAATTGACTCATGCCATATATGTTTGGAACCATAACCCAATCATAAGAATCAATATAAACTTCCATAAACCACTTGTACACTTCATCAGGATCAATTTCTAAAAGCATCATGATATTTCCCATAATCATTAATCTTTCAACATGGTGAGAGTAAGAATTATTTATCCCATTTTTTATTACATTATCTACTGGCAGCAATCCAGTTGTTCCGCTATAAAATTTCTCAGGGATTTTATTATTAAAATTCCACGTGTTTGAATTTCTTTGCTCAACTCCTTTTTCTGAATATATCCCTCTAATAAACTCTCTCCAACCGATAACTTGCCGGATAAAACCTTCTAAGGAATTTAGTCTGACAGGATTTTCTTCGTGGTACTGAAGAGTTTTTTTAACAATTTCAATTGGGGTCATTAATCCAATATTTATGTATTGGGATAATAAGCTATGAAAAATAAAATTTTCTTTAGAAGATATAGAGTCTTCATAATCTCCGAAAAGATTAAGTTTATTCTCTAAAAAATAATTAAATGCATTATTAGCTTGTTTTGCATTAATAGGGAAATTAAAGTTTTCTAAATTGCCATAGTTATCTATAAAATACTCATCGATAATTTTAATATTTTTTTCTACTAAATTATTATCATATTCAAACTTAATTTCATCTGGAATTGTTACATTTGGATCAAATTTTTTTCTATTTTCATCATCGAAGCTCCATTTGCCACCAACTGGCTTATCTTCATCAATTAATATATTAAAATTTTTTCTCTGTTTTTTATAAAAATTGGCCATTAAATACTTTTTCTTGCCTTCAAACTCAATTTTTACTTCTTCAGAATCAAGCATAAACATTGGATTTTTTAGCCAATTAATATTTACATTTAAATTTTCTGTAGCACTAATAAACCTTTTTCTTAATTCAAAATCAACAATTTCAAATATATGTAAATTTGTAACCCTATTTTTTTTGATAAACTCTTCAACGTAATTTGAGCCACCTAATTTATAAAAAGGTACTATTTCAGCATCATAGCCCAAAGAAATTAAGTTGTTATAATAATCTTCCATTGATAGAAGATGCATCAGTATTTTTTTTCTTGTTAAATTTGACAGGATATTTTATATCTTTAAAAAATAATGGATCTTGAAAAAGATAAATTTTACTTTTTTTATCTAATGGACTTTTATCTGCAAATAAGTTGTTTGGGAAAATTATTGTACTGTTCATAAATTCAATTATATCCCCTAAAAACACATATGGTTTAAAAGGAATAATTATTAATATTTTAGAAATATTTATTATTTAAAAATTCTATAAGATATAGCATATGTCATTAAGTTATATATCTTCATTTTCTGCTAGAAAACCCTTTGTTGTTATAGCATTGTGGGTTTTAGTAATTGCAATATCAGGTGCGTTATCAAGTGTTTATCTTGAAAGTGCTCTTGGTGGAGGTGGCCAAGGATCAACCAAAGATCTGGAATTTAAACTTGCAAAAATGCTTCAAGATGAAAAGATGTCTGAATTAACATCACCTGTAGATGATTCTTCGGAAGCAAGTAATCAAGATTCTGGTTCAGACAATTTGCTTGTTGTTACATCTGATAAATTTCAATTTCCAAGTGAAGAATATTTTAAAGAGCTAAACAATTTCTTTATAAAAATACAATCTGAAATTGACAATGCAGGAGTAGATCAAAAAGTAGGTACATTAGAAGATTACCAAATTATTCCTTCAGAAGATGGTTCAACAATTATGATTCAGGCGCCCTTTGTAAGTAGAGGGTTGGTAAGTCCACTAATACACATAACTGAAGAATTTTCAGGTAAAAATTTTAATTTTTATTTTATTGGGACCGCAACTATAGAACATACTTTTGCAGAATTGGCAGAAAGAGATCTTGTTACTGGAGAAACTATTGGGATTTCTGTTGCATTAATAATTTTGGCCTTGGTTTTTGGGTCAGTAACTTCTGCTTTTATACCTGTAATAATGGCGATTGTGGCAATCTTTGTTTCAATTGGGATGGTATCTGTGGTAGGTCAAATTGTTGATTTAAACGACTTTGTCACAAATATTATGACTATGATGGGTCTTGCTGTAGGGATTGATTATTGCTTATTTATTCTTTCTAGATATCGTGAAGAAAGAGATTCTGGTGTCGATAAAATTCAAGCAATTTCAAATACAGGAAGTACAGCCGGAAGAGCTGTAATGTTTAGCGGCTTTACTGTTGTGTTTGCAATTTTAGGTGTATTTATTATCCCAGAGAAAACATTTCATGCATTTGGTGTTGGGACAGTATTAGTTGTTTTCGTTGCAGTTTTAGCAGGAATTACGCTATTACCTGCAATTATAGGTTTGCTTGGGGATAAAGTTAATAGTTTTGAGGTTCCTAAAATCCTTACACTATCACTGTATTTCATTGGATTTTTTATTGTTGTTTTCACAGTTGGACTTGGGCCAGTATTATTAATTGTTTCTGGAATTGTATTATTGCTTTTAATAATTATTTCAATAATTAAAAAGAAACCTTCATCAGGGGTTACTATTGATCCCGATTCTGGTACTAACCAAGGAGGTTTTTGGAGCACAATTACCTTGCAAGTTATGAAACGACCTTATGTAAGTATGATTATTGCTTCAGGAATATTAATATTTCTGTCATATTTTTATTTTGACTTAGAAGAAGGTACAAGTGGAATTTCTGTCTTACCTGATGAAGAACCTGTAAAAATAGGTTTTGAACTTCTAAATGAAAAATTTGGGTTTGGTCAAGATGCCCCAACTCTTATTGCTGTTGATGCAGATACAAGTTCTGAAAAAATAAGTCAATCGTTAACTAACTTGGAAAAAGGCATTTCTGAGTATAGTGGCATGAATCCTCCTCAACTAACAATTTATGACGAAGTTAGTTATGCAGAATTTTTTGCAAGCATCCCTGGAGACCCAAACGGACAGGATGCTGTAAATTCAATTAAATATCTTAGAAGCACATTGATTCCCAATGCCTTCGAAGGTGTGAATCCAGAAGAATACACAATTTATGTCGGAGGAAGTACTGCAGAAATTGTGGACTCAGTTGAAAGTGTAAATGAGTCATTTCCATACGTTATAGGTTTAGTTTTATTATTGAGCCTGTTGCTTTTACTTTTTGCATTTAGGTCAATAACAATTCCTTTTGCGTCAATTGTTATGAATTTGCTATCGGTTGGAGCATCATATGGGTTATTAGTTTTGGTTTTCCAAAAAGGGTTTATGATAGATATTTTTGGATTCGAGCAAGTCGATCAAATTGAATTTTGGCTTCCATTATTTATGTTTACTATTCTTTTTGGCTTATCCATGGATTATCACGTATTCATGTTGAGTCGCATAAAGGAGAATTTTGATGAAACTAAATCGGCTAACGAATCAGTTGCTTTTGGGCTTAGAACAACAGCTAGCATCATTACAGGAGCCGCATTAATCATGGTTGCTGTATTTGGTGGCTTTGCTCTTGGTGATATCACATTCTTTCAATCAATGGGGTTTGGATTAGGGGCTGCTGTGCTTATCGACGCAACAATTGTCAGATCAATTTTAGTTCCAAGCGTAATGAAAATACTTGGAGAAAGTGCGTGGTATTTACCCAGTTGGTTAAACTGGCTACCAAATATTTCAATTGAAGGTAACGTAAAAAATTAATTCCTAATTTTACAATTTAGAAACAAAACTTTAACTCTTTTTTACAACCTGTATCAACTGAATATTAGTATTAAATATGCATCCATAAAAAAAGGAGTTAACAGTGAAAAAGTTATTTGCAACGAGTTTATTATTTGCATCCATTATATTTGCATGTGGAGGTGGATCTGAAACTGTAGTTACTGAGGAAGGTAAAGTAACAAGCACACTTGGTGTAATAATGAATGAGTGGGATGTAAAGCCTACTCCAAATTATAAAATGGGGAAACATATTCCTCCAGGCGACATTGATGTGACATTAACCAATGCCGGTCAACTAGAACACAATATGATTGTGCTCAATCAAAGCAGTTATGATGATTTTACTATATTAGATGATGGGTCAGCTGATCTATCAAATATTGAAGTATTGCTTGAGATTCCAACCACACAACCTGGGCAAAGTAGTAGTGGAAAGTTAACTGACCTTTCTGCTGGCACTTATGCATTCATATGTAATATTCCAGGTCACTATGCAAGTGGAACTGTTGGTAAATTTATAGTTAGATAAAATATAAGGGTGAAGATTTTCACCCTTATATTTAAATTTTTTCAACTAAAGTTATAATCTAATAATTGAGTATTAGATTGAAAACAATTTTAGAAAATAAAAAAACATTAATTAACACTTTTATTGTTATTTTATTTTTCTTATTTTTAATTAGTATTGCTGATTTAGATAATTTAAGAGAAACAATGTTTAAACCTGATTTAATTCAGGATCAATTTCCAAAAATTATTACTCAAGCTGCTAAAAACACACTTATTTTTACAATTTCCGGATTTGCAGGAGGATCTGTTTTAGGTCTTTTTCTTGCATTAATGAAGCTATCAAGTGTCTCATTTTATAGAATTATTTCTTCAATTTATATTGATATAATTCGAGGCTTGCCTGCAATATTAATTCTTATATTTATAGCTTATGGAATTCCAATAGCTTTTGGAGTAAGGATACCCGGTGATTACAGCAAAGGAATCCTGGCTCTGTCTATTGTATCTTCAGCATATATTGCAGAGGTGATAAGGTCTGGAATACAGGCTATACCAGTTGGGCAAAGAGAAGCTGCGGAAGCACTTGGAATGAATAGAATCACTATTTATTACAAAATAATATTGCCTCAAGCTTTTAGAATAATGATTCCGCCTATGACAAATGAAGTGGTGCTATTGCTGAAAGATACTGCGCTTATTTCAGTAATTGGGGTAACCTCAACAACAAAGGAATTAACTAGATTTGGTAGGGATGGTGTAATGAGTGATGCTAATGCAACTCCACTAGTTGTAGCAGGTTTTATTTATTTAGTACTTACAATTCCTCTTACAAGGTTAGCAGGACTGCTTGAAAAACGTCTTTCAAATAAAGAAAAAAATTAACACATAATTTGTTAAAATAAATTTAACATTTTTTTTTATGGAAAACTGTTATGCTTAGTTTTTAATTAAATAGTCAGTAGAGGAAAACCTGATGAAAAAAAACCTTAAACTTAAATTCTTTGGTCCTCTTCTTATTGTTTCTCTCTTCATATTTGCACTTGCATGTGAAGAAGAGTCTGTAATGGATGCCCCTTCTAGCGAAGCTCCGGCTACAACCATGAAAGATAAAGAAGAAGATCATGATCATTCTGAAGATGATGATCATCACCATGAAGATGGTGAACATCACGACGATGATATCGCTTATTCCTTGATCTCTGATGGTGAGTTAACAGTTTGTACTGATGCTCCTTATGAACCATTTGAGTTTCAAGATGAAGATGGTACTTGGACTGGATTTGACATGGACATTATGAGGATATTGGCCGGAAATATGGATGTTGAATTAACAGTCAAAGTTGTGCCGTTTGATGGCATATGGTTATTGCCAGCTGCAGGAGAATGTGACGTAGTTGCATCTGCTATGACAATAACAGAAGAAAGAGCTGCTTCAACATTATTTACGGATCCGTATTTTGATGCTGACCAGTCACTTTTAGTGAGGACAACTGATGCTGAGAAATACAGCACATTGGCTTCATTATCAGATTCGAGAATTGCAGTACAAACTGGTACAACTGGTGAAATGTACGCAGAAGAAAATAAACCAAGTGGAGCAACTTTAGTTTCATTTGATGAGCCTGCTGCTATGTTCTTAGCACTTCAATCTGGAGAAGTTGATGCAATATTGCAAGATTTGCCAGTAAATGGAGATAGGCAAAAAAACAATCCATTCTTTACAATGACGGAAACATTCCCAACTGGTGAAAGCTATGGATTTGCTGTAAGCCCTGATAATCCAGGTCTTGCTAAAATGATAAATACTGGACTTGAAAAGATGATGAGTTATGGAGCTTACGATGAAATCTATGCTGCTTACTTTGGTGGAGTTCCAGAATTAAAACCAATAAAAATTGGAATGATTCTTGTAGGACCAAGAAATGATAAAGGTTGGTCTCAAGCCCATTTCGAAGGTGGAGAATATGCGGTTGAAAAAATGGGTGGTAGCCTAGATGACGATTACATTGTCGTGGACTTTGTTAACCCAGCTGATTCACCTGACCTAACAGTTCCTGACGTAGTTTCAGACATGATTGACCAAGGAGCAGGAATTATCTTTGCAACTTCAGATGACATGGGTGATGGAATTATCGAAGCTGCTGCAATGCACCCTGATGTACCTATGGTTTTTGCTTCAGGTGATACTGCATTAGAAACGGGTGAAAGGTACAAACCTGAACTTACAAACTTAGCAAACATTATGGGTAAGATGGAGTACGGACAACTAGTTGCTGGTTGTGCTGCTGCAATAAAATCTAAGGACGGAAAAATTGGATTCTTAGGACCATTAATTAATGCTGAAACTAGAAGACTAACTAACGCTACATACATTGGAGCGCTCGCTTGTGCTGGAGATAAGACAATTGACTTTAAAGTTACTTGGATAGGTTTCTGGTTCCACATACCAGGATTCACTTTGGACCCAACACAAGTAACAAACGATTTCTTTGACGAAGGGCGAGATGTGGTAATTTCACATATCGACACAACTGAAGCATTAGTTGTGGCTGGTCAAAGAGCTGCTAATGGGGAAACAGTTTGGGCTGTCCCTTATGACTATGAAGGTGCTTGTGAACAAGCTCCTGATGTATGTCTT
Organism: uncultured SAR202 cluster bacterium; assembly: GCA_902620405.1. GTDB lineage: Bacteria > Chloroflexota > Dehalococcoidia > Lucifugimonadales > Lucifugimonadaceae. The sequence continues at coordinate 15,374 of CACNIC010000014.1, forward strand.
GGAGTGAACTATTACAACTGGGGACCATCATATCTTCTAGCTGCAATGCACGCTTCAAATGGCACTTTTGAAAATACTTTCAATTGGCCTGGACCTAACTGGAGTGATTGGAATGATCATGATTCATCTATGATTGGATGGCTTTCAGGTCCTGGATTAACAAGTTCAGAAAATGCTCAATTAATGGAATACATTGATGAAGTTACTGAATCAAAAATAATTTTTGAAGGTCCACTTAATTATCAAGATGGAACACCATTCTTAGCTGAAGGTGAAGTAGCTACAGATAGTCAAATCTGGTATGCACCTCAACTTCTTGAAGGAATGATAGGTGACTCATCTGCCGATTAATAAAAAGTAAATAATTACTTAATATAATAGGTGGCTAGAGAAATTTAGCCACCTATTTTTAAATAAATGGAATTAAAAATATCAAAAATATCAAAGCAATTTGGTTCAGTTAAAGCCAATAAAAATATTAGTCTTAAAATTGAATCAAAAAAAATACACGCACTTCTAGGGGAAAATGGGGCAGGCAAATCTACTCTGGTTAAAATTATTTCTGGTCATTACAAGCCTGATTCTGGAGAAATATACGTCGATAAAAATAAGCTCGAACTTGGTTCTACCCTTTCAAGCATTAGTAATGGCATCGGAATACTTAGTCAAGATCCACTTGATTTTCAAAATCTTACTATTAAAGAAAGTTTCTTAGCTGGTTCAAAAAAATTTGGAAAATATTTCAGAGAAAAAAATATTGAAAAGCTTCTTAATGAATCTTTTAAAAAATATGAAATTAAACTTGATATAAGAAGCAAAATTAAATCACTTTCCATTGGTGAAAGGCAACAGATTGAGTTGATAAGATTATTATTTGAAAATTCCAAAATAATCATACTTGATGAGCCAACGAATGGCTTTTCACTTAAACAACGAGAGTTAGTTTTTTCAATGCTAAAAAAATTAAGTAATGAGGGATATATTATTATTCTTGTTTCTCATAAATTAGATGAAGTATTTGAATTGTGTAAGGAAGCTACGATTTTAAAAAACGGATCAAAAATTAAAACAATTCCAATTCCTTATGAAAGAAAAAAAATTGTAGACCTCATGTTCAAAGGAGATAAATCAGTTAATAAAATTAAAAATCCTATTTCAAAAATAAAAAAAGATAATATGCATATTGACTTAAAATATTATAAAAAAGGAATAGCAAAAATACCTGAAGGAAAAAAAATTGGTGTCATAGGTCTTCAAGGTTCCGGAAATGACCAATTTATTAAAAAGATATTTGATAAAAGCATATCTATAACTAGAATTGTCAATAAAGAAAGAGAAATGCTTGAAAAAGAAAATATTTACTATACTCCCTCTGATAGGCTCGAAAAAGGATTATTTTCTGATTTAACTTTGATTGAGCATATGGCACTTTCTGATAATAGAAATAATTTTATTAACTGGAAAAAAATAAAAGAATATTCAAGTAAAAAAATTAATGAATTTAATATTAAAGGAAATTTAAATTCACAAGCAAAAGAACTTTCTGGTGGTAATCAGCAAAAACTACAGTTATCTTTAATACCTGACCAAAAAGGATTACTTGCAATTGAACAACCAACTAGAGGATTAGACCTAAATTCTACTCAAAGTGTATGGAATAAAATAAATGAAAGAATCAATGATGATATTTGCTTATTCTTTTCTACAACAGATATTGATGAGGTTTGGGACCAGTCAGATTGGATAATAAGTTTTTCTGGAGAAAAAATAACTGATATTTCTGAAAAGAAAAATATAAAGAAATCTGATATTAAATATTTTATTTCTGGGGTAAAAAATAAATGAACAGCTTTGAATTTAAGAATTTTTACATATTGACGATTCAAGTAATATTGGCGTTTTTATTATCTTCCTTAATAATAATTCTTTTAGGTGCTTCCCCATTGGATGTTTTTAAAAATATTTTTAATGGTGCTTTTGGAAGGCCAGAAAAAATCGTTAAAACTTTATTGATTTTCCTTCCAATATCATTGGCTTCATTGGCACTTATAATTACTTTTTCTACAGGATTATGGAATATTGGAATTGAAGGCCAAATTGTTTTAGGTGCAATAGGAGCTACTGTTATAGCAAAATCTTTTTTAGGAGACACTGCCCTTTCTCCCCTTTATCAACTAATATTTGGTGTATCTTTTGGTTCATTATGGGGCCTTCTTTGTGGTTTTCTAAAAGTTAAATTTAATGTTCATGAAATATTTGGAGGCTTAGGTCTTTACTTTGTAGGAAGTGGAGCAATAATATACTTAATTTTGGGACCTTGGAGTAAAGAAGGGATCGCATCAACAAGCGGGACAGATATATTTAATAAAGCATCCTGGTTTCCTACATTTTCTGATTTAAATATTCCTGCATTGCCAATATTAATTGTTTCTGTGATTTTAATATTATCAATCGTTTTTTTGGGCTTTACTAAAACCGGGTTAAAGCTTAAAGCAACTGGAACTAACCCAGATTCAACAGAAAAATTTCAATTTAATAGCGGTGTTTATATTTTCATAGCATTTGCTATTGCTGGAGGAATTGCTGGGTTAGCAGGTGTTTTTCAAGCAAGTGTATTTCATCACAAGCTTGTTCCTTCTATTTCTGGGGGGTATGGATTCTTGTCAATATTGATAGTTTTAGCATCTGGTAAAAGAATCATACCCACAATGTTATTGGCATTATTTTTTTCAGCTATGATTGCAGGTGGTTCTCAATTGCAATTACGACTTAATTTGCACTCAAGTTTAATATCTATAATTTTATCTTCAGTAGTATTTTTTTGGCTTGTTGTAAATTCTGAAGTATTAAAAACTAAGCTTAATAAATTATTTTTAAAGGACAGTTAAATTGCCATTTGAAACTTCATTTATAACAGTTATCTCATTAAGTGCTCCGATAGTTTTAGTTGTGTTAGGAGAAACAATTAACGAGAAATCAGGTGTAATTAATTTATCTATTGAAGGTACATTATTAATTACTGCTCTTACAGCATTCGCTATTTCAGTTACAACAGGTAGTCCGTTCATTGGTTTTATTTGTGCTGGATTAATTGGTTCAATTGTAGGTCTTATAATAATTTTATGTGACACAAAATTAAGAATGGATCAGATTGCTGTTGGATTCATCTTAACAATTTTTCTCGGAAAATTAAGTAGCTTTTTAGGTCAAGACTATGTAAGAATTCCAGGCCCTTATTTTCAGAAAGTCTCTATACCATTTTTAAAAGATATACCTTACATTGGGCCTAGTTTATTTGATCAAAATGCAATTGTTCTTTTTTCATTTATCATGATTCCTATATGTTGGTACATGATTGAAAAAACAAGATGGGGCTTAATAGTAAAGGCAGTTGGTGAAAATCCTATTTCTGCTGAAAATAGAGGAATAGACCCTGAAAAAGTAAGAATAATTTCAACAGTTATAGGCGGATTTCTTATTGGTTTGGGAGGCGCTGCTTTCTCATTGCATTCAAAATTTGGTTGGTCCGAAAATCATACAGGAAATTATGGATGGATATGCCTTGCGATTGTAATTTTTGGTGGCTGGAATCCAATTAGGGCATCTCTAGGGGCATACTTTTTTGGTATTTTTCAAATTCTTGCTTTGAAGCTTCAATCTTATGCTTTAGGGTTGACTCAGGTGCTTCCCCTTATTCCTTTTCCATTAATGATATTAACTTTAGTGTTTATTCAGAGGTTTAATAAATCAGATAATGTTACTAAGTTACCTAAAATTTTAAATTTATTTTTTGGTGGTCAAGAACCAGGTAATATTGGAAGACCTTTAACAAAGAAATAGCTATTTGTACTTTAAGATAAAGGTTGTACATTTTGGTAGATTCTTAATATCTTTAGCTCCAACATAAGTTGCTGCTGATCTCAATCCGCCAAGAATTTGTTGAATAGTTTTATCTATAGGCCCCTTGTATTCCAAGGCTATTGTCTCACCTTCGCTTGCACGATAATTTTTGATATCACCATAATATCTTTCCATGGCAGTGTCTGAGCTCATTCCATAAAATTGTTTATATTTTTTTCCATCTTTTTCAATAAGCTCTCCACCAGATTCTTCGTGTCCTGCAAACATTCCTCCAAGCATAACGAAATCTGCCCCTGCCCCAAAGGCTTTTGCTACATCTCCAGGTTTAGAGCATCCACCGTCAGATATAACATGCCCTCTTAATCCATGTGCGGCATCGGCACATTCAATTATTGCTGATAGCTGAGGATATCCGACCCCTGTAACTGTTCTAGTTGTACATACAGACCCAGGCCCAATTCCAATTTTTACAATGTCCGCACCAGCTAATATCAATGCTTCAGTCATTTCACCGGTAACAACATTTCCAGCTATTAAAGGATTATCGAATTTACTCCTTATTTTTTTTACTAAATCTAGAAACAATTCTGTATAGCCATTCGCAACATCAAGGCAAATAAATTTAGGTTTATTTAAATTATTCTTTTCTAAATAATCAAAAAATTCTTCTGCATTCTCTGCTTCTTCAACTCCAAATGTAACAGCACAATGTTCTAAATCTATTTGGTTTGAATTTATAGCTTTTGCCCATTGATCTAAAGAATAAAATTTATGAATAGCAGTTAACATTTTTTCTTTTTTTAATGACTCAGCTATTTCAAATGTACCAGTTGTATCCATGTTTGCTGCTATTACAGGAATACCTTCCCAAGTTTCATTTGAATGTCTAAATTCAAATTTACGATTTAAATCAACAAGCCTTCTTGATGATAAAGTACTTCTTTTAGGCCTTATCAGCACATCATCGAAATCAAGTTTAAAATCTCTATCTACTCTCATTTATTCCTTATTCATCTGAAATGTAAAGAACTTGCCTCATTGTTCCTTTTTCATTATCCATCCCATATCCATAGACCCATGTATCTT
>CACNIC010000015.1 GCA_902620405.1 uncultured SAR202 cluster bacterium
CTATTTTATTAAGCACTGGAGCTTTGGGTGCAATGATTGGCTCAATTACTCTTCCCTTAGCGCAAAGTATTTTTAGAAACTCAAAATCAATTGTCTTATGCATAACTTGTTATTCTATAACCTTGATTGGGCTTGCCTTATCAAAATCGATTGTTCTTTCAGGTATTTTTTTAGGATTAGGTGGTTTTTTTCATTTAATTTGGTTTACTGTTATCATAATCCTTCTTCAAACTTTGCCAGATGAAAACCATAGAGGAAGGGTTGTTGGTTTATTTTTTACATTTGTGCAACTATATGGATTAGGCTTCATAATAGGTGGCGCATTAGGTGACACAATAGGAATCAACCCTACAATTTATATTGCCTCATCATCCCTAATTGCAATTCATTTAATTTGCTTTATTTCTTCGTCTTCATTTAGATCATTAAAATCTTAAGTATAACCCTGTGTAGTCCATGACTTGTATCTGGTTTTATCTTTTACAGAAAAGAATTTTTGAGTTCTTGCTTCATCTTTTCTTACTTCTTCACAAACTTTAATAATGTCATTGAGTATTTCATTTTCAATTTTAGTAATACCATCTGCATCAGCAACCAAGACGTCTTCTTCATTTATGTTTAAACCTGAAACATTAACCTGCTCACCCAATGAAACAGCATTAAAAGGTCCATGACCTGGGACTCTACCCTCGGCCCAAACACTTATCCCTGCCCTTTGTATTCCAGGCACATCTCTTATTGCGCCTGCAGCAACAACACCAACAGCTCCTAAGCATGAGTGCATGAATGCCATATTATCCCCAAAAAGCGCTGCCCTATTTCTCGGGCTATCTACATCTTCAATAATAGATATGAATGGTAATTGTATTTTTGAAATTTTTTCATAATAGTCTTTCCATGGAACTTGGCCCTCTCCATCAGAAGGTTTGTGAAGAGCCTTAGCTTTCACAGTGGTGGCAACGCCAACAATTGTTGGCATTTCGCCTGTATACCTTTTCAAAGATGTTCCAGTATAATCATCTGACTCATTTATGTATCCTCTGATACGTATCGCAGCATTTTGAACTGTTGCTGAATCAAAAGCAGTCAGATCATTTAGTATAGATAAGTCAACATTTCCCATTTGCATTCCTTTGCTTAAAAGATCGATGATTTTTATCGTATAATAAATTTAATAATTTAAATAGAGATTTATGATAAGTATAGGAATAATAAGCGTATCTGATAGGGCTTTTAATAAAGTTTATCAAGATAAAGGTATACCAGAAATTGAAAAAATATTTTCCAGTGTAAATACTTTTAAAGTTTTAAAGAAAATTATTATTCCCGATGAAAAAGAAGCTATTAAAGCGAATTTAATTAAATTATCTGATATTGATAATTTAGATATTATAATAACTACCGGTGGAACAGGGCCATCATCAAGAGATGTTACTCCAGATGCTACTCTTGAAGTAATTGATAGGGAGTATCCTGGTTTCGGTGAGTATATGAGACTCGAATCTTTAAAGTATTCAAAGAATGCGATATTAAGTAGACAGACAGCAGGAACAAGAGGGAATTCATTAATTTTAAATTTACCTGGAAATCCAAAAAGTATAAGTGAATTACTTCCCAACTTAATTAATCAATTAGAGCATTTTATTGAAAAAAGATAATTATATCTCTTCGTCCTGATTCCATTGTTCATAACTATCTGAATCCTGCCTTTCAAAACCTTTTTCAATATCATCAAAACTTTTAAAGTCATCTTCTTCATTTGATTCTGTAACTCTAGCCCAAGTTTTTGCTATAAAAACTCCATCATTAGTAAATGAAATATATGCTATAGGCCCTTTTGCAGAATTTCTGTGCCTTTTAACATAACCCCTCTGCTCTAAAATTCTTAATGAAGTTGAAATTTTTGACATATGGTTTTTCCCTTCAATATTGAAAATTTCTTGGGGAGACCAAGGAATTAAAAAGTCTGTATCTTCCATAAACCTTTCTTTTCCAGAACTTTGGATTTTTTCCTGAGAAATTAAAACTAGGTTTTTCAACATCCATTTGAGGATGACTTTTTGTATTGAGTTTATTTTTCCTCTGTATCTTTTCACAATAATTAATGAACAATTTATAGTTTTCAGTGTAATCTAAAAAGGACAAATTTTTAATACAAATTGAATTTACATAGGAGGAAAAATGAACTTTTCTGGAAAAGTAACAATTGTTACTGGTGGAGCTATAGGAATTGGTGGAGGGATTTCAAGAAAATTTTCTGAAAAAGGATCAAAAATAGTAATCGCTGATATAGATCTTGAGGCAAGCTTGGAAAATTCAGCAAAAATTAGAAATCTTGGCGGTGAATGTGAAGTTATAAAAACCGACGTATCTAAATCTTCTGACATAAAAAAAATGGTTGATTTTACTTTAGAAAAATACGGAAGAATCGATAACTTAATCCAAAATGCTTTTTCAACGGGAAACAATACAAGTTTTGGAGGATCAGCTCTGGAAGTTGAAGAGCAAAGTTGGGACCAAGGGATAGCAATGCTGCAAAAAGCTATTTATTTAGGTGCTAAGTATGCAGGTGAAGAATTAATTAAAAATAAAGGAAATATTATTAACATATCTTCTGTTCATGGATTATTGATGTCTAAAGGGGCCTTAATTTATGAGGCTGGAAAATCTGCAGTAATTGGAATGACAAAGCAAATGGCATGTGATTTCAGCCCTTTAGGTGTGAGGGTTAATGCAATTTGTCCTGGACACATTGTTACTGAAAAAATGGAGGTCAGGTGGAATGAAATTCCTTCTGGTTTAAAATTTTTTGAAGAACAATATCCAGTTAGGCGAACAGGAATTCCAGAAGATATAGCTAATGGGGTTGCATTCTTGTGTTCTGAAGAAGCATCATTCATAACGGGTCATTCCTTAGTTATTGATGGAGGGTTAAGCATTCAATTGCAAGAAGATTTCGGTGTTGACCAAGCTAAATATGCTAAGAATAATGAAATAGATTTTCCCTATTAAGCTAATAGAATTATGCCTAGTAAAGCTAAGATTCCTGATATGAATTTAATAAATATATTTGCGGGGTCAACCTTTTCTTGTGTGTTTCTTTGAAGAATGTATGCAAGAAAAATACTAAATAATATAGTAAAAATTGGCCTTGCACCATTAAATGAATTTACTATCGATACTTCGATGTAGTTTAAAGAAATAACTATAAGGTACATGCTGAGAAGAGGGAAAATTGTTTCAAATATAAATAAGGCTGACCCTCTTTTTTTATGTACAAAGAAAGTTGATAGGTTTCTAAAATTTTTCTTATTCATAAACGGTATGCCTGCTGCAAAAAATAGGCCCAATGCTCTTAAACTTAAGATTTGAGGATCAGTAAATAAGTTTTTATCTATTGATTCCTTAATAATAATGCTTGCTATAGCAAAAAATATACCTCCGATAATCAAGCTAGAAATTGCTGTTTTATCAATGGATTTAATATTTTTATCCCACCTTATAGATGCAAATATTGAAGAAAAGAAAATTAATATTATTCCTATATATTTATCAAAACTAAGGTTCTCATTTAAATAAAATAAACCAATGAAAGGTACTAGTATGGTATGAATTAAATATATTGGCTCAACTCTTGATATTTCTTCAATATCCATTGCTTTAACTAAAAAAATTAAACTTAAACCAAAGAATATTCCTGACAAAATTACAATTGCTGAGTCTAAAGAAATTAATTTATTTAAAGTTAATGGATAGATAAGAAATAACAATAAAAATATTATTATTTGCATCCCACCGCTGTAAAGACAAAAAGATTTAAAATCTAAACTATCTTTACCCTCTAAAACAAAAAATTTATCTACAACATTGACTGAGGCCATTAATAATGCAGAAATCAAGGGCAATAAAATCCATAACTCCATTTACCTCTCCCTTTTAGTTTTAACTAAAATTTCCAAAAATCAAAGGAAAAATTTTCTTCTATTGGGTTTCTAGTTCTTAATTTATTGTGTCTTTCTTTTAAATCTTCATTAAGATTTTCTAAATTACCTTCTTTACCCATAGCCAAAATAAATACAACATGGTTTTGAGTGGGAATCTTAATAGCTTCCTTAACTTTTTCTTCGCTCCATCCACCCATTGGATGGGTTTGTATTTTTAGTCTTTCTGATTGGAGCATTAAATTTTGACCCGCATACCCGACATCTAAAAATTTTTTATTTAATCTTTTATCATCTTCAACACAAAAAATTGCAAAGAGTGTGCAACTCGAAGCCCATTCCTTATTGCTTTCGCTAAGAGAATTAAATAATGGTTCATAAGAAATGCTTTCATTTGAAACAAATATTACTTTCCATGGCTGCATATTTCTCGATGAAGGAGCCCACTTTGTAGCTTCAATTAAAATATTAATTTCGTCTTTCGTAATTTTCTCATTTGAAAAATTTAAAGAGCTTTTTCGATTTATAATCTCATTTATTATTTTATCTTCCATTAGTCCATATTATCAGTAACCTGATTAATTATATCCTCGATTTCAATTTTGCCTTCAGGTAAATTTTTAATTAACTCATAAACTTTTTCAGCCTCACTATGAAAGCCACCAGTCAAACCTGATTCTTTAAATGTCAAAGATATTTCATTCATTTCGCCTATCCATCTATAAGCCTTATGCTTTATGCTTGGAAGTTGATTTTTTGCAACCATACTAAAATATTCCTCAGAATATTTTAATTCATCCATTAATTCATCATATACATTATTTTTTTTGGCTGTAATAAGAGCTCCTGCAACTAAAGCTTTTGAACCTTTAGTTATAGATGCGTATACCATCTTTGTTGCAGAGGCTTTAAAATCAGAACCCTTCAATATCATTAATTCCATTCCTTTTCCATTTAAGAATTTTAATTTTTCTGATAACTTTCCAGATAAGTAAATTCTCGGTGAATAATTTTCTGTGGGAGGACCGCCCATAATAGCTCCATCAACATATTCTATTTTTTTCTCATTAAGAATTAACTTAAGTTTTTTTGCAGTCATAGTAGAAACCGCGTTTAAGTCACAATAAATTTGACCATTTTTATTTTTATATGAGGTATACGATTCTGCCGTTTCGATAGCTTTGTCTGGAGGTATTATTGATAATATAAGATCTGATTTCATACATAATTTTTCTATTGAGCCTGCATCTTTTATACCGTAATTTAATGCTCTTTTTTTACTTAAATCAGACCTTCCTTCAAAGACTGAAATTACTTCAAGGTCATTCATGACAAGATATCTTCCGATTTCAGATCCCATCTCACCTAATCCAATTAAACCAATAATCATTATCCTCCTTTAACAATTTATTTAAAAATATCATAATCCACCCAAAGACATAAAAATTGTGACATTTGATTATAGAATTAATAAACAAGTTTAATGTAGAATAAAGATATTAATTTTTGGGGTGTTGTGGATTGGAGCCCTTTATTTTTCCTCCAAGAAAAATGCCTGATGTATAACGCCCCCTAAATTATATAAACACTTCTTCAGAAGACCCAATTGCATTAGTTGATTCAGAATATTTTTTTAGTATTTCTATTTCATTATTACTAATTTCATCAAGATCATTTTTTACTATTTCTAAAGCAGCCTTAAACAAACTTGTGTTGCCTGGAGGTAAGAAAGAAATAACATTCTTGGATAAAGTGAATTTTATAGCAAGATTTATTAGTTTTTTATCAGTAAGTGGTTTATACCAACATTTCTTGAAATCTCCTCTATTGTTATCAGACCACAATTCGTTTGCCATGCATTTTAAAGCTAAAACTGAAATATCTCTTTCTTCGCATTTTTTTAAAAGCTCTACTCCAAAATTATGCTTCAACATTAACGCCCAATTTACAGGAAATAATATTGAGTCAAAATCGTAATTATCAATTAGTTTATCTGCGACACTTACAGAATGGCATGAAAACCCAACGTGTTTAACTATTCCTTGTTCTTTTGCTTCAAACAATGTTTCTAATGCCCCATCTTTAGAACTAACATTTTTGAAATCATCATCGGTTTTCATTCCATGAAGTTGATATAAATCAAAATAATCTGTTCTTAGTTTTTTTAACGAGTCCTCAAGCTCAATCTTAGAATTTTCTTTATCCCTCTTATTTGTTTTACAAGCAAGGAATATATCGCTTCTTATTCCTTCAATTACAGGACCCATTAATTCTTGAGCATTACCGTATCCAGGTGCAACATCAAAATAATTTACTCCATTATTATGAGCATGTTCAATGATTTCCTCGGCTTCAAAAGGGTTAGTATCTTTTACAACTATTCCACCCAAACCGATAACAGAAAGATTGATCTTTTTAGGACCATATTTTCTGTAAATCATTCTACTCAGATGGAGGTGTGTAATTAGACATTGCTTTTTGAGCTTTCTCAGCAATAGAATTAATGTCCACAGTTTCAAAAATATCTACTTTTCCTACACCTTGTGCCTCAACTGCCATCTTTACAGCTGCCACAGTTTCAAAATCTGTAGCTTCTATAGTAGCAATGAAATCATATGGACCTCTTAAAAATTCAATATCTGAAAATGATGCTCCCATTGCACTTGCTAACGCTTTTACCGCAGCTTTTCTGTCCTGTTTTGGGTTTTTTATGAAAGCCTGATAACTCTCTTCCGAATATTTTCCTAAAGCAAAAAATTTAGCCATTTGTTCTCCTTTTTTTATTCAATTTATCATCAAATTGTTAAATTTGTATAAATTAGCAACCGAAGTAATCTTTAAAATCTTGAAGCAATATCACAGGAATACTTTGCTGGTTGGCAGAAAGTATTCCTGTAGTATTCCTAAATTTCACAAGGTAAGCCAACACTTCATTTTTTTCATTAATGATAAATAATGGGTAATTCCTCATTGAACTTTTTATTTCGCTAAATATCTCATCGCATTCGTTTTTATCGTTAATTTTTGGAAAATTATCAGCAACATACCGTGGCTCCTTTAGTTCTGAATCAGATGGGCTAAATTGCTGATTTGAAGTTCTTCTATGTTCAATAAAATATAATTTTTTTTCAGATAATGTTTTTTCAATTAGCTCAAAGTCTTTGGTGACTTTAAATTCATCATCAATTGGCTTAGGGTCGGAACATGAAGAAAAAATTAAGAAAATTAAGAAAGGCAATAATAAAACTACAATCTGAATAATTCTTTTGATCATTTAACTACTTTTAACAATTATCTTTTTATTTTCAGATGATGATTTATATAGTGCATAAATAGCTGCAGTATTTTTCAGCCCATCTTCAGGTGGAAAAGTTGGTTCAATATTATTAATAATACAATTTGAAAATTCGTTTAATTGTTCAACAAATCTATACTTAGACTCAACCTCAATTACTTTCTCATCTGAATCATCATTTGTTCCCTTTCTGATTATTATTGGGCCAGAGTCATCAAACATATTTGGAATTTCAATCCTGCCCCCAGTCAAATCAATATTCATATGGCATCTAAATGGCTGATTCATACTTGTCGTTATTGTTGAAATTGCACCACTTTTAAATTCCATGACACCTTTGAAAGTCGTGTCGACACCAAAATCACCAAAATCAAAACTTGACCCACTAACTAAATACGGTTCTTCTGAAAGCACAAATCTTGTTGCATATACTGCATAACAACCTGCATCCCACAATGCACCACCCGAAAGAGAAGGAGTAAACCTAATATTATTTTTGGGATCAGTAGTAAAGCACAAGGATGAATCTGTTGTTACTACACTACCCAATTCACCATTTTTGATAATTTTTTTTGCAGTAATTAAATGATGGTTCCATCTGTGCGTAAAAGCTTCAACTAACAATACATTATTGTAATTTGCCGCATCTATCATTTTTTTGCATTCTTCAACAGTCACAGCTAAAGGTTTTTCACACAATATATGTTTTCCGGCCTCAGCACATTTAATTGTCCATTCGCAATGCATACTGTTTGGCAAAGAATTTATTATTGCATCTACCTCTGGATCTTCAATTTGTTCTTGATAGGAACCAAAATATTTATTTATTTTATTTTTCTCTGCTACTAATTTTGCCTTTTCTACACCTCTTGATGAAATTGAAATTATTTCAGAGTTATGAGATTCAATTGAAGCTGGAAGGTGTGCATTTATTCCTATTTGCGCTGTAGATAATAAGCCATATTTTATTATTTTTTTCATAAGTTTTAGTTTAGAAAACAAATATTTGTTTATCAAGTTAATAATTACAAATTTAGTAATAAAAGCAAAATAAATATGATCATGCCTGAGGCGTAAATAAAAAATAATATTCTTCTAACTAATTGATTTCTTTTACTAATTTTTGCACCAATTATTAACGGTATATGTAAAAGTAGAAGTATTATTGTTGTATCAAACTCTTTATTGTTTGATATACCGTGATCAAAATAATTAGTTAAATCATGATAATTTTTTTTAATGATCATGATTTTGAATACTAATAATTAAATTTTTGCCAGATTCATTTTTATAGTTAATTTCAATAAAGTCACCACTAATTTGGTGTGAAATGAGATGATCGTATGTGTAGTGACCATAATTTTTATTATTTGAATAAAATCTAACTTCTTTATTTTTTACATTCACATCTATAAATTCAAAACTACCAGTTTTTGCACCTTTTTCTATATTTAATATTCTACCTTCTGCAACTTCAAAGCTTTCTTGGTTTGAGCAAGAAATAATTAGCAAAGCCAATATGAAAATAAGCTTTTTCATTTTTCAAGGTTAGGCAAAGAAGATGACTCTTCTTGCTTAGACCATTTAAAGAAAAGTGTCGTCAAGACGCCTAAGAATACAAAGTTTCCTGGCAACCACATTATTATGCCCCCCCATGTTTGATCTTCTGAATGTGAAAGCATATTCCAGTGCAATGGAGTTGATTCGTAATTGTAAATTGGGTCTCCCGATAGAGTTATAAATGCCGCAAGTGCTGCACTTGGAGTTACAGCAACAAGCACGTAAACAATTTTCTGAGGAATAGTTAAATTTGTTCTTACTGGCGCAGGTCCTAATATTGGCCACCATAACAGCATTGCCATAAAAACATACATTACATGATTAATGAAATGAAATGTATCGTAATCAAGTGCTAAATTATAAAAATAAGGTATATGCCAAAGATATAAATTAATTATATAAAGTAACAATGAATATCTAGGTCTTGTTATTACACTCAATATTTTTTTTGAAATACTATTTCCGGCAAAAGGCCTTGAAAGTGTTGATCTCATTTTTTTTGGAGTGCCCCATATAAAAATAGGCATTGCATTTGCACTAAGCAAAAGAGGTGCAATTACAACCATTAATGTTAAGTGCTGAATCATGTGTATGAAAAACATTTCTTCAGCAAAAAAATCGATTGGTCCTTCTAAAACGACTATTAATAAGAATAATGCTACTGAAATAAGGGCCAATTTCGATGGAACTAGAAAATTTGTTTTAGATAAACGAAATACTCCAGTTAAGTAAATAATTACTATCAAAGATACAAATATGAGGCTGATTACTCCATTTAAAGAATTTATGTGTAAAAAATTCCATGCCAGCAAGAAGTCAACGAATCCTTCTGCAGGTTCGGTGTGGCCTGATCCATGATTAGTAATGTTTAAATTAACAAGAAAGTTAGAAACTTTATTCATTTAAACCTACTTTCGATTTTTAAAAAATCTTGAGGCATATTTATTTCCTGGCTCAGTTATCCACAACAAACCACCAATTATAGTCAGGCATAAGACAGCAAAAATGTAATCAATCATGAAATAAGTATAACAAAATATTTATTTAAATAAGTTTTGCTTCAATTAATTTATTTTTTATCTTCAATTTAATTTCATCTGGCAATATAGTTCTTGGCTTTCTTGCAACCATACCCTTGTAACCCATTAGTTCAAGACAATATTTGATTCCAGTTGCAAGAAAAGGCAACATCAAATTGTCAATTTCTTTTACTTGGTCTTGTAATTGTTTTGCCTCATTATATTTTCCTTCCATTCCTAATTTCAGAAGCTTTTTCATGGCATCTGGCCAAATATTTGAAAAAGCTGTTGTTGTACCATTGCACCCAATTAAGGTTCCAAGCAATATCATGCTGCCATTACATATCCAAAACCTTTTATCGCTTGGGACATGCTTTCGGACAGTTGATTCAAATCTCATATCGTGCTCCGTAACATAACCAAACACATTATCCATTGATGCTATTTCACCAAGCATTTGGGGGCTGGAAACTGGCTTAGGTGCAACTCCAAAATTTAATGGCTCTCCTTGATGCATCAACAAAACTGGCAAAGGTGAAAACTTTAAGACTTCCTTGAAGTATTCTCTTAGTGTTGATTCATTTCTTGGGTATCTTATTCGAAGCAACTTTGCACCAGATTTCTCATAATTTTCTGCAAGCCTTAGCGTTTCAGAGATTGAGGGATTGTCGATTCCAGCACAAACTACCTTACCTTTTTCTAATGAACCTGAAATTGTAGATACTAAGTTTACTTTTTCATCCTCGCTAAGATAAAGCTCTTCTCCCGATGCAGTACCTATAATAAAGATATCTGCCTTAGTCTTGTTCCATTTTTCAACATTGTATACAGCAGAGGGATAATCTACCTTATCTTTTTCATCGAAAGGAGTAAGCATTGGGAGTCCTACCAGAGGGTCTTTAAGATTAGATAATAAATTATTCATTAATTAGTTCCTTAATTGATTTTCCTACGTAAAAGCATTGCATTATCCCCCATCCACCGCCACCAGTTGCAACATATATATTTGATGAGTCAATTAATTCTTTAATTATAGGCATTCCATTTTTAGTTGCAGGCCTAACACATGCAGTATGTTCAATTTTTTTTAAATTAGAGATTTCAGGAATTAAAAAAGATGCTTTATTCATTAATTCTATTTCTGCTTCTTTAGTTTTTTCTGAATTAAATTCATATTCATTGTGGGTAGCTGCAATCCAGATTAACCCGTCACTTCTTTCAACAATAGAGCACTCTCCATGCAAATGATAATTTAATTTGGAGTTAAGTTTTTCAATTTTTATTATCTCTCCTTTTGCAGGATACATATCTACTTTTAAATCAATACTTGAAAGTAATTCATTAGTCCATGGTCCAGCACAAATAATTAAATTACCGTAACTGTATTTTGAATTATCAGATAAAACTACATTATTAGATTCAGGTTCTATTTTTTCTACTTTATTTGTTATTATCTTGCCACCCAAATCCAAGAACCTATTTCTTAATGATTCTATAAAAGATTCTGAATCAATAAACTTAGTAGTTTGCATAATTGCAGCCTTACTAATTTCTTTTGAAATCATTGGCGCATGTTCCTTGATTTCCTCATGAGTTTCTAAAATATCAAGTTTAAAGCCAATACTTTCTATATCATCTACTTCAATTTTTATTTCATTCAAATCATTCTGATTTAAAACTTGAAGTGTTGGTATGTTAATGAATTCATACTCATACTTAGTGCCTTTGTAGTATTTTTCATAATACTCAATATGCAAATTAAAACTTTTAAGAGCAAATTGTCTTTGGTCTTTGGGTCTTTGGGCAGAATTATTATCCTTTGTTGCCATATATGACCCCGAACCTTTAAATATTGGGTCTATTCTCCCGAGCGCATTTCTAGATGCAATATCTTCATTATTTGAATCAATAATAATTACATCCATGCCTTCAATAATCAATTCAATTGCAGTTGATAATCCATAGACACCGGATCCAATAATTACATTTCTCATAACTACATATTAAAACCAATTAAAAATAAATTGAATAATATTCAAATTAATATTAAGTTTTTGTTGAGGTAATTATGTTAATTAAATTCGAAACATTAAAAGAAAGGCTACACGGAGTAATTTTAAATAAAGGTGAGCAGGGATATGATGTAAATGGCTTGAAAGAAAAATTAGATAGTTTACCTGAAAGCTTTGACTCAATAATGTCATTTATTGATGATATAAATTCAATAAAAATTCGAGATGATTGGGAATATGTAGAACCCAATAGCATAGACGAAATAAAGTCCAATTCAGACCCAAACAGAATTCAGTCAAAAATATGTGATGTTAATTTGGATGATTCTTCAAAAAGAGTTGAGACTGCTTTTTTAAG
Source organism: uncultured SAR202 cluster bacterium (assembly GCA_902620405.1). Taxonomy (GTDB): domain Bacteria; phylum Chloroflexota; class Dehalococcoidia; order Lucifugimonadales; family Lucifugimonadaceae. The sequence goes on from CACNIC010000015.1 coordinate 12,186, forward strand.
TTCATTGTCTGGCTGTATATTAGGAAAACCCCTAGAAGCATCTTTAACAGGAGATGAGATCAAGTATGCTTTGGTAAAATCAAATCAATGGCCTTTAAGTTATTATGTATCTGGCTCAATAAAAGAATTTTTACCAAGAGTTCATCCTTCTCACATAGAAACTACGAGGGAAAATATAAGTTATGTCGCACCTGATGATGATATAAATTACACCATTATGGGGATGCTAATTTTAGAAAAGTATGGAACAAACTTCACTCATGAAAATATGGAAGAACTATGGATTCATCATCTTCCTATTAACACCACTTTTGGCCCTGAAAGAACAAGACTGCTTAATGTTGGCATAAACTCACTAGACCCAATTTCAAGATCAAATTTTTCGTCTAAAGGAGGAGTGGGAAAATCTAAAGAAAAAGAAAATTATAGAAAAAAGTTGGACGCAATTAACGATTACTTGAATCCTGGCGATGAACTTTGTGGTGCAGCAATAAGAGCTGATGCTTATGGTTATGCTTTACCGGGCAACCCGGAATTGGCTTCAGAATTAGCTGCACGTGATGCAAGTTTTACTCATAATAGAACTGGAATTTATGGGACAATGTTTATAGCAGCTATTATCTCTTGTGCTCAAGTAATGAATGACAAAGAAGAGATAATAAGGACTGCACTTAAATATGTACCTCAAAAAAGTAGATTTTTTGTTAGATCAAAAATATGTTTGGAAGAAATTTTAAAAGCTTCTGACTGGGAAGATGGCTACAAGAAGATAAACAATATACTAAATGAATACGGGCATTGCAGAATTTATCAAGAGATTGGAATGATGATTAATTCTTTTTTATTTGCAAATAATATTTATGAAGGTATTTGCATTCAAGTTTCTCAAGGAGCTGACACAGACAGTTTCGGTGCAAGTGTAGGTTCGTTAATGGGATGTTACTATGGGCCTGAAGGATTAGATAAAAAGTGGTTAGAAATTTTCAATGATGACATACATACTGGAATGGCATGGTTTTTTGAAAGGTCAGTTTCAAACTTAGCTAAAAGGATGGGCAGGCTACCTGTCAATTTGTCGAAATGAATTTTAGTACTATTGCAATAATTGGGTTTATTTCTGTATTTATTCTTATTGTGATAGCAGTTTTTATTTACATCAAACCTAGGAATTAGATTTGACCAAAAATACAAGATTTACTGAAACTTTAAATACTTACGGTTTTGTTCCTGCATGGATTATCGGTGGAATAAGCTCATTTTGCAGATTTTTTGAAGTCCTTGTTTCTGCTTATGTTATTTTTAATTTAAGCGAAAGTGCTTTGCTTGTAGCATTAAACTCTGGCTTAAGAGTTGCCCCATTATTAGCAGTTGGATCAATAATAGGAAAATATTCTGATAAATTCGATAAGAGATTTTTTATAAACTTCTCGACACTTATTTTTTTAACCTCGTCCCTTATTGCATTTATTTTAATGATTACAAATTTAATTGAAGTTTGGCATTTACTATCCTTATCATTTTTTTCTGGTCTTGGTTGGGCTTTTGAATTTCCATCAAGAAGGTCATTTATGGGCGATATACTAAAAAGCTCAAATGTTTCTTTGGGAATTGGGATGGATTTAACAATATCAAATTTCGGAAGATTCATTGGCCCGGTAGCAGCTGGAATACTCATAGATTATTTCCTTGATTACTCTTTTGTTTTTTCAAGTAGTTTTTATTTAGTTTCATTTATCATGTCTTTACTAATTTTTAAAACTACAAAGAAAAATATTCCAAATTCAGTTGAAAAATATAAAGTATCTAGCCCATTTAAGTCTCTAATAAAAAACCACATGTTTAGGACAGTTCTATTGGTGACAATTGTATGTAATATTTGGGCATTTCCTACTACAAGTATGGTTCCTGTGATAGCTGAGACAATTCTTAAAGTTAATCCAACTTTACTTGGAATTTTAGTAGGTGCTGAAGGTGCAGGCTGCCTAATAGGATCTTTGTTTATTGCCGGCGTTAAAAATAGAAAAATCCAATCATTATTATTTGTTTCTGGATCATTTATATTTTTGATTTCAATATTTATTTTTTCTCTTTCAGATATTTATATTTTATCTGTTATTTTGCTTTTTTTTGGCGGATTAGGTGTTGCTGGATTTAGTACAATGCAAAGTGTAATAATTGTAGACAGGACGGCATCAAATTTAAGAGGGTCAGCAATGGGTTATCTTTCAACAACAATTGGGGTGCAGCCATTTGGCGCATTAAATGTAGGAATTATTTGTTCTATTTTTATGCCTGCATCTGGCATTAGATTGAGTTCTTTACAAGGCTTAGTTCTTATGGTTGTTTTATTAGCAATGAGTGAATTATGGCAACGAAAACAAACTAATTGAGAGCTACACTTCCATCATCCTTTATTTCAGGGGGAGAATTTGCTTGAATAAATGGATGTTTTTTTACAGAACCTTCATTGAAATTGACTCCCAATCCAGGTTTTTCAGATGGATAATACCATCCATCTTTTAATTTAATCACTTGATCAGTTATATCTCTTCTTGGGCTCAAATCTTCATCTACTGACTCCTGCACATCCCATGCATGACTAGAAACAGCAACCGATATGCAGGCAGCTGTCGCTATAGGACTTTGAAAATTATGAGGGCATATTTTTATATGATGTGCTTGGGCAATATCTGAAATTTTTTTTACACCTGTTATTCCACCTGCTACTGCAATATCAGGTTTAAAAAAACCAGGATTTACTAACTCTGCATATTCTTTAAATTCCCATATACCTGCATTTCTTTCTCCTACAGCTAAAGGTAAATTTATTTTTGAAGATAAATTAGACATTGATAAGACAGAGTCAGGAACAATAGGATCTTCAACAAAGTATGGTTTATATTTTTCAATTTCATTACAAAAAACTATAGCTTCGTGAGGTCTCATATTTCTGTGAATTTCTATAGCAATATCAAAATCTACACCCACTTTATTTCTTACTGCTTTTACAATATTTGCTGAAACATCCATAAGCTTGGAATATGTATATTTGGGCCAATCAGAAGGCATAGGCGTAAATTTTACTGCTGTGAACCCTTTTTCTTTAAGAGAGTTAACTTTTTCAGCAAATTCTTCAGGTGTTTTTCCGTTTACACCTTGTGCAATGGCTCTTACTTTATTCCTAACTTTTCCACCTAATAAATCCCATATTGGAGCATTTAGCCTCTTACCTTTTATATCCCATAATGCAATATCAATAGCACTAATAGCACTGCTTAAGCTATTGCCCCTAAAAGATGAATTATTTCTCCACAAGAGGTTCCAAATATGCTCAATATTTCTTGAATCAATTCCAATTAATGTATCTTTAAATCCCAAAATTGTTTCTTCTGCAGACTTCGGGTAAGACCAGTAACAAGATTCTCCAACCCCTTGAATGCCATTTTCGTCTGTAATTCTTACAATTAAAAAATTTGAAACTAAAAAAGTTTCTATATTAGCTATTTTCAAAATTCCCTCTTTTATTAATTTAATTCTGGCAATTTAGACAACAACAACCTGCAGTTATCTAAAGGCTCAGTGGCACCAATTTCTGAACTTGAAATTTCTATTGGGCATAAAACAATCATATTTCCTAAAATTACATAATCCATATACTTGGGAGTATTTTTTTTGTTTCCAAATGCCCCACTAGTCATCCTGTCTTTAATCCCTTCTTTCCATGATGCATCTGATTTTTTTATTATTGCATCTTCACCAGTAGCTTCTTCTGCAAAAAAAATTCCAGATGATTTTGCAATTTCATTTGAAGGATAGAATCTTATTTCAAATTCTCTTCTCTGAAAAAAACCATAATGAGCTTCAAGTGCATCCGGCAATTCACTAACATCGTATTTTTTACTGAATTTAAATTCCAATCCATCAAAAGATGTCTTTGAAAATATAATATTGTCATAAGTTCCATCAAAAATATCATCTTGAATATTTTGATCATTGCCACTTGAAGAGCAGGCAATAAATAAAGTTAAAAACATTAAATTTAAAATTATTTTATTAATCATTTTTTATACTGAAATAGTTAATTAATTGGTAAAAGTATATAAATTTTTAATTATTCTTAACAATTTTGTTCATATTTAACTTAAAATTTTATTTTAATGTTTTGAAACACAATTCATATATAATTACTTAAATGCATAACTTTGACCAATTAAATCTTTCGAGTGATTCTTTAAAAATTCTTAAAGGTTTAAAGTTTGAAAATCCAACACCAATACAAGAAAAAGTTATACCAGTTGCGCTTCAAGGAAATGATGTGATGGGAACTGCACAAACTGGATCTGGAAAAACTTTATCTTACATACTCCCTATCGTTGAGAAATTAAGAAAAAATGTAAATGATAAATTTCTTATATTGGCTCCTACAAGAGAACTTTCAGAACAAGTATTTAGTGTTGCAAAAATTTTCTTAGGACACGGTAAGCCTTTTAAAGCAATTAACCTTATTGGAGGAAAAGGTATTTTTTCTCAGATTAATCAATTAAAGAAGAATCCTCAGATTATCATTGGTACGCCTGGAAGAATAAATGATCTTTTGGAAAGAAAATCATTTAGTTTATCTAAATGCTCCATAGTTGTTCTTGATGAAATGGACAGAATGCTTGATATGGGTTTTGGTTACCAAGTTGATAAAATAATGAAACAAGTTAATAAAAATAGGCAAATGATTATGCTTTCAGCAACAATTCCTGCCCAAATAAGAAAGGTTTCTTCAAAGTATCTAAAAAACCCGGTAAATATCTCAATCGAAAATAATGACGTTATTGAAACTAATATTAAGCAAAAAGTAATAGAAACAATCCCTAACGAAAAAGTTAATGAATTAATTAATCAAATTGATCAAAGAAAAGGTTCAATATTGATATTTGCAAAAACAAAGATAGGTGTTGATAAATTAGTAAAAAAATTGAAAGCAAATTCTGTTAAAGCAAGTGCATTACATGGAGGGATGAGGCAGAATAAAAGATCCAAAATAATGCAGAATTTTAGAGACGAAAGGTTTAGAATTCTTGTTGCTACTGACATTGCTTCAAGAGGATTAGATGTACCTCATATTGAACATATTATTAATTATGATATGCCTCAAGCACCGGAAGATTTTATACATAGAATTGGTAGAACAGCCAGAGCAGGTTCTGTTGGAGAAGCAGTAAGTTTTTTGACACAAAAAGACACAAGAATTTGGAAATCAATTGAAAGATTATTGAATAAAGAGGAATTTAAACAAAATAAAGGAAATCCTAATTATGAAAATAAACCTAAGTTTAAACATAAAAGAAGAGGTAGATCTAGAAATAAGAAGAAAGTTGGTGGAAGAAATTAAATGAATATGGGTTATGTTTATTTATTTTTCGCTATAATTTTTGAGGTCACAGGAACTTTGATGCTCCCAATCTCAAAAAATTTCACTAAGCCCTTTCCAAGCATAGTCATAATTGGTTTGTATATTTTCTCTACATATTTGATGACATTTACATTGGATTACTTTCCAATTGGAATTGTTTATGCAATATGGTCTGCAATGGGTATTGCAATAGTTGCCATTGTCAGTTACTTTGTTTATTCTCAATCTCTTCAATGGCAGGCAATAATAGGGCTTATTTTAGTTATTGCAGGAGTAGTTTTATTAAACTTATTTTCATCAGAAGCAAAATCTGAAGAAAATAGTGAAAAACCAAAAAGAGACTCCTTTATGGAAATGTCAGATCTAAATAAAAATGAATGAATATGATCAGGATAAAAAAGCCAAAATTATTCCTAATTCAGAAATAAACAATGAAATAAAAGAAGATAAATCTGATTTTGAAGATGATTTTTTGAATAACCCTAAATTGAATTTTAATTACAGCTACAGAGGTTTTAAAAAAATTTCAGGTTGGTGGGTAATTTTATTTTTGGTAATACTTATTTCAATCCCAATAGGTATTATATTTATAATTTTTCTAATA
>CACNIC010000016.1 GCA_902620405.1 uncultured SAR202 cluster bacterium
ATTATTAAATCTTTGAGTCCAAGTGAAGTTGAGAAAGTATTGTTGAATTCTACTGAGAATTCAGCCCAAGTGACTGTTCCAGAAAGCCAACTTTCATTGGCAATAGGAAAAGACGGCCAAAATGTAAGATTAGCAGCAAAATTAAGTGGATGGAAAGTAGATATTACATCTGATAACAATATGTCTGAAGTCGCAGATAATAAACCAAAAACAGAGCTTGCTAAAGCTGGTATAGATTCAAATACTGAAGAACTGTTGAAAGTTGCTAATGTAAATACAATCGAGCAGATAAAAAATATGTCAAAAGATGAGTTGTTAAGCATCGGTGGTATGACTGAAAAAAGATTGAAAGCTTTGAGAGAGATAATTCCTTCTTCGAAGCCAGATAAAACTGAAGAGAGTTCAGAAATCAAAGAAGAAATAGTTGAAAAAATTGTTTCAGACAGCGAAGTTTTTTCTAGCGATGATCTTGTTGAAATAATGGAAAATTCAAAAAGTTCAGAAAATGAAAATGATGAAAGCGATGAAGAAAAAGCATCAGTCGGTGAAAAAGATATTTGGAACATTGATTCAATAGTTAAGAAAAAATCAGGAAATTCAAAAAAAGGTGTTATTAGGTTTGCTGAAGACATCGATGATTTGAAAAATTAGATGGTTGATAACAATAATAATTTAATAGATGAGCAAGAAAAACTGCTAGACTTACCTATTCAATTAACTGCTGGTGATTTATCAGATATTATGGAAATACCACCTTCTGAGGTAATCAAAGAGTTAATGCGTCATGGTGTAATGGCTAACATTAATGAAATTATTGAATTTGAGGTCGCTGTGCTTGTTGCTCACGAATTTGGATTTAAAGTATTAAAGCCAAAAAGTGATTCAACAAAGACATTAAAATCAGATTTTGATCCATCAAACTTAAATGATGATCAGATTATATTAAGATCACCTGTAATTACTATATTAGGCCATGTTGATCACGGAAAAACTTCTATATTAGATTCAATAAGAGGATCAAAAGTTGCTGATTCTGAGCATGGCGGAATAACACAGAGCATCGGTGCATATCAAATATCACATAATAATGAAAAAATTACTTTTGTTGATACGCCTGGCCATGAAGCTTTTACTGCAATGCGTGCAAGAGGAGCTCAAATAACTGATATCGCTGTTCTAGTTGTTGCAGCTGACGATGGGGTAATGAGGCAAACTAAAGAAGCTATTGACCATATTAAGTCTGCAGGCACCCCTATGATAGTTGCAATAAATAAATGTGACTTAGATGGTGCTGATATAAATAAAGTTAAGTCCCAATTAGTTGAAAATGATATTGTGCCTGAAGATTATGGAGGCGAAGTAATGTGCGTCGAAACATCTGCTATTACTTCTAAAGGAATCGATGATTTATTAGAATCAATAATACTTCTTGGCCAAATATTAGAACTTAAGGTTCCAAGAAATTCCTCTGGGGAAGGATATGTTTTAGAAGGAACTCTTGATAAAACCAAAGGTTCATTAGGAACTATTTTAGTAAAAGAAGGAACAGTAAGTGTAGGTGACTATATTGTTGCTGGAGAAGTAAGTGGGAAAATAAAAAATTTAACTGATGGGTTTAACAGGTCAGTAAAAAATGTTGCTCCTGGTGCACCAGCACAAGTATTAGGTATGAATGCAGTCCCAAAGGCTGGAGATAATTTTAAAATATTTAAAACGGATAAAGAAGCTAAAAAATTTATAAAATCTTTAAATATTAATAAAGAGCAAAGAAAATCTGTAATTAGAAACAATGATGAAGACGATGAAAGTATTTTCAGAATTATAATTAAATGTGGAACAGATGGCTCTGTTGATGCGGTAAAAAAAGTTTTAGAAACAATTGAAAATGACGATGTAAACATTGAAGTCACACATTCTTCTTCAGGTTCTGTAAATGAAAACGATGTGATGTTAGCAACAGCTGCAAATGCAGTGGTTGTTGGATTTCAGACTGTGATTGAACAGGGCGCAATCAGACAGTCAAGAGCCAATGATATAGTAATTAAAAATTACGATATTGTTTATGAAATGGTTGATGAATTAACAGAAATGATTCTTAAGAATAGAAAATCACAATCATCTGAAAATACCCTAGGATTTGCAGAAGTACTTGATACATTTTCTTTGGGTAAAACAAAAATTGTGGGCGGATTTAAAGTTGTTGAAGGATTAGTTAAAAGAAATAGCCTAATTAAAGTCATAAGAAATGAAAAAGTAATTTTTCAAGGATCAATTTCTTCATTAAGACATTTGAAGGAAAATGTAAGAGAGATAAAGTCTGGGATGGAAGGTGGATTAACCTTGGATGGTTTTAATGAATTTGAAGTAAATGATGTTTTAGAGTGCTTCGAAATAGTTACATCTTAGATCAAATGAGTATTAGGTCAGATAAGGTCAGATTAACTCTGAGAAAAGCAATAAGTGAAATTATTAATTATGAGCACAATTTTAATGTTTTAGTCTCTGTCTCTGATATTGATATAAGTCCAGATTTGAGTAACGCAAAAATTTATATTTCAGTTTTAGGAAACAATAGTTCTAAATTAAGTGTTATTGATGAGCTAAATAATAACATTCCCAACATAAAAAGCTATTTTCCAAAATATATTAAGTTGAGGAAAATTCCGTCAATTTATTTTTATCTTGATGAGACAATAGAAAATGCTGAAAAAATGCACAAAATATTGGATAATTTAAAATAATCTCACTTTGTATCAAGGATTTTTAAACTTTAATAAACCAAGCGGGATAAGTTCAAACAAAGCTATCCAAATATTAAAACCTCACTTAAATGGATCAAAAATAGGCTTTATTGGAACTTTAGACCCTTTAGCATCCGGGGTTCTTCCAATTTGTATTGGTTTTGCAACAAGAATAAGTGAATTTGTATCAGATGAATTAAAAGAATATGAGTTAGAGGGTATTTTTGGTGTAGCAACTGATACTTTTGATTCTGAAGGAGAAATTGTTTCAAAAAGTAATTTTGATCAAGTTAGAAAAGAAGATTTAAATTCAATACTTGAAGAGTTGAAAGTTAATTATCTTCAAGAGGCTCCGATTTATAGTGCATTAAAGGTTGATGGAAAAAAAATGTATCAACTCGCTAGGAAAGGAATAAAAGTAAATCCAAAAAAAAGAATAGTTAAATTACATGATTTTGAAATAATTGATTTTGAAAAACCAAATTTTCGGATTAAAATTTTATGTAGTAAAGGATTTTATGTAAGAAGTCTTGTAAATGATTTAGGAATAAAATTAGGTACTCATGCATATCTTTATTCATTAATCAGAACAAAGTCTTCTGGTTTTGATATAAATTCTTCTCATGGCATTGATGAGGTAAAATATCATATTAAGAATAAAAGTATTGAAAAATTAATAACCCCCATTGATGAGTTGTTAAAAAATACATCTGCAGTAAATTTGGATGAACTTAAAACAAAGAAAATTTTAAATGGAAATAAATTAGAAATGTTAATAAAAGAAGTTAAAAATAATGAAAAATTAGTTATTTATGATAACAAATCTTCTTTGATAGCTATTGGCAAGTATATAGACGGCTTTATTGTTCCTCTGAAGGTTGTGCCTCATGACTAGTAAATCAGTTTTATTCATTTTTATTCTTTGTTCATTTGTTGCTATTAATTGTGTTTCGAGTGAAGAAGAAATTATTTCGCTTGGAGAGGGCCCAATGATTAAGAATCATTTTGATCAGAATAAAATTAACGATTATGACCTAGAAGAAATAATTGAGCATGGAGAGTTTTTATTTAAAGTTTCTTTTAACGAGCTTGATGGATTAGGGAGGCCTGAAACATCTGGTACCACAAAAACAAGACCTAGAAGAGAATCACCTCAAAACTTTAATAGAATCTCAGGTCCGGATGCAAATGCATGCGTTGCTTGCCACAATCTCCCAAGAATTGGAGGGGGTGGTGATAATTCAAATAATGTTTTTGGATTGGCTTCAGATATTGATTTTGCAACTTTAGAGGGCTCCGTAGGTTCAGAAGATGATTCCTCAAGTGTTTTAGATATAACGAATGAAAGGAACACTATAGGTGTATTTGGATCAGGGCTAGTTGAACTTTTATCTAGAGAAATTACAAGTGATTTACTTAATATTGTGGAAAAATCAAAAAAATTATCTATTGATGAAAATAAAGTTATAAAAGCTGATTTGGAATCAAAAGGTATTAATTATGGTTATATTGAAGTTCACCCAAATGGATTTGTTGATAGGTCAAACGTTGATGGCATAGATAGTGATTTGGTTTTAAGGCCTTTCATTCAAAAAGGTGTAATTGGGACTTTAAGAGATTTTTCTAATATTTCAATGAATCATCATCACGGAATGCAATCTGAAGAATTAGCAGGTTTAAATTCGGATTTAGATAGAGACGGGATTGTGAATGAACTTACTGAAGGAGACATAACGGCAGTAACAATTTTTCAAGCAACTCTAGATTTTCCTGATAATATATTTTCTGAAAATGAAGAGATCAAATCAGCTCAATTAAAGGGTAAAGAATTATTTAACAATATTGGTTGTGCAAGTTGTCATATGCCTACATTGCCATTAAAAAGCTTAATGTTTGTTGAACCAGGACCTTTAAATACTGAAATAAGCACTACTATTGTAGAGTCTAAAAAAACTTTAGTAGTAAATTTAGAAGACTATGTTAGTAAGCTAGATAAAGATAAAGATGGAAATTATTTAATTCCTATATGGAGTGATTTAAAAAGGCACGATATGGGGGCTAAGTTAGATAATGAAAGGCCTCTTCAAAAAGGTGTGCCTACTAATTATTGGCTTACCAAAAAATTATGGGGATTTTATTCAGAGCCTCCTTTCCTTCATCACGGTAGAGCTAACCTCTTAAATGATGTTATTGAAATGCATCAGGGAGATGCTAAAATTTCTTCAGATGCTTATTTTGAATTAGATTCTAGTGAGCAACAATATTTAATAGAATTTCTTAAATCGTTTAAATAAAAAGGAAAATAGATGCACGATTCACCACTGCATTTGGTAGCAGAATCAATAATAGTTTTAGCAGTAATTTTAATTAGTGCTAAATTGTTAGGTGAACTCTTTTTTAGATATCTTAAATTGCCAAGAGTAATTGGTGAACTTAGCGCAGGAATTATAATAGGCCCTTACGCGTTAGGTGGTTTAGTTTTAGGAGGATTTGGGCCATTTATTCATCTTGATGACCACTCATCAATACCTGTATCTCAATCTTTATATTTCTTAGCAAACGTAGGTGCAGTTATATTATTATTTGAAGCAGGATTAGAAACAAATAAACAAAGGTTTTTTAATAATATTGGTTCTGCAACATTTGTAGCTGTTGGTGGAGTAGTATTACCATTTCTTCTTGGTTTATTTGGAACAATAATGTTCGGTTTTGCATCTTTTGATTCTTTAAAAGAATTGATACCAGGTTTATTTGTTGGTGCAATGATGACAGCAACTTCAGTTGGCATTACAGCAAGAGTTTTGGGTGATTTAGGGGAATTAAATTCAAGAGAAGGAGTAACAATATTAGGTGGGGCAGTAGTAGATGATGTGTTGGGAATTTTAATATTGGCAATAATAGTAGGAATGAATGCAACTGGAGCAGTTTCTGCATCAAGTATTATAATAATAGCTGTTAAAGCAATTTCATTTTGGTTAGTTTTAACCCTTGTAGGAAGCTGGGCTTCGCCTTGGATATCTTCATTTATTATGGCCCTAGGTACGAAGAAAGGTTTTTATAAAGAGCCAAGCATCCATTTATGTGTAGCACTAGGCCTTGCATTTCTAGTATCAGGTATAGCTGAAATGTATTTCGGCTTAGCTATGATAATTGGTGCATATTCACTTGGATTGGCTTTATCTGGAACAACTCTTTTTGAAGAAGTTGAAGAACCAATTAGAAAAATAAACGGATTCGTTGTCCCGGTATTCTTTACAGTAGTTGGTATGCAAGTAAATTTGCAATCTATCTTTGGGTCAGACCAATTGACCAACACACTTCTTTTTGCTTTGGTCCTAACTATTTTTGGAATAATTAGCAAACTTGTTGGTTCAGGCGTCCCTGCATTACTAGTTGGTTTCAATAAAAAAAGTTCATGGGTAATTGGTGTAGGCATGATGCCGAGAGGAGAAGTTGCTTTAATAATCGGCGGAATTGGCTTAGCTACTGGCGTAATCGATGCAACAATATTTGGGGTGACAATAGTAATGACTATAGTTACTACAATTTTGGCACCAATATTACTCAATCAAGCATACAAAGAAAAAAATAACAAGAGAGGTAATTATGGGGTTACTTGACGGAAAAAAAGTTCTTGTAACAGGCGCAAGAAAAGGTATTGGTAGAGGTATAGCCTATGCTGTAGCAAAAGAAGGTGCAGATGTAGGTATTAATGATTATATAGATGATGAAGAGACTCAGAAGACAGTTAATTTAGTCCAGTCTTTAGGTAAGTCTGCAACTAAGCATATTGGGGATGTTAGTAAGAAAAAAAATATTGACTCCATAATAGATGAATTTTTGGATAATCATGGCAATATTGACGTAATTGTAAATAATGCAATTATGCAACCTCAAAATAAACCTTTTTTTGAAATTGATGAAGATTGGTGGGACTACATGATGGATCTATCATTAAAAGGTTATTTTTTTGCATGCCAAAAAGCATCTAAAGAAATGAAAGAAAGAGGAACAAAAGGTTCATTAATATGCATTTCAAGTGTTCATTCTTACAGGGCTGCAGAAAATTGGACTCCTTACGGTATAGCAAAGATGGGAATAAGAAGAATGGTGAAAGGTCTAGCAGCTGATTTAGCAAACACGGGAATAAATTCAAATTGCATTGCTCCTGGCGCAATAAACAATACGATCCCTGATAACGAAAAAGTAGAGCCTGATGCGATGAATATGCCATGGGTACCAAGTGGCAGACAGGGTTTGCCTAGTGATATATCTAATGCTGTTATTTTTTTGTCTTCAAAAATGGGTGAATACGTAAATGGAGAGACAATATTAGTTGATGGAGGAATGATTGCTACTGGATTAGGTGTGGGGAGGCCTGATGACAAATAATATAAAAAAAACTCCTTCTCACAGAATTAATAAGAAAACTAGAGATAAACTAAAAGAAATCAATACTTCAGCCTTTGTGGATGTAATGGCTAGGCAATTTGGGTACGACCCTCACACAATTTTAATGGATAATGTAATTCCATTGAATAATGGTGAGCGACTTGTTTCCAGAGCTGTAACTATTAGATATTTACCTTCAAGAAAAGATTTTGATGAAATGAAGCCAAAAAATGAAAAGTCTCCAGAATATGCTGCATTTGAGATTGCTGAAAATGGAGACGTTATAGTAATGAGTTCAATGGCATCAAGTTTAATGTCTATAGGTGGTGATATTAAATTTTTAAGATTAAAACAAAGAGGTATAGACGGTTTAGTTTGCGATGGGGGTGTAAGAGATATGAAGTCCGTTGATAAATATAATATACGTATTTGGGGTTATGGTAGAACTTCAAATTTAGGGACTACTGTTGGAACGCCTTACTCAACAAACGAACCTATAAGAGTTGATGGAGTTTTAGTTTTACCTGGTGATTATATTGTAGCTGATGATGATGGAGTTGTTGTTATTCCAAGAAAAATAGCTGCCCAAGTGGCAGTAGCTGCTATTGAGTATGACAATTTAGAAACCTGGATAAAAAATAGACTTGAAAAAGAAAATTTATCTCCCGGAAAATATTATCCTCCAGATAAAAAAACTTACGAAACATACCGGAAAAGTCTTAATAATTAAAGTCGATCTTTAAACCATCATATGATAATTCAATATCTAATCCTTCAGAATTTTTTAATTTTTTTAATTTTAAATTTGCTTCATCATGATCAACTGCACACATTATATCGGTAAAAAATGATTTTTTTGGTCTAAATTTTCTTATAACCTCCAATGCCTGCTCATAAGTAAAATGTGAGAAATAGGCAGGTTCAGGTCTTAATGCATCAATAATTAGAATATCTAATCCTTCAAGAAGCTTTTCTGAACTTTCTGGAATTTTGGATACATCTGATATATAGGCAATATTTCCAAATTTATAACCGAAAGATATGTATTCTTTGCCATGAAAAACAGGTATAGGAGTAATTTCGAAATCACCAAATTTAAAAGGCTTTTCATCAATAAAATTGAATACAGTTTTTGGTATTGGCCCTCTAGTTTTAACTTTTCCATTTTCAAATAAATAAAAGTATATATTTTTTATTGCTTCAAAATCACTTTCCCTTAAGTTTACCTTTACGGTATCTTGGACAAAATTTGTCCAATCTCTAAAATAATCGAACCCGCCAACTGCATCTGCATGAGCATGAGTAATAACTATTTCATCAATTTGCCTAATATTGTGTTTTGGGAAGAATTTTATTGCTGATTCCCAGAAGGTTTTGCCAGCATCAATAATAATATTTTTTGGTTCATGTTTTCTATCTGTCAAAATTGCAATTGATGTATTCCTTCTTCTGTTTTTCGAGTCCGGATTTTTTGCACTTTCACAAACCTTGCATATTTTATTAGGATTAGTTAAGCAACTTACTCTTGGTATTCCATCAGAAGAACCAGTCCCTAAAAAAATTAAATTTCCTTCTTTATGCATAAAATTTGTTGATTATTTTTTATTGTGTTGCTACATTAACACATTGTATTTAAACTGCTTAGAATAATGAAAATCTATGAGGTAATAAATGTCAAATAAAGTTTCTATTAAAAAAAGAATAAAAAAAGGTGAAGTTGTTGTAGGCCCATTTTGTATTGTTCCCTCAGGAACAATGATTGATACTTTAGGGTACTCAGGAATGGATTTTTGTATTCTAGACACTGAGCACGGGCCTCTTGATATGCAAACAATTACAGATTTAATTTTAGTTGCTAAAGGCACTGGCGTAGATCCTATTGTTAGAGTTGGCGAAAATAACGAAAGGTTGATATTAAGAGCTTTAGATGTTGGTGCTGCAGGTGTTCAAGTCCCCCAAATAAATGTAAAACAGGATGCATTAAATGTGGTTAATGCAGCAAAATACGATCCTATGGGGCACCGGGGATTATCAATATTTACTAAAGCAGGTGATTATTTCTTAAATCAAGGCGAAAATCATACCGATAGCCAAAATGATGAAACAATGGTAATTGTTCATATTGAAGGTCAAAAAGGACTAAATAATCTTGATGAGATAATGGAAGTTGACGGAATAGACGTACTTTTCTTAGGCCCATATGACATTTCTCAATCGTTAGGCATACCTGGGCAAGTAAGAGATAAAAAAGTTGCTGATGCTATGAAAAATGCAGCTGAAAAAGCACGAAATGCTGGCAGGGCTGTTGGATCATTTGCAAAAGATGTAGAAATGGGGCTTTGGTTAAAAGATTTGGGTGTTCAATATATTTCAATAAATACTGACTCAACCATATATATGCAGGGTTGCGAAGCTATAGCTAAAGCACTTAAATAATATTTTCGGGGAGTGGCGCAGTTTGGCAGCGCGCCTGGTTTGGGACCAGGAGGTCCCGGGTTCGAATCCCGGCTCCCCGACCAATATTGACATTAAACAGGATAAAAAAGAAGATATAAATAACTACATATTGTTAAGTGGGGGTAAATATGAACTTTTTTGATTGGATCTTGATAATTTTATTTGGCCTCGGAGCTTTGTGGGGTTTTAGGTCAGGTTTAATTACAGGTGCTCTTACAGTTGCTTCATTATATGTTGCAAGCTTAGTGAGCAGTCAATTTTCAGAAAATGTTGTTTCTTTAATTAGTCAAAACGTTGAAAGTGAATCTATAGCAACAGCTCTTGCTTATGTCGTAATTTATGTAGGGATATTTATAGCAGGACGGATTCTGGCAAAAATAATTAAGACTATGCTAAGTATAGTTCTTCTTGGCTGGTTAGATAAACTTGGTGGAATTGGTTTAGGGTTATTAGCAGGATTACTGATAATTGGGGCGGTTGTAGGTGCAGGTGCAAGATTCGCCTATCCTCTTGAAGAAAAAGAATATGATGGGGATATGCTTGAACAATTTGCAATGAACTTTGTAGCAGATGGCTCAAGAAAATTTGTTGGTGGCACTTTAGAGGAATCTGAAGTTACAAATGTTGTTGTGGATATTTACAACACTATACCGGGTGGAGCTTTAGGAATGCTTCCAGGAGATTTTTCGTATGCATTCGAAGTTCTTGATGAAAGAATAAAAATTGATAACGAAAATGATGAATAACATTTTAAAGAAAACAGCCTTATTTGCTTTATTTTTAGTTCTATTTGTTGGGACAGCATTTAATAATAATCAGAATTTAGATGCTTCAAATAATTTTGAAATAATTGAGGATTATTCAGGCGTATCTGACAGATTGTTCATGGATGGAACTATTGTCTTCGATTCAAATATGAACGGTAATTGGGATATTTATGCTATGGATGGACAGGGAAGAAACCTTCGACAATTAACTTTTAGCACATCTGATCAAAGATGGCCCAGCCTTAGCCCTGATGGCAGCCATATAGCTTACTCATCAAATGAAGATGGTTTTTATAATATTGTAATCCAAGATATTCAAGGCGGAGACAGAAGATTTAACCTTACTCATAATGGTTCAGATGATATTATGCCTGACTGGGGACCTTGGGATCAGATAGTTTATGTTTCAAATTTGAATGGCAATAAAGATATTTTTCTTAAAAATATTTGGGGCACCCCTGAAGAACAAGGTTTTGGTCAAAGTGATGCTGTACAAATGACTTTTTCGCCTCAAGATGAGGTTGAACCAGCTTTTGCAGGTGAAGCTTATGGAAATATTTTTGCTTATGAAATGAATGGGGATATTTGGGGATTAAACATGGACGACTTTAGGAATTGGGTAATAAGGGAAGGTGGCCAAGATGAAAGGTCTCCTGAATTTCACCCATTTGATGCAGTTTATCCTGAAGGTCAAATGCAACCTCAATTTATATATCTAAATAACGATAATTTATATTGGTCAAATATTGGCTGGTCTAATAATTATAAGAATGGTCAAATGCAAGCTGCTAGAGTCCCAGGGGTAATTAGGCACGTATCATTTAGTAGCGATGATCCTTGTACAATTGCCTTTTCGTTAAAGGAAGGTGGAAAAATAGGACTTTTCAGCTATTGTGACCCGTCCATGAATCCAATACTTCTTCCAGATGGAAATACAAATTATGGTGCATCAAAAATTGATTATGGAAGAAATGCATCCAGAGGTGGAATGATGGGTGGAATGATGGGCGGAATGAGAGATATGGGTAATAAGATGATGGACGATATGCAAAGACAAGAAGATATGATGAGAGAAGAAATGGAAAGACAAGCTGAAATGGACAGGGAAAGAAATGAAATGATGAGGCAGCAAATGGAAGAGCAAGAGAGATTGGATAGGGAAAGGATCGAACAACAGAGAGAATTAGATGAGGAAAGAATGAGGATGGATAGGCAGAGAATGGAAGAGCAGATGGAACAAGATAGAGAAAGAATGGAGATGGAAAGGCAGATGATGGAGGAACAAGAAGAGTTTGATAGAGAGAGAATGGAGCAACAAAGAGAAATGATGGGAAGAATGGAAGGCTCTGGTGGAAGAGATGACTATTTTGAACCTGATGAAAAATGTTTTGTTGAAGATGCAGAAGAAGGAAGAGGCTTATTCGGTAATTTAGAAATTGGTTCTGAAGTTGATTGCGAACTTAGTGATGGTCTTAGAGAGAGATTTGAAGACCCAACATCCCTTGCTATGCTTGGTCTGGTTGTAACAGTAGGTGCAACAATGCTGCAAATGTTGAGGGGTAATTAACATATTTTAAAATTAATAATAATATAGTATTTAAGGAAAATTTATGGCAACAAATAATGCAATACCATCAGAAATAAGAGGCGTTTCAACTTTTATGGTTAAAACCTTTGTCAACCTGATTGTTTCTTTGCCATTTTTAATTTTTGCAATATATGGACTTGTCTTGGCTGAAGAAGAAGCAAAAGCTGACTTACTTTTACCTTCTGTTGTATGTGGAGGGATCGGTGGATTTTTGATTGTAGCTGGATTTTTCTTAGGATTTTTAGCATCTTTCCCAATGCCTATGCTTGTTAAAGGAGAAGTGGAGCTGATTAAAAGACACCCATCAATGAGACCAGCTTATGTAAGAATGCTGATTTCAGTGCCATTTTTTGCACTTGGAGGGTATATGTTTTTTATGACCACAATGCCATATGTGTACCCATTTGTTATAGCTGTAATAGGTTTCTGGTTATTTTTTAAAGGGACAACAAGATATTTAAGAAATTTATGTATAACTTACTTAGTAACTGATAGAAGAATAATTCATATGTATAAATTTTTGTGGCTTTATACTAATGAAATTCCTGTAGGAAGAATTATTTCAATTCAAGAGGCAAGAGGTCTTTTCGAAATAGTAACAGGAAGAGGTAGCGTTGTTGTTTCAAGTGGTATTGGTGCACGGATGACAATTAGAATGGAAGAAATTGATGATCCTGGACCTGTTGCAAATGAACTTAGAGGCCTTCTCCCAGAATAAAGTTCTGAATTAATTGGTTGCTTGGTCAGCATACTTTAGTAAAAATCTAATTCTTTACTTTTTGTCATTTGGGCATGGATTAAAACATGTATTATCTTCATCTGTTTCTGTGATGTTACCTTTTATAAAAGAGTCATTGTCATTAACTGGTGTGCAAATAGGATATTTAGCGTCAGCAAACAGTATTTCAGCTGGCTTAATTAATTTCCCCGCAGGAATTTTATCTGATATTTTTAAAAAAAGAGTAGGGGTAATAATAGGTTTTAGTGCTTTAATTTTATCCCTAGGCTTTTTCTTAGTTTCTAAAATTTCATATGACAATTGGGTTTTGCTAGGTTTTATTAGCTTTATTTTGATAGGTGCAGGAGCAAATTTATGGCACCCACCTGCATTTTCCGTTTTAAGTTATAAATATCCACAAAAAA
>CACNIC010000017.1 GCA_902620405.1 uncultured SAR202 cluster bacterium
TTGTTAGTATTATGAATGCTGTGGTGCCAAACAAAGAAAAAGTAGTTCTAGTCCTTGATATTGGTACTTCATTTGTAAAGATCGGTTTATTTGATACTGAAGCAAACCCTATAGAAGATCATCAGATTAAATTTGAACACTGGATGACCATAAAATCAGATGGAACATATATTTTTGATGCTGATGAATCTGCAGAATTAATTGAAAGAGGAATTGATGAGCTGTTAAATAAGGCAAACAATTTTGAAGTTATAGCTGTTTCTATTGATACAATGGCAAGCACCATTTTAGGTTTAGATAAAAGCAATAACCAACTTACACCAGTTTACACATATGCCGACACAAGGTCATATAAGGAATTGGCTGATTTGAAATCCAAAATTAATCAAAAAAAAATATATGATGAAACTGGTTGCCCAATGCATACGTCCTACATCCCTGCAAGGATTTTATGGCTAAGAAGGACTGATCCTGATAAATATCAGAAGGTTAAGCTATGGACAGATTTTTCAAATTATCTTTTAAGAAGGTGGATGAAGAATAAAAATATACCAATAAGTTATTCTGTAGCAAGTTGGACAGGATTATTTGATAGAAAAAAACTTAAATGGAACGACTCTATTCTCAATTCAATAAGGCTTGAAAGCAATAATCTTCCAGAATTAAAATCTTATGATTTTAGCTTGCAAGGCCTTTCGGATAGATATAACAAAAGATGGAAAAATTTAATAAATTCTGTTTTTTTCTTGCCAGTAGGGGACGGAGTTTCATCTAATTTAGGAGTAGGTTGTAACTCAGAGGGAAAAATTGCTCTTTCGATAGGAACAACCGGAGCATTAAGAGTTCTTACAAAAAAGACAAATTTGAAAATCCCTCAAGGTTTATGGGCGTACAAACTTAATGCTGAGAACAGCTTAATCGGAGGTGCATTTTCTGAAGGAGGAAATGTAGGATTGTGGTTAAAAAAACTAATGAATATGCAAGAAAATTCAGAAGAAATTGATAACGTAGAATTTAATAAAGAACTAGAGCAGCTTCTTCTTAGGTCAAAACCAGATGGGCATGGATTAACTGTGTTGCCTTTCTTGGCAGGAGAAAGAGCAGTTGGTTGGGCTGAAAATGCTACTGGAACATTAGCAGGTATGCGTTTATCTACGACTCAAACAGATATTTATCAGGCATTTCTAGAATCAATTGCATATCGTTTCGGTCTTGTTTCTAGAAGGTTAATGACTGTCTTAGGTGAAGAAAGCACTGTAATTGCTTCTGGAGGTGCTATAAAAGCCTCCAAATATTGGCTTCAAATGATATCTGATGTACTTGGTATGAAAGTAAGTGTTTCTAATGTTGAGCAAGATACTGGAAAAGGTACCGCAATCCTCGCTTTAGTAGCCTTAGGATTAAAAAAATCATTTGGTGATTTTGAATTTGATATATCAGATACTTATCACCCTGATGAAAAAAGTATGATTATTTATCAAAATGCAATGGATAGGCAAGAAGAACTTTATTCCAAAATCTTTAGTTAGATTTTTTCATATTATGTCCACCAAACTGATTTCTCAAAGACGAGAGAACCTTGAAACTGAATGAATCAGAGTTTCTCGAGTAAAATCTTGAATACAGTGATGATGTAATTGAATGGGCAGGAACATCTAAGTCGATAGCCTCTTGTATAGTCCACCGACCCTCACCTGAATCCTCAACGTATGGAGCAATTCCATCTAAGTTTGGATTTTCTTTTAAAGCATCATTAAGAAGATCTAGCAACCATGACCTAACCACACTTCCGCTTTTCCAAATTTCTGTTATTTGGGTTAGGTCCAAGTTATATTCTTTTTTTTGATTTAATATTTCTATTCCCTCAGCCATAGACTGCATCATACCGTATTCAATGCCGTTGTGAATCATTTTGACAAAGTGACCAGACCCACTTTTACCCATATACCCATAACCTTTTCCATCCGCAGAAAGTGCTTCAAAAATAGGCTTACAAATTTCATAAACTTCTTTGTCTCCTCCAACCATTAAACAATATCCTTCTTTTTCGCCCCAGACTCCACCACTAGTACCAGAATCTAAAAATGAAATATTATTGGATTTTAATAAATTATATTTTTTTATGGATTCTTTATAATTTGAATTTCCTCCATCAATAACTATGTCACCATCATTTAATATTGAATTTAAATTAGCTATTGTATCGTCAGTAGCCTTTCCTGAAGGAACCATTACCCATATTATTTTTCTTGAAGATTCAAATAAGCTTATTAAATCATTTAAATTATTAGCTCCATTTATATTATTTTTTTTATATAAATTTTCATTCCATCCCGAGTCATATCCGTAAACTTTTATGCCTTTTTTTGAAAGTCGATTACTTATTCCGAGGCCCATCTTACCTAAGCCTATAATAGCTATTTCAATGTTCATTATAACTCCTTAATTTCTTCCATTATATTATCAAATGGATTTGATTTTTTTGAATTTATATTTATTAAATATGTATTTATATTTTTCGATTTTAATGCCATTAAGTCACCTAATAATTGAGAACAATAAATATCCTTAAATTCAGAAATTCCATCATTATTTGTTCTTATTTTTTCAATATTTTCATCATACAAAAATAAAACCCAAATATTTTTTGGCCCACCTTTTTGTAGCTGACCAACAGAATGTAAATATCTTGGACCAAACCCTGCAATTGAATCAATATTTAAGGTTTTCTTAATTAGTAATTTTAAATTTTCAACATTATTTTTTAATTCTTTTTTTTCTTGAATATATAAATTGATATACAGTAAGTCTTTTTCTTTATTAGGACCTAATAATTTTGAAAATTGACTACCTGAGAATTGTGGCCTAATTTTAATATTTTTTTCACCCTCTTTTAATATTCTTAATGTGTTTAATTTTGAACTTTTGACATCTGGCTCATCAAAGGGGTATACCTTTAATTTCTTGCAAAGTATAACAGTACTGATTTGCCAAAAATACATATCTTCAAGAATTGTATCTTTATTTAAATTTATTCTTAAAACCTCTTGTTCATGACCTTTATTATCTGGGGAAGTAAATATTTTTAAATTTGATTTTTCATTTTCAATATATGAAATTACAGGAGATGCACCTTTATTATCTTTACCGGATGATTCTGATATTAACTGCTCTAGCCATATACCCATTTCAGAGTAGTCAGAAGATATTTTAATATTAATTTTTTTAAAATCTAACCCATTTATTGAAGCGTATAAAGCATTTAATATTAATGAACATTTTTCATTGATTTCATTAGAGTTTAAGTAAAATTTTTTAGTTAATTTTTTTTTAATTAAACAATAAGGAAGCATTCCGTAAAAAGTTGATGAGGAAAACCTTCCACCAATATTTTTTGGAGAAACTAAAACCTTAAAAAAGTTATTTTTCAAAGCAAACTTTTCTAAATCTGTCCCTTTATCAGTTATAGCAATGAAATTTTGGCCGAAATTGTTATTTTTAATAGCTTTGACCTTATTTATAAAAAAATGCATTAATTTTAAAGTTTCTAATGTTGTTCCGGATTTGCTCATTATTACAAATATGCATTCTTTAAAATTTAATTTTTCAGAAATACTTTTTATTTCCATTGGATTTGTTGAATCAATAAATAACATGTTATTTTCATTTGAAATTTGACTTAAAACTTTACCAGTTTGAATACTTCCACCCATTCCAATGAAAACAAATTTCTTTGACTCTAAATTTTTTATTGTTTTAGAACATTCATCTTGAGATGAATTTGTGACCTTATTGAAATCTAACCACCCCATCCTCTCTGTGTGACTTAAAGAGTGTTTAATCCATATATCTTTTTTATTTAAAACATCTGATATATCTGATAAATTTTTTTCATCAATTTTTTTAACAATTGAATTTAATTCATAGATAGACATTGAATTAAGAAATTTTATTTTTAATTTCCTGAATTAATGCGTCGAAAGCATCTTCAAATAATTTGATCCCAACTTCTAACAATTCATCAGTTATTTTATTTAATTGATCAGTTTCAATTATTTCTGATTCAGAAGAATTATTACTGTTTAAATTTTTAAAACTTGAATAATCAATTTCATTGTTAATTATTTCTTTGTAAACATCCTCAGGTACAGTATTTACAGTCATTGGGGCAACAAGATTTTCTACATATAATAATTTTTCATAATTTGGGTTTTTAACTGAAGTTGATGCCCAAAGAAGTTTTTGAACATTGCCACCCTTATTCAATATATCTTTAAAATTTTTATTTGAGAAAATATTCTCATAATCTTCATAGGCTTTAATAGCATTCCATATTGCAACTTTACCTTTGTATTTATCATCTACAACTTTATCTACTTCAGTATCAATTCTACTTATAAAAAAGGAAGCTACAGAATTTACATCTTCGATGTTAATTTTTTCTGTGTTTATTTTGTTTAGGCCTTCAATGTAAGCATTTGCAGATTTCCTATACATTTTTCTACTAAAAAGTAAGGTTACATTTACATTTATTCCTAAGCTAATAAGTTTTTCAATAACAGGTATCCCTTCATTTGTGCCAGGTACTTTTATCATTACATTTGGCTGGTTTATAGATTCATGTAAATATATTCCCTCTTTAATACTTTTTTCAGTATCCTTAGAAAATTTTGGATCAATTTCTATGCTTACAAATCCATCATTCTTATCCTTTTTTTCATATATTGGCAATAAAATTTTGCATGCATCAGTGATATCTTTTATTGACAATTTATGAAATATTTTTTTAGGGTCATTGATGCCTGATTCAGTTAATTCTTTTATGTCTTCATCATAAGAATCTTCGTTTGATAATGCTTTTTGAAAGATTGAAGGATTAGACGTTATGCCTGATATACCATCTTCTACCATTGAATTAATCTTTCCGGTTTTTATCATCCCTCTTGAAATTGAATCAATCCAAACTGACTGATTTTTGCTATTTAATTTTAAAATCTCTTTATTCAATTAAGTGCTTTCAGAATTTTCAATATCAATTACTTTGTTTAACCTTCTAGAATATTTTTCATCTGTGAGAAATTTGGCATTTAAAAATTCATCAATTATGTTTTCTATTATATTATGATCAACTATTTTTGAACCTATACATAAAATATTCATATCGTCATGTTCTACGCCCTGTCTTGCTAAATATTCAGTGTGGCACAATCCGGCTCTTGCTCCTTTAACTTTATTTGCAGTTATTACAGCACCAATTCCGCTCATACAAGAAATAATACCTTTATCAGCTTCATTGTCAGAAACCATTTTTGCAACTGGATAACAGAAATCAGGGTAATCATCTGTCGAATTAAATTCGTGGGCTCCTAAATCAATTACTTCATGATTTTTAGATTTGAGAATTATTTTAATTTTTTCCTTTAGATCAAATCCTCCATGATCACCGCCAATTGCAATTTTCATTTAAAATTTACCTTTCAAGTAATTTTTTATATGTATTACATATATTTTCTACTGAAAAGCCTTTTTTTTCCATTATTACGTCACCCGGCGCTGATTCTCCAAAATCATTTATGCCTATTGATGCACCATAATTGCCAACATATTGAGACCATCCAATAGTAGTTCCTGCCTCAACTGAAATTTTATTGTCTACATTTTTTGGCAAAACTTTATTCCTGTATTCGACTGATTGCTGTTCAAAGAGTTCCCAGCAAGGCATAGAAACAACCCTCACATTAACATTTTCTTTTTTTAATTTTTTAGAAGCTTCTAGGCAAATGCTTACTTCTGATCCGGTGCCAATTAAAATTAAATCAATTTCTTGCCCATCTATTTCTTTTTTTAAAATGTAAGCTCCTTTTTCAATATCATCATAATTTTCAATTTCTAATGTTGTTAGAGATTGTCTACTTAATACTAGAGACGATGGGGTGTTAGTCGTTTCAAGTGCTTTTTTGTAACAATATATGGTTTCAAAATAATCTGCTGGTCGGTACACATTAAGGTTTGGAATTAATCTCAATGACATTAGTTGAGAAATTGGTTGATGAGTTGGCCCATCCTCACCTAACCCTATCGAGTCATGAGTAAGGATGTATAAAACTTGTAATTTGCTCAAAGCTGACAATCTTATAGAATTTCTCATATAATCAGAAAATATTAAGAACGTCCCTCCATAAGGTATGAAAGGACCGTAAAGAGATATCCCATTATTTATAGCAGCCATTGCGTGCTCTCTTACACCATAATGCATATTTAATCCATTAAAGTCTGATGAATTTATTGAAGTTGAACTGTTAATGAAAGTCTTAGTTGATCCTGCTAAATCAGCTGATCCGCCAAAAAATAGATTTGTTTGGGAAGCAATAGTATTTATTACTTTTCCAGAAGCATCTCGTGTGGATATATTATCTGAGTAGGGATTTTTATTTAGGTCATTAATCCATTTGTTATTAAGATTAAATTTTGGATAACTAAGCTCACTATTTCTTAAGTCAGAATAATCCTTTTTTTTCTTTTCCACTATTTTTGAGAAATATGAATAAATTTCATTAGGTATCTCAAAAGGTTCATGATTCCACCCTAAATTTTTCCGAGTCAGCTTAACCTCATCTTCACCAAGTGCTTCTCCGTGTGCCTTTTCAGAGTTAAATTTATTTGGACTACCAAAGCCAATTTTAGAGTTTAAAATAATTAGAGTTGGATTTGAAGAATTTTTAGCTTCACTTATACCTTTAGATATATCAATATAGTTTTCACTATTATCTATTTCAATTACATTCCAATTATATGATTCGAACCTTAATTTAACATTTTCGGTAAATGCTTTATCTGTTGAACCTTCAATAGAGATTCTGTTTGAATCATAAATATATATAATATTCTCTAAATTCAATGTACCTGCAAGAGAAGCTGCTTCAGAGGTAATGCCTTCCATTAAATCTCCGTCAGATACAATTGAATAAATATAATGATTTCCAAATTTTTTATCATAGGCATTAATTTTTTTAGCAGCAATCGCCATTCCGACACCATTTGAAAAACCTTGACCAAGGGGCCCAGTTGTTGCTTCGACACCATTTGTTATTGTATTTTCTGGATGACCTGGTGTTTTGCTTCCATACTGCCTAAAATCTTTTAAATCATCGATTGTTAAGTTATAACCAGTAAGGTGCAACATTGAATAAAGAAGTGCAGAAGCATGTCCAGCGGAAAGAATAAATCTGTCACGATTAACCCAATCAGGGTCATCTGGATTAAAGTTTAGATGATCTTTCCATAATGCAAAAGCAAGTGGCGCAAGGCTCATTGGTGCACCAGGGTGACCTGAATTAGCTTTCTGAACCATATCTATTGAAAGAAACCTTATTGCATCTATGCATTTTTTTTCTATTTCAGTCTTCATAATCCATGTGTTAAAGTTTTTATTCTATATAGTGATGTTGAAGCAGTAATATACAAATCAGATTTATTTTCACCTCCAAATGTACAATTTGCAACTCTTTCAGGGATGTTTATATTTCCAACATAACTAGAAGATGGCTCAAATATATGTATTTTCATTCCATTCGGATCACAAACAAACAAATTTCCATTCACATCAACAGTCATGCCGTCAGGAAAACCATCATCAATTTCAGCAAAAATTTTGTTGCTGATAATGTTTTCATTTTCATCAAGTTCAAATACTTGAATATTGTGAGGCATAGATAAATCAAAATTACCTGGATTAGCAGCTCCACTATCTGCAACATAAAGATATTTTCCATTTGGTGAAAAAGCTAATCCGTTTGGCTTATCAAATTTAGCATCAATTTTACTTATTTTAAGATCTTTATTTACCATGTATAGATGATTTCCATCTTGTTCACTTATAGATTTGTGACCTTCCTGATTTGTTAAAATACCGTAGGGAGGGTCAGTAAACCATATATTACCTAATTTGCTGACAGCTACATCATTAGGGGAATTTAATTTTTTATCATTATAATTGTCTGCAATTAAAGTAAGTAAGCCATTTTTTTCTTCTCTAATCACTCTTCTTAAACCATGTTGACACCTTATAATTCTTCCTTCATGGTCCGTACAATTTCCATTATTAAAATCTGACGGATTTCTGTAGTCAATTACTTCTGATGTCTCTAGATTGTATGAAAGCATCTTGTTGCTTTTTACATCACTCCATACAATAAGCCTCTCTGATTCAATCCAAACTGGACCTTCGGCCCATATTGTTCCTGAATAGAGTTTTTCAAGTTTAAAATCAAGAGAAATCAAGTTTTTTAAATTATTACTATTCATTTTTAAACCCTAAAATCCTTAGCACTCATCAAATGTTGATCAACTAGTTTCCTGTCTATTAATCTTGAAAGTATCGCATCCTTGATATGAGGGTTAAATGATAGTTCTTCTTTTAGTTCGGTTGCCCTTGTAGTAATTACCGTTGGAAGAGCATTATTATGCCTTGAAACAATTAATTGATAAATTTTTTCTTCAGCCCATGTGGTGTTAGTTTGAGAACCGAGGTCATCAATTATTAAGAAAGGGTGTTCTACAAGAAAATTAAAATAATTATCAGGTTGATTATTATTAAAATCTCTTAACTTTTCTAATATATTTGGTAAGAAGCCAAAGTAAATAGGTTTAAAGTCTTTAATTCTATTGCCTGCTATGGCAACCGCTAGATGAGTTTTTCCTACACCTGTGGCTCCAGTAAGAAGCAGCCACCCTTTAGGGTCGTTGGAAAAATTAGTTGAGGCAATCTTTGCATCTGACAAATTTGAATCTTGTTGAGTAGTTTTAAAATTTTTAAAAGTCATTTTTTTCAACATACTCAAGGTAATATCACCAAGATCTTTATTATTTACATAATCTTCGTATTTATTCCTATCTCCAGATTCCTTTTCGCATTTGTTGCAAACAACATATTTGTAATTGTCATCCTTAAGTGAAATCCAACCCAAATCATTACAAAATTTGCATTCAGTCGTCTTGATATCTTCTCCTATCCCTTTCAGCTTTTTTCCTATTAAATTCTTCGAGGTATTCTTTTGATCTTTTGTATTCAGATGATATTGAATTTTTTCTAGGTTCTTCCTTAGATCTTTCATAATATTTTTTTTGCCTTAATGCTTTATTTAGCCAATTTTTCCAACCAAGCTTCCAACTTCCTTTCCTGTTGGTTTTTAATTTCCTTTTTCCACTCCAATAGTAAACGAATTTTTTTGCTTCATCTACAATTAATATTTCTTTATAATCTTCCTCAATATCTTTAATAAAATGAATGTCAGCATCTTCTGCATTAACTTCATTTAATCTGTTAAGTATATTTAGCCATTCAGGAATTTCATCTTCCCAGATTCTTCTTTGAACCATCCTATCTTCTGTTAGCTGACATAAATCTCGCAAATTGATCTTGAACAACTAAATTAACGTTTCCGATAGGGCCATTTCTATGTTTTGCAATGATTAATTCGGAAAGACCTTTAGGGTACTCTTCTTCTATTGGTCTTGACCTGAGCCACTCTTCTTCAGATATATATTTTTCTTCCCTGTGAATAAACATCACAATATCTGCATCTTGTTCAATACTTCCGCTTTCTCTTAAGTCTGAAAGCACAGGTCTATGACTTTGTCTTTGTTCTATAGATCTGCTTAATTGAGAAATTGCTATTACAGGTACATTTAAGTCTCTAGCCATCCCTTTTAGTGCCCGTGAAATTCTACTAACTTCTTGGGCTCTGTTATTTTCGTTAGAGCCCCTTCCTCCGTAAATTAATTGCATGTAATCAACAACAACAAAGTCTAACCCCCTTTCTTTTTGGAGCCTTTTAGCTTTTGCTCTCATTTCTGTGACAGTTTGAATAGGGGTATCATCAATAGCTATGTCCAAGTCTGACAATCTTCCAATTGCTTCAGATACTCTTTCATCTTCTATTTCAGTTGTAAGCCTCTGCCTTATCCTGTTAGTCTCAATCCTGGCCTCAGATGAAAGCAGCCTCATTGCAATTTGGTCTACCCCCATTTCCAAACTAAATATGGCAACCTTTTTTCCGTCTCCAGCGATATTTCTGGCAATATTAAGACCTAAAGTACTTTTTCCAATACTTGGTCTTGCAGCCAATACGATCATATCTGACCTATTTAAACCACCTAGTAAATTATCTAAATCCTGAAATCCTGAAGGAAGCGGAGCTCTATCAGTTTCTTCTTCATCATCAAATCTTAAATAATAATCTAAAGGGTCTTTTAGCATAACAAAGTCTCTTGAGTCATGAAAAGTTCTTATGTCATACAGAATGTCTTCTGCCTGGTTTAAAGCTTCATCAACATCTTGACTATTTTGGAATCCAATTTTTGCAATATCGTTAGCAGCTGAAATTAACCTTCTATGCGTAGCTGTCCTGTGCACAACTCTAGCATAATGTTCAATATGAAGATGTGTTGGAACTTGAGATACCATATAAGCGAGGTACCCTCTTCCACCTTCAACTTTTATTAGCCTGCCTTCTGATTCTAAAAAATCTCCTAAAGTTTTTTCATCAATTGCAACCCCACTTTCAAGCATTTCTAAGCATGACTGATAACACATCTCGTGAGCTTCATTAAAAAAATCAGACGGCTGTAAAAAGCCTGAAATTTTCACAAGAGAATCCCCATCGATAATTATTGAACCAATTACCGATGCCTCTGCTTCGATGTCATTAGGTGGCAGTTTTTCGCCAAGCAACTTTACTCTTCTTCGCTAGATTCTTTTTCTGGGGCGC
>CACNIC010000018.1 GCA_902620405.1 uncultured SAR202 cluster bacterium
TCATCATTTTGCAGGACTATATGGAGTAGGATTGGCAGCAGTAGGAATGCTTTCAACACTTGGAATTACACTTTCGACTGATGCTTACGGTCCTGTTGCTGACAATGCTGGTGGTTTAGCGGAACAAGCTGGGCTTGATCCAGAAGTTAGAGAAAGAACTGATGCTTTAGATGCATTAGGAAATACAACTGCTGCTACTGGAAAGGGTTTCGCGATTGGGTCTGCTATTTTAACTGCGCTAGCCTTAATGTCTGCTTACGGACAAGTAACCGGTGTAACTTCTTTTGATATAGGAAAAGTCGATGTATTGAGCGGTGTTTTGATAGGTGCTTTATTACCATTCGTTTTCTCAGGCATGACTATGCAGGCTGTAGGTAGCGCTGCTGGAGCAATGATTGAAGAAGTTAGAAGACAATTTAGAGAAATAAAAGGTTTAAGAGAAGGTAAAAAGGGTGTAAAGCCTGATGCGGCTAGAGCAGTTGAAATAAGTACAACTGGCTCATTGAAAGCAATGATTTTGCCAAGCATACTAGCTATAGTTTCACCAATATTTATTGGACTGTTTCTTAAAGCTGAAGCTCTTGGAGGTATGCTTGCAGGATCAATTGTGTCTGGGTTTTTGCTTGCCATTTTTATGGCCAACGCAGGAGGGGCTTGGGATAATGCAAAAAAATATATTGAACTAGGTAATTTTGAAGGGAAAGGTTCAGATGCTCATAAAGCTGCAGTAACTGGTGACACTGTTGGTGATCCTTTTAAAGACACTTCAGGGCCATCTATTAATATACTGCTTAAATTAATGACAATTGTTGCCTTAGTTTTTGGCCCATTGTTTATTGGCTAAAATTAATAATTACTCTATCAGACTCTTTCCATTCGAAAGTTTGTGGTTCAAAAGTTTTATTTACCTTAAAAAAAAGATTTCCTTTAACCATTTGATTTCTTGATAAATTAAAACTTCCCCACAATGGTTTTTGAATATTAAAATTTATTTCATTTGGATTTAGTGGCTTATATGTATACCCATCTTTTGATAATAGATCTACAGATTGATCATTGATTAGCAACAATATCTCCCCTGATGCTGCATTAATTACTTCTGTATTTATAGAAATTATTTTATTTAAATCATTTGAATATTCTTGTAATTGTTCTGGCTGATTTAACTTAATGAATAGAGTCCTGCCTGAAACATAAAGGTCTGAAGAAGAATTGAATGGCTGAAGAATGATAGAAATGGAAATTAATACAGATGCAAAAACAAAGATAATTGAAGTTAAAAGCAATAAATTATTTTTAATGAATTTCATTTAATTCTTTGCATATACTGATAATTCAGAAACGACTCTTTCAAGGTTTTCAACAAGATATTCAATGTCTTTTTCTGTATTTTCTAATGAAAGGCTAATTCTTATTGACCCTACAGCAAGTTTTGGGTCAATCCCCTGAGCTATTAATACATGAGAGGGCTCAAGTGATGCTGAACTACATGCACTTCCGCTTGATGCACATATGCCAGCCATGTCTAAACCAATTAAGATTGGTTCGCCTTCAAAATTTTCAAAACATACATTTAATATATTTGACAATGAGTTTTTTTCAGGAGTAACAATAGTATTGTTATATTTAAAACCAGATAATTTTTCTCTAATATTATTAATTAGCTTATTGCAGTGTGAATTAAAATTTTCTTTAGATGAATCTGCCAGTTGTAATGCTTTGGCTAGACCTACTATTCCAGGCACATTTTCGGTGCCTGACCGCCTTTGTCTTTCTTGTCCCCCTCCAAGAATAATCGGGCTCATTGGGACACCTTTTCTCATATACAGTATGCCAGTTCCTTTTGGACCATAAAATTTATGACCAGAAATAGTCATTAAGTCAACTCCGAGCTCTTCAACATTTAAACTCAGCTTTCCAGCAGCTTGAACAGCATCTGTATGAAAATAGATATCTCGATTTAAATCAATTGACTTCTTCTTAATTATTTGACTAATTTCTTTTATTGGTTGTATTGCGCCTGTCTCATTGTTAGCGTACATAATTGAAATTAATGTTGTTTCAGATGTCAAGCATTGTTCCAGTTGATCTAAATCTACAAAACCATCTTTATCAACATTTAAATAAGTTACTTTGAAACCTAAAGATTCCATTTCTTCCATAGCGTGGATTACTGCATGATGCTCTACCTTTGAAGTAATTAAATGCTTTCCAGTTGGCTCCAATGCCTTGGAGACACCAATAATTGCTAAATTATCAGATTCAGTTCCGCCACTATTAAATACAATTTCACTCGGTTTGCAATTTAAAATATTTGCGATTGTCTCCCTTGAGACTTCAACTGCATCCCTTGAAACTTGAGCCAAACTATATAAACTTGAGGGATTTCCATAATTTCTAGAAAAATAAGGCAACATTGATTCCAAAACATCTTTCGACATAGATGTTGTCGCAGCATTATCTACATAAATTTCATTGTTTGAATCTAATGGCATATTTTTATTCTACCAAAAAAGTTAAGCTATTGTTGAATATAAATTATTTATTGGCTATCATTTCCCTTTAAATATTTTGTTGACCGATTGCTATGATAAATATATCTAAAATGTCTAAATACTATGGGGAATACCCTGCTGTAATTGATGTTAGTTTCAATATCGCTAAAGGTGAATCAATTGGGCTATTGGGGCCAAATGGTGCAGGTAAATCAACAACAATGAAAGTAATGACTGGGTATACACCACCAACCTCGGGAAATGTAAATATTGGTGGTTATGACATTATTAAAAATTCTATTGATGTTAGAAAATTGATTGGCTATTTACCTGAAAGTGTACCTTTGTATACTGACATGACTGTAAAGGAATATCTTAGTTATATGGGTTCTTTAAGAGGCATGGGTAAAAACATATTAAATCGAGTAGATGAAGTCATAGATCTTACAAGTTTAAATCAATACAAAAACGTTCTTATTTCCAAACTATCAAAAGGCTACAGGCAAAGGACTGGAATAGCTCAAGCAATTTTGCACAAACCTAAAGTTTTAATTTTAGATGAACCAACAATCGGAATTGATCCTGTTCAAGTAGTAGAAACAAGAAAATTGATTCAAAATTTAGGTGAAGAACATACTCTTATATTAAGCTCCCATATTCTTCCAGAAGTTACTTCGATATGTAATAGGGTCTTAGTGATTCATGAAGGAAAAATTGTTGCGGACGATACACCTGAAAATTTATCTAATAGACTTCAAACTTCAAACTTATGTGAAATTAAAGTTAAAAATGGTAAAAGCAATGGAATAATTAAATTATTGAGAAATGAAGAATATATTGTAGACATTAGAACAAAAGATGGTGAAAATGATGAATTTGAAAGTTATTACATAGAAACATCTTCAGTAAAAAATCCCGAATCCTTGATTTCAAAAATCTTAATAAATAATAATATCGAATTATTCAAACTATCATCTCTTCCCCTAACACTTGAAGAGATATTTTTACAACTCACAAAGGACTAAATTGAAAAATATATTAACAATATTTAAAAAGGAATTAATAGGATACTTAAAATCTCCAATGGCATACATAGTTGCTGCTTCTTTTTTCACAATTACTGGCTTTTTCTTTGTTGCTTCAGTTTCGGATGCTTTTTCTGAGGCAAGTATAAGAGGTTTTTTAGCAGGGGCAGTATTTTTTATGATATTTTTGTCTCCTGCACTGACTATGAGATTAATAGCAGAAGAACAGAAGCTAGGGACTATGGAATTATTAATGACATCTCCTTTAAAAGATTTTGAAATAGTAGTAGGAAAATTTTTAGCTGCACTTTCTATAATAATTGTAATGATTATGGGAACTTTTTTTTATCCAATAATTTTAATTATTTTTGGAGTACCAGATTTTGGGCCAATCTTTACGGGTTATCTTGGATTGATATTATATAGTTCATCAACTTTATCTGTTGGAATATTTGCCTCATCATTAAGTTCTAATCAATTAGTTTCACTTGTTGTTGGGTCCGGAATTCTTTCTTTCCTAACATTTATCGACTTTGTTTCATCAAGGTTGTCTGGGGCTTTTGGGACAATATTAAACGAACTTCAACTAGGCGGATCTTTTTCATTATTTGATAGTAGCAGTTTTGGCATTGCCGAAGGTGGACATTTTGCAGACTTTGCTAGGGGAATAATTAATGTTTATGACATAATTTTTTACATTTCTGTATCTACTATTTTTCTTGTCCTTACAATTTTTAGCTTAGAAAGTAGAAGATGGAGATAAACAAAGACAGAAAATTTAATAAAAAAAAGAGAAATCTTATTGATTTGATCAAAGGCTATTCATATTCAATTCAATATTTAACTTTTATTTCAGGGTTTTTACTGATTACAATCGGTTTAATTGTTATTCTATTTTTAAGAGATATTCAATCTACAGGAATAATACTTACTATTACAGGCGCGATATCTCTGATTATTTCTACAATTTTTAATTTATCCAAGATAAAAAATTATTTAATAAGTTCTAAGGGAGCTTATGGCGCAAATACCTTATTTATATTAATTGGTGTTGTGGTTATTTCTTTAATTATCAATTCTGTAATTTATATTAGTAATAAAAACGGAACATCGCCTTCTTGGTTAAGATCAGATTTAACTGCATCAAATGAGTATGATCTTTCAAATCAAGCTTTAAATGCTATACAAAATTTAAACCAAAATTTAGAAATTTTTATGTTCCTAAGAAATGATTCAAGCAAAGATTCTCTTTCAATTAAAAGAACTGAAGATTTATTAAGTGAATTCTCAAGAAATTCAAATAATTATGATATCACTTTTAAGCATATCGATCCTGACCTTGATCCCAATTTATCAAGCAGTTTAAATATCGAGAAATACTTATCTGGAAGAGATTTACCAGTACTGGTTTTCAGATTGGAAAAATCACAAAGATTGGCTCACATTGTTGGGAGTGACCCAAATTTAAACATTGATGTATTTAATGAAAAGGATGTTATTTCTGGCATGCTTATTTCGAGTCAAGTTAAAAGAAAACGTATATTTTTTCTTTCCGGGCACGAAGAAAGGGATATAAACAATATTGACAGATCAAGTAATTCACTTGGCCAAGCAAAAATTACCTTGGAAAGAGATAATTATGATGTTTCTTCAATTACAACAGATGAATTATCAAGAATCTTGGTAAACTTTAGTATGTCTAACGAGTTAGATATTTTTCCAGCAGCTATTATTATTTCTGATCCTTCAGATGATTTATTAGAATCAGAAAAAAATATTTTGAAAGAATATATAAACTTGGGTGGTAATATGATGATTTTAATGGAACCTGATTCCCCAAAAGGATACACAGAAATGCTTTCAGGTTGGGGAATAATTTCAGGTGATGGAACACTTATAGACAGAATAAGTTATGTTGCTCCAAATTTAGAGTTCCTTCAAATAAAAGACTCTAATCTTCAAATACCTGAGCATCCTATAACGCATAATTTTGATGTTGTTTACTTTCCAGGTTCTAAATTTATAGGGTTGTCTTTAACAAACCAAGAAATCCCTATAACAGAAGATGGTATTCCTTATGTTAAAGCTGAACCCCTTGCGTACACAACAATAAGCAGCTGGGAAGAAAAGTCTAAAGAAATAATTGAGTTTGATGATGATGATATATCAGGCCCATTGCCAGTTGCTCTTGCAGTAGAAGTAATTTCTGAAATAAAAAATACTCCAAAAAAAGACGAAAGAGGAGAATATAAATTGTCAAAATTATTAATTTCTGGAGATACCGATTTTGCAAGTAACAAATTTATTTTTTCTGCAAAAAATGAAGACCTTTTTGCTAATTCAGTAAACTGGTTAACCAGCGATGTAGAACTAATATCAATAAGGCCAAAAGAAAAAGTTTTCAGAGAATTAGTCTTAACAAAGGATGAAAGAAACTTTGTAAGGTGGAGTGGTTGGGTATTTTTGCCAGTTTTATCATTATCATTAGGAATTTATAATTGGTGGCGAAGGAGATAATGAACTTTAGAGCAACACTAATATTAATTATCCTAATATCAATAATAGCTCCTATTTCAATTTTTCTAACTCAACAAGAACCTCAGCAAGAAATTGAAAGAGTAAGAACTTTTTTATATACAATTCCTGAAGAAGAAATAGCTTCTTTAACAATACAAAATGAAAGTAATTCAGTTAAATTTGAATTAATTGATAATAATTGGCGAATATATTCAGGTGAACTAAATTATCCAGTTAATTACTCAAGGTGGTCTGGGATTACCTTTCTTATAAAAGAACCTGTTATTCAGAGAAAAATAAATTTAAATCAAAATACCACTATCGATGATTTTGGACTTAAAGAGCCAGTATTAACTGCAACAATCGGTTTAAATAAAAGTTCAAATTTTAATACGTTTAAAATTTATTTTGGTGATTTAAGTCCTGATGGAGCATATCAATATATTAAATTAAATAATGATGATAGCGTTTACGCTTTAAATACATCTTTTGGAAATGCAATTAAATATCTATTGGAATCTCCTCCTTATCCTGAATGGATTTATAATTTTGAAAAAGAAAATATTAACGAGATATTAATTTATGAATCAGGTGATTTATTAAAAGCTTTCGGGAGAAATATTTTTAGTGAAAATGATAGTAGCTGGAAATTATGTAATATTTTAATTGATGAATTGACAGGAAAATCTTATACCGAAGAAGAGCCTTGTAACGGTGAAGTCAATTTAAATGCAGATTACCCTGAAGATATTTTAAACCTAATGAAAAATCCAAAAATTAATTATGTTGTTACAACTGGCCTTGAGACTGAAAATGAATTTTCTGAATACGGAATTAATAAAAACAGTACATATATTTATTTAAGAAATAATACATTTAATCAAAATGGCGCTTTAATAATTAAGCCTATAACTTTAAGCCTTGGTAAACTCGATAGGAAATACTACCAAACAAATGAAGTTAATGCTGTTTTTCAAGATACTGCCGATATAGTTAAACTAGACATAAACTGGGTTTCAGAGCTAGGCCAATTAATCTACTGCACAGATCACACTACAAATAAAAAATTTGAATCAAATTGCAATTATTAATCTGAAGTTAGATTTTTGTATAATTGTGGTATTCTCAACGGCAGTGATGAAATGTCATCAAGAACTTCGTAACTTAAGTCATCCATCATGCTCTTCATGTAGTCATGACCTTCTTTGTCCACAGTTAGACAAAATGTTGTGATTCCTTGTTTTTTAGCTTCCAACAACGCTTTCTTTGTGTCGTTAACAGCATATTCTTTTTCAACACCTTCCCTGCTATAGCCTCTATCTTGTGGCCTGCCATCACTAATCAAAAATATAAATTTTGATCTTTCATCAGTTTGCATTAATTTTGATGCACAATGACGAACAGCTGGGCCCATTCTTGTAGCATGCAGTGGACTAATTCTATCTATTCTTTTTGGAATAGTTGGTGAAAATTTCTCATCAAGATCTTTGATTGTATAATACTCAACATTTTCTCTGCCATATCCTGAAAAACCAAATATTCCATACTTGTCTCCTAAAGTTTCCAAGGCATCAAGAAGTAAAATTAATCCTTCCTTTTCAAGGTCAACTATTCTTTTATATGACCTCCTAAATCCATGTGATCTCCTTTTCCTAAGCCATTCCATATATTTCTCAGGGTCACTAGGTGCAGACCATTCATCGGACTGACTTGAAGAATCATCAATTGCTTCAGCAGTTGAAGCACTCATATCTAGTAAGAATGCAACTGCTATACTTCTTTCAACTTTATTTCTTCGCCAATAAAGTTTCTCAGATGGTGTTATGCCGGATCTTAAATCTATCATTGCTTCAACAGTTAAGTCTAAATCTTGCTCTTCCCCGTCTTGCAATCTTTTAATTTTTCTATAAGTTTCTGGATTGATTAATTCAAATTGTTTTTTTATGTCTTTAACAATATCCGAATATTTTTCTAAGGTTTCTTCATAGTAAACTAAATCACCTTCACCAATAGTTTTTTCATTAACAAGGCACCAATTTTTTTTATATGTTTCATCTCTAAAATCCCATTCATCATATAAATATTGGTTATCTTCTATTGCCTCTAATGATTTCCCGTCTTCATCAAAATGATCAAATTTATCTGCAAACTTTGATTGATCTTCATCGTTACTATCCATCTGCATGTCTTTGAGTGCATCTTCAAGATTTTGTGTTATATCTGATTCAGACACTTGGTCATCCTCATCTTTTAGAGACTCTTCAACTGAATCTTTTAATATTTCTTCAAGTTGCTCTTGAGATAAATCTGTTAAATCACCATCATCTGAAAACTCTGCTTCACTAGCACTCATTTCATATAACAATTGAGAAAGTTCAGGTTTAAATTCTCCCCAAAACTCAACCTCTTGAGGAGAATTATAATCTTCTAAGCTTGCATTCTGTTCCTGTTGATCTGATAAATCAAAATCTTCAGGGTTTTGAATATCTTTAATATCTTCAGAAACAATTTCTTCTCCTTGGGATTTAAAAAATTCAGATAAACTTTCAAATTGCTCATCACTAAAACTTTCTTCGATGCTAAGATCATAATCAAAATCATCAAAATTTCCTTCAGGTGAATTTTTTATTTCTTTCAAAATTTTGTATGCCCTTAATGTAGCTTCAGAAGTATCTTCAACACTTGAATCATTTTCTTTTAATATAGAGATTAAACTTAATAATTTTGCAAATGAGGATTGTAGTTTTTTTGCAACTTTTTGGCTGGAATCATTTAAGCTAAATCTTATTAACAATTCAAGTAGTTGCTCTCTTGCAGGAAGCGAAGATATTTTAGGTCTCCCGGCTAAACAGGCAGCTTGAACATCAATAAAAGAATTTTTTATTCCTAGGTATTTTTTAATTATTTTTTGATCTACCCTAAAAGCTTCAAAAATAGAGAAAATATCTTGTGCCAATTTGACATCATCAAAGAACTTAAAAAAGTTTGTCATATCAGTTATCTCTTTATTTTTATTGTCCTTTTCTAAATCACTTTTAAGTTCGCTTCTTATATCCTTAAAAAATTTAGATCCTTTTTGCAATTTAAAATGAAATGTCCCAAATTCAATATGCCCAACTTGGTGAGTGGCAATGACCTTAAGCCAAGAAAAATTTTTTTCTTTTTTATTGAATCTTTTTATAGATTCAGGTAAAAAAATTGTAGAACCTTCAGTAGTTGCTAATTCAGGATTAAACCACCCTATTTCTTTATCCACCATTACTGAGGAACTTTGAACCGCTAAATCCGTCCCACTTAAGGCACAGCAATAAAGTTTCAAAACTTCTCTTTCAATATCAAGATCAACAGAAAATGTTAAATCATTAAAAAGGTCTTTAGATTTTTGGTTTTCTAATGAAAAAAAACCTTTTTGTTTAGAATCAGTCTGGATTGAAGAATTATCAAACCATAACTTAAATTTTTCTAGAGATATTTTATTTC
The DNA here is from genome assembly GCA_902620405.1 of uncultured SAR202 cluster bacterium. Taxonomy (GTDB): domain Bacteria; phylum Chloroflexota; class Dehalococcoidia; order Lucifugimonadales; family Lucifugimonadaceae. Next base: position 9,518 of record CACNIC010000018.1, read on the forward strand.
TCATATCTAAATAGTTTTTTGAAAATAGCAGGACTTCGTCACAGTTTGTTTTTTCAATAACTTTTTTTAATTGATCTTGATAAGCATTGTCCTTATTTTGATCAGAATTAAATATTTGAATTGAATTTTTAGTAAACTGCTTAAATATTTGAGGATTTTCATCAATTATTAATGGCAACAAATTAAGAAAAGTCTTGTTGTTATTTATGATGTCAGCACTTTCAGCAAGAATAGTAAAAATTTCTTCGAAATCCTTTATAAGTTTTTTTGAAACCAAATTTATAACTCTGTTCCATGAAATTAGATCATTTGGAGCTTTTGATGAAATCTTTAAAACCCAATCAAGTATCTTTATTGAAAAGCTTATTGATCTTGTTGAGATTCTTTTTAAAGTGTCATTTAAAATTTCAAGTTCATCATAATCTAATTTTGAAGACAATGATGGAGAATATTTAAAAAAATTATTAACCAGTGACGTTGAGTTTTTAGATGATCTGTACAAGCTTAAACCAATGTTTCCCCAATCTAGCAAGTGCCTTGGCTTCAAGTTATCAATTACTCCAACTGTAGCGTCT
>CACNIC010000019.1 GCA_902620405.1 uncultured SAR202 cluster bacterium
TCTGTCATTACATTTCCGTCAGATTTAACAAGTAAACTTACTTCAGCATCGACATCTTCAAAAAGCTTCATAGGAACTTTATATGAACCAATCATTTTTATTGGTTGAGGTATCCTTATAGATCTCCTGTCAATGGTAACCCCAGTCAAATTTTCTTCAATCGATGAAGCTATTTGTGAATTAGTCACAGAACCAAATAATTTTCCTGTAGGACCAGTCTGAGCAACTATTTCAAGATTCAACAAATTAATTTCATTAGCTACAGATTGCCATTTTGCTTTCATTTCACCCCTTCTAACTTCCGCCTGCTTTCTTAGTTTTTCAACACGTTCAATTGATGATTTATTTGCTAGTTCAGCAATACCATGTGGTATTAAATAATTTCTTGCAAAACCTGGCTTAACCTCTTTTATTTCTCCAGCCATTGCTGTAGGTAAATTATCTTTTAAAAATAAAACTTTCATTACTTATTTTCTCTTCTAAATTTTTCATATCAACTTATGTACTTTATTATAAAATAAATTAAGTTGAAAATTAATAGAAGATTAATGATATATTAGTTGGATAAAAACTTAAATGCTAAAAATTGTTTGGGGGCATTATGGATTTTGAAAAAATAAAAAAAATTGGTGATAGAAAACCAAAAATTACTCCTAATATAAAAAATCTTGACGAATTTAAGAAAAATTTTGATTGGGAAGATGTATTTGAAGAAATTCCATGGCTACCTGGCGGAGGTTTAAATAATGCCCATGTATGCATAGATAGTCACGTTGAAAAAGGTGATGGTGAGAAAAAGGCTATGATATGGCATGGAAAAAATGACGAAAGAGAAGACTATACTTTTAATGACCTGAAAAATCTTACTGATAAATTTGCTACAGTTTTAAAAAATCTTGGAGTAAAAAAGGGGGATAGGGTATTTGTGTTCATGGATAGGCTGCCAGAATGCTACATTTCAGTTTTTGGTGGTTTAAAAATTGGAGCTATTGTTGGGCCATTGTTTTCTGCATTTGGGCCCGAGCCAGTAAAAGATAGAATGCTAGATTCAGGAGCAAAAATATTAATAACACAACCTGAATTAAGAGAAAAAATTACCAGTATATTTAGTGACTTGCCAGATTTGAAAAATATTTTAATCGTTAATAAAAACAATAGAAGTGATAGCAAATTAATTGAAAATGATCTTTCTTACGAAGATCTGATGAAAAATGCTGAGCCCATTGGGTCGATTGAAAATACATCTCAGTATGATTATTCCATAATGCATTATACTTCTGGCACAACTGGAAAGCCTAAAGGAGCCCTCCATAGGCACCAATCAATTGTTCAGCAATATGCTACAGGTAAGTGGGCTTTAGACATGAAAAAAGATGATATTTATTGGTGCACTGCGGATCCAGGGTGGGTAACAGGTACTTCATATGGAATGTTCGCTCCATGGAGTAATGGCCTAACACAAGTTATATTTGAAGGTGGTTACTCTGCTTCAAAATGGTACTCAATAATCCAGGACCATGATGTAAGCATCTGGTACACTGCTCCAACAGCAATAAGGATGCTTATGAAAGCAGGATCTAGTCCAATTTTAAAGCACGATATTTCTACTTTGAGGTTTATTGCGAGTGTAGGTGAACCTCTTAATCCTGAAGCTGTAGTATGGGGAAATGAAAATTATGGCATGCCAATACATGACAACTGGTGGCAAACTGAAACAGGTGCAATAATGTGTGCTAATTATTCTTTTATGGAAATTAGACCAGGAAGCATGGGCATCCCTGTCCCAGGTGTTGAACTAGCAATTCTGGATAAAGATTTTAAAAGATTAGGTCCCAATGAGCCTGGAATATTAGCTGTTAGACCAGGGTGGCCATCTCAATTTTTTGCTTACTGGAAAAATGATGAAAGGTATAATTCTAGGTTTAAAAAAGGTTGGTATATTACTGGAGATGAAGCATTTATGGATGAAGATGGATTTTTCTGGTTTCAGGGAAGATCGGATGATGTCATTAATACTGCTGGGCATTTAGTCAGTCCATTTGAAGTAGAAAGCACTTTGATTGAACATGAAGCAGTTGCTGAGGCAGGTGTTATAGGGGTCCCTGACAAGATAGCTATGGAAGTTGTTAAAGCATTTGTTTCATTAAATAATGGCTTCGAGTGGAGCAAAGATTTAAGACTTGAGTTGATGCAATTTGCCAAAAGCAAATTATCCTCAGGTGTTGCTCCAAGGGACATTGAATACGTTGAAACTATGCCAAAAACAAGAAGCGGCAAAATTATGAGAAGGTTACTTAAGGCTAGGGAATTAGGTCTTCCAGAAGGAGACACTTCAACACTTGAGGATGACTAAAAAATAACTTCTCCGCCTTTTATAACATGTTGAGGATCAAAAACTAGATTTCTAATGTTTTTAGATGGATCATTTTTGAAAAAAACCATATCTGCGTCATATCCTTCAGAAATCAATCCTTTACTTTTTTCAATTCTCATAGCCTCAGCATTAGTTATTGTTATGCTTCGTATAGCTTTCCAATGGTCAAAACCTAACCACTCAACATGAGCCCATGCGCTCGCAACCGCTTTGTTGAAATCTGCTTTTGACATACCCATATCCAATGCTCCAATAATTTTTACTCCTTCTAAGTCTAAATATCGAAAGATATTGATTATACTTTCATATGACGGTTCAGAGTTTACATTAGGATTAGATGGCCTCTGTTTCTCTCCCTTAAGTTCTGATTCATATTCGAGTAGATGTTTTGAAATAGTTGAATCTACGTATATCCCTTTATCTACAATCATTTTTGAATAATCTTTATCAAATGAGTATGCTTTATCAGTAGATTCATCAAACCATCTTCCATGTATTATATTTTGAACACCACTTTCAATGCATTGAATTGTAGAATTTCTTGATAATGTATGTGCGCACAAATATGTACCATTGCTATTGCAGTAATTTACTGTCTCCTGAATGGTTTCATATGAATATTGAGAAATCCTTGGATTTGAACTTGGTGTAAAGTTTCCTCCCGACGCCATTATTTTTATGTGAGTAGCACCTAAATTTAATTGATTATCAATAACTTTAAAAATTTCACTTGAGTTATGTGCAATCGATCCAAAAAACTAACAGTGACCATCTTTTATAGTTATTGGTGTTCCGGTAGGAAAAATATTTGGGCCTCTTTTTATTCCTTTATCAATATCTTTTTTTAAAGGAAAAATTAAATTATTTGGTGATCCTAAATCCCTAATTGAAGTTACACCTGATAAAAGTGACTTTTCTGCATTTTTTATTGCTCTTTCATATCTTTGATCTTCATCTTCATTAAAATAAATTTCATAAGCATCATGTGTTGCTGAAAACTGTAAATGAGCGTGAGTCTCTATTATTCCAGGGATTGCATAAGATTCACCAAAATCAATAATTTCGTATGAAGATGATTTTGGCATATCTTCTTGGTTAATTACATTAGAGATCTTTCCATTTTCAATAATTATTGCATGATTATTAACCCATCCATTAAGATCTTTGTTAGAAATATTTGAAGATTTAATTATTTTATTTTTTGTCATTATCGTATAATTTAATTTATTAGTTAATAATATTATTTGAGGTAAACAATGGTAAATAAAATATACTCTGAACTTGGAATAAAGCCAATAATTAATGCAATTGGCAGTGTTACATTATTAGGCGGATCAACCCAACCAAAACAAGTCATAGATGCTATGCAAAGTGCACAAGATATGTATGTCCCCATGGATGAACTTGAACAAAAAGCAGGCGATTTTATAGCTAAACTTTTTGGTGCAGAGGCTTGTTACGTTACTTCAGGAGCTGGGTCAGCTTTAACATTAACAACTGCAGCATTTATGGCTGGCGATGATGATGATTTAATAGTTAAATTACCAGATACTACCGGCATGAAAGATGAAATTTTAATTCAGTCTAGGCAAAGATATCATTATGAAAGATGCCTTACATATGCAGGGGCTAAATTAGTTGAATTTGGCAATAAAGATTTAGTCACATCTGATGACTTAGAAAAATCAATTACTGATAAGACAGTAGCTGTTCATTATGTTGCAAATGAAACAATAAATGACCCTAATGCATTAAGTCTTGAAGAAACTATTGAAGTTGCAAAAAGTAATAACCTATATGTTATGGTTGATGCAGCTGGACAGATTTATCCACTTGATAATCTATCAAAATATTCCAATATGGGCGCTGATTCAGTATCTTATGCAGCAAAATATTTTGGTGCTCCACATTCAACAGGATTTGTTGTAGGAACACAGGAAATAGTTGATAAAGTGGCATTGCAAAGTTTTATATCATATGAAATGAGAAGAGTAAGAGGGGTTGGCAGGCCACAAAAAATTGACAGACAAGAAATAATTGGTGCAGTTGAGGCAGCAAAGATGTGGATGAATACTAATCACGAAGATAGGCTTGCTAAGGCTGAAAAAACATGTTTAAAAATTGCTTCATACATCAAAGACATTGATGGGATAGAGGTTGAGGTTCAAGAAAACACCATAGGGCATGATCCTCATGGGGTAAAAATCAAGTTGACCAAAGAAAACGCAAGCCTAATTGATGTTCAAAATGCTTTAAGAGATGGTGAGCCGAGGATTTGGATTCGATGCGATCAAGATATGGAAGGAAATTTTAACAAAAGATTGACTAGAATATCACCATTTGGTCTCTATGAAGGAGAAGCAGAAATAGTTGGTGAAAGATTAGCTGAGGAACTAAATAAACTTTAACCTTTGAAACTTTCTATTACTGCAAGAGAAATGTCTAAAAATTCCTCTTTTACAGTGGTTGAAGTCAATGCTGCTGGTTTTGTGCCAACATTATGTTCAGCATTTAAAGATATTGTGCCAAGTTTAGGAATATCAAACTGCTCTGAAATTTCTTGAGCTGCCCCAGAGCCAAAAACAGGACCAGAAAAATTTTCAACAACACCTATTACATTTTGATTTAATTTTTTAATCATATTTATAGACCTTATTGCATCAAGTTTTGCTACCTTTTGGGGGGCAGTCACAATAATGAAACCATCTAGATTTAATGTTTGCATTACAGTTAAAGGACCATCCGAGGTTCCTGGAGGTAAGTCTACTATTAAATAGTCAAGTTCTCCCCAGTGTGTCATTTGAAGAAGCTGGTTGATAGCATTTGTTATCATTGGTCCTCTCCAAATTGTTGCCTCTTCTTCATTCTCGTGAAAAAAGGACATTGTCATAACTTTTACATCAAACCTAGATGAAGGATAAAATTTCTTATCTTCTTCGTTTTGAGTTGGGCCTTCGCTTAAATGAAGTATATTAGCAACATTAGGGCAATCAATATCAACATCAAATATACCTACTGATTTACCTTGTGAAGCAATTGAGCATGCAAGATTCACTGATACTGTTGTTTTTCCCACACCGCCTTTACCACTATAAACTCCAATCTTATTTTTGATTGATGAAATACTTTCGGTAATTTTTTTTCTTTTTTGAAAATTTTCTCTGACTTGTGATAGTCGAGCTTCTTCTTGAGGAGTAAGCTTTCTTTTTGATGACATTTAGTCTATACCAAGAAGTTTTTTTCCGTCTTCAGTTATTCTTTCTGGATCCCATGGAGGGTCAAAAACAATATCTACATTTACATCTTCAACATCTTCAAGTTCAGATATGGCCCATTCTGCTTGCTGAGCAATATATGGACCCATTCCGCAACCTGCGGCTGTTAGAGTCATTTTTACATCAACATCTGTTCCATTTATGTCTACATCATAAATCAGGCCTAGGTCAACAATGTTGACAGGAATCTCAGGATCATACACTTCTTTAAGTGCATCTATTACTTTATCTTTATTTAAATCATTACTCATATCTTTATTATATAACAATAAAAATTATTTATTCTACCTTTTTAGTAATTATTCTTATGTCATGAATCTGGTCTCTTATAAGTGCAGCTTTTTCAAATTCCATGCTTTTTGCAAAAGACTTCATTTCTTTTTCAAGTTTTTTTATCAATTTATGTGCATCTTTCTTATTAATTTCAATATTTTCTTCATTAACTCCTTCCTCATTACTCTTTAATTTGTCAGTAATATCTCGAATGGTTGTGTTAATTGAAGTTGGAGTAATATTATTTTCAATATTAAATTTATTTTGAATTGCTCTCCTATTTTCTGTTTCTGAAATTGCATATTTCATTGATTCAGTTTCTCTATCTGCATACATAACTACTTCACCCTCAACATGCCTTGCAGCTCTTCCAATCGTTTGAATAAGTGACGTTGATGATCTTAAATAACCTTCTTTGTCAGCATCAAGAATTGCTACTAAACTTACCTCAGGTAAATCTAATCCTTCTCGCAGTAAATTTATTCCAACTACCACATCATATACTCCGTATCTTAAGTCACGAAGAATTTCAATTCTTTCTATAGTATCAATTTCTGAGTGCAGATAATGAGTTTTTATACCCATCTCAATAAGATATTGTGACAATTCTTCAGCCATTTTCTTTGTAAGGGTAGTGACAAGAATTCTTTGCTTCTTTTCGATTTTTTCATTAATCCTTTGTATTAAATTATCAATTTGATTTTTTGAAGGAGAAATTGTAATTTTTGGATCAAGTAATCCTGTTGGCCTCATTACTTGGGTGACTCTTCTTTCTTCTACTTCTTTTTCATGCGGCCCGGGTGTTGCAGATACAAATGTAATTTGATTTACCTTTTGGTTAAATTCATCAAACTTTAAAGGTCTATTATCAATTGCTGATGGAAGCCTAAATCCGTATTCAACAAGAGTAGATTTCCTTGAAAAATCACCACTAGACATTGCTCTAATTTGCGGCAGTGTTATGTGACTTTCGTCAATAAAAGTTATGAAATCATCAGGGAAATAGTCAATTAAAGTTTGTGGAGGAGAACCTTCTTTACGCCTACCTAAGTGCCGTGAATAGTTCTCTATTCCCGGGCAGGTTCCAGTCTCTTTCATAAGGTCAATATCAAATAATGTTCTTTGTTCTAATCTTTGAAGTTCGAGTAGTTTATTTTGTTCCCTTAATTGTTTGAGTCTGTTCTCAAGTTCAATTTCAATATCTTTTATTGCTGAAACCATTCTTTCTTGGCTTGTAACCCAATGTTTTGCAGGGAATATAGAAACACTACTTTTTTTATCAATTATTTCTCCAGTCAAATTATCAATAATTGTAATTTTTTCAATTTCATCTCCCCAGAATTGAATTCTGGAAACATATTCTTCATCGGAAGGTATAATCTCTAGGGTGTCACCACGAACCCTGAAAGTTCCTCTTTGTAAATCAATTTCATTTCTTGAATATTGCATTGAAACTAATTTCCGTTGGAGATCTCTTAAATTTTGCTCACTACCTTCATGTAGTTCAACTTTAAAGTCGTTATATTCATCTGGATCACCTAATCCATATATACAAGATACTGAAGCAACAATAACAACGTTTTTATTGTTTAATAAATTGTTTGTAGAGGCATGCCTTAGTTTTTCAATTTCTTCATTTATATCAGCTTCCTTCTCTATGTATGTATCAGATCTTGGCACATATGCTTCTGGTTGATAGTAATCGTAATATGAAACAAAGTAATGTACATTTGCTTCTGGTAAAAACTCTTCAAATTCCGTTGCGAGCTGTGCAGCTAGGGTTTTATTATGAGCAATTATTAAAGCTGGTTTCTTTACTCTTGAAATTGTACTTGCCATGGTATAAGTTTTACCGCTTCCAGTAACACCTAAAAGAGTTTGCCTTTTTTTTCCATTTGATAAATTGTTACATAATTGATCGATGGCTTTCGATTGGTCCCCTTTAGGTATAAATTCAGGATTTAGATTGTAAGAATCCATAGGTATTATTCGAAATCATCTATCAATTCATTTGTTATTTCTAAGTTAGAAAATACTTTTTGTATGTCATCTAAATCCTCAAGTTTTTCAAGCAATTTCATTGTTTTTAGAGCTACAATTTTATCTACATCAGCAAATGTATTAGGTACCAATTCTATTTCAGATCTGTCAATGCTGACAGAATCGTTAGCTTCTAAAAATTTTTTTACATTTTCGAAATCTTGATAAGTCGTATAAAAAGTTATATTTGCTTCCTCAACATCAACATCAATGGCTCCAGCATCAATTCCTTCCATAGAAATTTCTTCAACACTATCTTTATCTGCATTAACATCGATGACCCCCTTGGTTTCAAAATTCCATGAAACAGCTCCGCTTTCAGCTAAATTTCCTCCATTTTTAGAAAAGCACGATCGGACTTCAGCAGCAGTACGGTTCTTATTATCTGTTAATGCTTGAAGAATAAAAGCAGTTCCTCCAGGCCCATATCCTTCATAAGTAATCTCTTCATAAGTTGCTCCGCTTGTATCTTCCCCAGAACCTTTTTTGATACTTCTCTCAATATTGTCACTTGGCATATTGGAAGCTTTTGCATTCTGGATAGCGAGTCTAAGTCTAAAATTCATCTCTGGGTCAGAACCTTCTCTGGCTGCAACAATAATTTCTTTACTTAATTTAGTGAATAATTTACCTCTCTTTGCATCCAAAGCACCTTTTTTATGTTTTATTGTGCTCCATTTAGAATGTCCAGACATTTAGATTACCTCCGGTATTATAACTTCTAATAT
>CACNIC010000020.1 GCA_902620405.1 uncultured SAR202 cluster bacterium
GAAGATCTTATTCCAGACAGTAATGAAAATGGGATAACAATGACTTCTCTTTCAGGTCCTGAAAGAGGGGACAACATGATAACAGTAAAAGAACTTTTTCTTGAGCCAGGTGCTGAGATCCCAGTGCATTTACATCCTGATACAGAAGAAACACATTTTTTGATTAAAGGAAAATTGATTGCAATTTTAGGAAATAATGAATTTACTATGAACAGCAGGGACTGTATGCTTGCACCAGCTGGTATGCCACATGGAATGAAAAATCATTCAAATGAAACAGCAAGATTATTAGTTATGTTTCCAAAGATAAAATTTGGGAGAGAGTCAGTTGAAAATCATAGTACTACTGCTGGGATTCCTGATAAATATGTTTCAATTAGAAAAGATATGGAGTCATTTGAATTTGCTCCAGGGATTATGAGATATGACATGGTTGGAGATTTTTCTGGTGCAACATCAAGCTACTTTTCTGAACTAAATTTCTCTCCTGGTGCTAGCGCCCCTAATCATTTTCATCCTGCTCATGAGGAATCAATGTATTGTTTAGAAGGAAAATTAAATGCAGTTTATTTTGAAGAAAATAATATTCAATTAAATGCTGGCGATATGTTTACAGCAGAAGTTAAAGCAAGGCATGGTGTTAATAATCCTTTTGATGGAAAAGGCACTTTATTGGCTATTCACTGCGTTTTAAATCCTCCTCCTAGAGTGGAGTGTGATTAATGACTACGGTTAAATTATCTAAAAATTTACAAAATCCAAGAGGAGTTTATTCAATTCCAGTAACCCCTTTTCATGAAGATGGAAAACTTGATTTGGATTCATTAAGAAAGTGTATTGAGTTTTGCCTCGAAAAAGGTGCTCATGGAATTGTGATGCCAGTAAACGCAAGCGAGGTTTCAACTTTAACTGATGAAGAAAGAACACAGGTCATCAAAGAAGGGGTAAAATCCGTTAATGGATCAGTTCACTTTGTTGCAGGTGTTACAGGGAATTCTATAGAACAAGTTCAAGAAAGTGTGAAAATTGTTGAAGATTTGGGCGTTGATTCAATTATAACTATGCCATCAACAAAAATAGCGTCAGCACAATATGTATATGATTATTTTGGACAAATATCTAAATCAACAAAATTGCCAATCTGGATACAAAACAACGATATGCAAGGCAAATTAGTTCCAACAAATATTATTATTAATTTAATTAATGATTTTGAGAATATTCAATATTTGAAAGAGGAAAGTGCATTTGCTGGTCACGTTATTTCAGAGGTTGTAAGTAAGCTTGGAAAAAAATGTAAATCAATAATGGGTGGCATTGGAGGAACTTTTTTAATGGATGAGTATAGAAGAGGTGCTCAAGGCACAATGCCTTCAGGTCATTTCACAGATATAATTGTAAGTATTTGGAATGCACTTGATACTCAAAAAAAAGGAAAAGACGGTTATTATGAAATTAATGATCGCGCAAGGATTTTATGGGAATCACTGTTACCTTCACTTAATTTTGAAAGAAGATTTGGTGTGACTGCTTATAAATGGGTTTTCTGGAAGAGGGGAATTATAAAATCCCCAACAACAAGATTACCAGTGAGAAAACCTTTTGATAATGCAGACCAAGAAGAATTACAAAGAATTATGGATAGACTAAGCCCCCTTATGACTTAGTTTTTGATTTAACATCATCGATAAATTGTTTTGAGCCATTAAGTAGAAATTTATTTGCTCCACCAATCAAAAAATTTATCCCTCTATCGTTCCAATATTTTGCTTGATCGCCATCAGCAACAAGTGTTCCTGGTATTTTCCCGGCTTTAATAATTTTTGGAATCATGGACTCCATTGTATTCTTAACTTTTTCATGAGTAACCTGCCCATGCACACCAAGTACCGAAGACAAGTCACCTGGCCCTAAAAATACACTATCTACACCCTCTGTATTAATGATACTATCTTGATTATTAATGCCATCTAATGTTTCTATTTGTACAGCAACGAACATCTCATCATTACTTGTTTTGACATGATCAACTATAGGAGTTATTCCGTATTTTCCAGTTCTCGAGGTACTAAATAACCCTCGTTTGCCTATTGGGGGATACTTACAACTGTCGACAACCCTTTTTGCATCATCTGAATTATTTATCAAAGGAATTAAAACACCTTGTACGCCAGCATCAAGATACCTTTGAATATTTTGTTGTAAATTAAGACCAGCTCTTACAATGGGTGTAATATTGGTCAATTCGGCTGCTCTAATCATATTCTCAGCTGTTTCGTAATCTGTAACGCTATGTTCACAGTCAATTACAACATAATCCATTCCAAGCCATCCTAGCATTTCAACTGTAGAAGGCGACGGGGTACTTACAAAAGCTCCTAAAACAGTTTTATTTTGTAAAAGTTTTTCCTTTAGAGTATTTTTTTTCATAATTTCTCCTTATATTTCATAATAATAGTTTGCTATTGGAAGATATACAAGGCAAAATTTATTTATGGAAGTCTTAAAAATAAATAATAAAAATAGTGAAGTTGAAGTATTAAATAATAATTTAAAATCATTAAAAATTACCAAAAATGAAAATCAATATAATTTGATAGCTTTTGATCCAGACAACTTTGTTAGTTCATTTATAATGGCTCCTTGGGTTAATAGAATTAAAAATGGTAAATTTAAATGTGAAAAAGGTGAATTTAATTTACTTCAAGATCATCCATTAGCAAGGAACTTTAAGCATGCAATTCACGGAACTATGCTTTTTGCTGAATGGAATATTATTAATTACGAACAGAATTTAATTGAATTATCCTCCAAGATATTAAAACCATGGCCTTTTGATGGCGAAATAAATTCAAAATTTAGTCTATTTGAAAATAAACTTCTCCAAGAATTAACTATAATTAATAATGACAAATCTGTTATGCCATTTTCAATGGGTTGGCACCCTTGGTTTAACAGATCATTAGGTTCAAATGATGTATTAGTTAGATTTGAATCTGAATTTAAATGGAAAATAGAAAATGAAATACCAACTTCTGAAAAATTAATTTCAGATGAAATATTAAATTTTAAAAACGGATATTCTCCATATATTGGCTCATTAGATGATTGTTACAAGATAAATACTGAATCAGATGTAAAATTAGAATGGCCAGAGTTATCTTTAAAAATTAATTCTTCAAATGAATGTGGCCATTTAACTGTATATACTCCTCCAAGAGGAATAAATGAGAATTATATCTGTGTTGAGCCTCAAACTTCAACAATTAATAGCTTTCAACTTGACGAAGAGGGTATTGATGATAATGGCACTTTGTTTTTGGACCCAAAAGATAGAAAAACAATTTTTACTGAATGGGAATGGAGTTAAATGTTTAAATTTTTCAGGTTAATAAATATTTTTAGGATGGCAAAAAATTCTTATAAATATTTTTTTGACCCCAAAATTCCAAAAAAATATAAACTAATCCCTACTTTCGCTTTTTTTTATCTTATTGCTCCGCTGGATTTATTGCCTGAGCTAAGAATACTTGGCATTGGCTACTTTGATGATCTATTCATTGTTTATATATTATTAAAATGGTTTGAAAATCTTTGTGAAAAATATTTAAATAAACAAAATTACATAAAGACTGATTATGAGGTAAAAGAAAAAGAGGAAGAAAAGTAGTTCCTTCCTCTTTTTCTTTTTTTCTTTACGCGTTAAACGTTAGATAGTATTCCCATGGATGAGGCCTTGTTCTAACTTGATCAACTTCAGTTTCTCTCTTGTAAGAAATCCAAGCTTCAAGTAAATCACTAGTGAAGACATCACCTTTAAGTAAGAATTCATGATCATCTTCAAGTGCATTTAGAGCACCATCTATACTGTTAGGAACTTGTTTTAATTTAGCTTGCTCTTCATCAGATAAACTAAATAAATCTTCATCCAATACATCTCCTGGGTCAATTTCGTTTTCAATTCCATCTAATCCCGCCATAAGCATTGCAGGGAATGCTAAGTATGGATTACAAGTTCCATCTGCTGATCTAAACTCAACTCTTTTAGCTGCTTTATTGTCTGGATCATACATAGGGACCCTGAAAGCTGCAGTTCTGTTTCTAGCAGATAAACCTAATATTGTTGGTGCTTCGAATCCAGGGACTAATCTTTTGTAACTGTTTGATGTTGGAGCGCATAAGCCCATTAGTGCCTGACCATGTTTAATTAGACCACCAATGTAATTTAAAGCCATTTTGCTCAGACCAGCATATTCATTTCCAGCAAATAAAGGTTTTCCTCCTTTCCATATACTTTGATGAGTATGCATTCCTGTACCGTTGTCATTATAAATTGGCTTAGGCATAAAAGTTGCAACTTTACCCCAACTTTGCGCAACATTTTTTACAACATATTTGTATTTCATTACCTTGTCAGCCATTGATAGCATTGTGTCGTACTTAAGGTCAATTTCACCTTGTCCGCCTGTTGCAACTTCATGATGATGTTTTTCAACATGTATTCCAAGTTGTTCAACCATTATACGAACCATTTCTCCTCTAATTCCGTGCATAGTATCTATAGGAGCTGCTGGAAAATATCCACCTTTATAGCCAGGTCTTTGTCCAATGTTTGGCCCTCCATCAATCATAGTTTCAGCACCAGAATTCCATATACCCTCATCTGAATCAATTTTAAAATAAGCTTCATTTTCTTTTTGGAAAAATTGAACTGAATCGAAAACAAAGAATTCTAGTTCTGGCCCCCAATATGAAGTGTCACCAATACCTGTACTTTTTAGATATTCCTCTGCTTTAATAGTTACGTATCTTGGATCTCTAGTGTAGTTTTTAGCAGCCAATGGATCTCTAATATCAGCAATTATAGTAACTGTTTTTTCTTCAAATGGATCTACTTGCGCTGTTTCTGCATGTGGAAGTAGCAACATGTCGGATGCTTCGATAGACTGGAACCCTCTTACACTTGATCCATCAAAACCTGTTCCTTTATTAAATAAATTGTCATCTACTTCAGATATTGGTAAAGCAACGTGTTGCCATGTACCAGGAACATCTATAAATTTTAAATCTAGGATGTCGCAATCGTTATCTTTCATCAGTTTTAATACTGACTCTGTATCTTTACTTGCCATAATTATTCTCCTTTATAAATTTTATATTTGATACAATTACAAATATTACAAAGATTATAATCTAGTAAATATGTTTCAATATTGTTACAAAATTATAATAATTGTTACAAAATTATAATAAATATTACTTATTTCGTAAATTAAATATGTCAATTTTACTGATTACAGATACGCAGCTCGGGATGGCACTAAAAAATGTTAATTCTGAACAATGGTCCCCTAAAATTCTGAAATGGCTTGAAAATTTAGAGCCATCTGAAAAAGAATTACAAAATTTAAACAAAATTCTAAAAGTTATAAATGAAAATAATTTTGAATTTATCGTTCATGCAGGCGACATTGTTAACGAGATAGATAAATCTAATGATTTAAATAATTATAAAAATTTTATTAATAAAATTGATATTGATATTCATCATATTCCAGGAAATCATGACGTTGGGCTAGACCCTAATAATCTCTCGAAAGAAGGTTTAGATTTTTATAATAAAAATTTTGGTAAAGATTTTTATAATTTTTCTTGGAATGGATTTGAATTAATTTTTCTAAATAGTTCAAAATTTATGAATTATTCAAATCAAGAAGTTTATTTTGAGCAAATTGAATTTATTGAAAACACACTCAAAAACTTTTCACCTGGAAAGAGATTAATAATTTTTATGCACCATCCACCATTTATTGATAAAAAAGATATTTTAAAAATGGGTAGTGACCGTATTCATGAAAAGGACATTTCATATTGGATGTTTGAAGAAAAAATATATACAGATTTTTTTAACTTATTTGAAAATTATAGTGTTGATTATATCTTTACTGGGCATTTGCATATTAATTTAGAAACTCACTTTAATGATACAAAAATTATAGCAACTTCAGCTGTTGGAGTACCTTTAGGAGACGATCCCTCCGGTTACAGAATAATTGATTTTGAAAACGAAAATTTATCTTATAATTTCTTTGAAATTTAATAAGGTAATTTTCTTCCCATAAATTTTCTTCCTATTTTAGCCATTTCTTCAGTGTCATCACCACCTATCATTCCAGACCCTACTTCGTTGATTATGAATTTAATTCTTTCTTCAGGTTTCATTGATAAATCATTCCAGCTTGAATAAAAAACTTTATTATTTTTCTTTAAAGCCGCTTTAATTTTTTCTCTTGCTTGGTCCATTATTTCTGGATACGGTGGGTCATGAGCATCTGGTAGGCCATATGACATACCCATATCTCCTGGACCCCATTCAGCAAATGCAATTCCAGGAACTGCTGCAATTCCTTCAACATTTTCTACGCAGTGCCTATCTTCAATTTTGAGTCCTAGAAATAGTTCACCGTCTGGATTAAGAGGCCATGGGTCAGCTTTTCTTACATATTCTTCATTAGACATATTCCATAATCCTGCTGGCTCACCTTGCCCACCCGCACCTCTTAAACCTTCCGGGATTTGCTCTTGGCCTAATTTTTGGAATGGATATCTACATGTTGCAACAAAAGCAGCTACAGCTTCGGCTGACCTAGTATGTGTATTTAGTATCCCATGAACACCTGTGCTAAGTACATGTCTAGATTGCCAAGCATTTGCTAAAACTTCATTAACTGTAGTTGCATTTGAAGGAAGAGTTGTAATGACAGCAGGAGTTAAATGACCACTCTTGGTTGGACCACCAGCTTTAAGTCCTTTCATAAATTCATGAAGCCCTTTTATATCAAAATAGTGATGCTCAAAATCAACTAATAATAGGTCAGCCCATGTGCTCGACATTTCTTTCCCGCACTGAAATGTAAGTTCATCAGGCTTGCTAATATATATCTGTTGACCTGCTTCAATAAGGTCAATTAATTTATTTATTCTTGGCATTACTCTTTCCCTTCTCTAATTTTAATTGCCATTTCTTCTAAAAAAGCATCAACCATCTGCAAGTCTTCTTTTCTAAGAAGCTCACCTAGCAAAACTATATTACCTTCTATTAAATAATTTCTGTAAAAAGGCTCTCTTCTTGGACAGTCAGCATTTATGGTATCTATAGCATCTTCAATAAAATTATTTTTATTTAGCAAGAAAGTTTTATTAATACCTAAATTTTTTTCTTGAGTTACCTTGTATGGGGGAGGGTAATCAGCAAATCCTCTACATGTGGTTTTCTCAACCTTGTCACCGTATGCAGTAATACCTTCAATTGGTTCAATATATTCAGTTTGCTCTTGTGCTGCCTGTAAGCCATTTGTATTGGCTAATTCAACTGTAGGGTATCGTATTACGGCAACTTCTCGGCCGTCTGGACCATAAAATCCCCATCTCGCATCAGTTGATTCTGGAAATTCTGCTATTTCAAACCCTTTTTTCATTTTCCACCCAACAGAGGTAACATCTGACATTTCATAGATATTGGTTGATGATAAGAATTCATCAGACGATGAATCACTGCCACAAGAAAAAACTAAAATATTTAATATTAAAATTATAGGTATCAATTTTTTCATTTAAAGTATCCTTTCTAATAGAAAAATTATAAAAACTGAACTAATATATACCTTACAAGAAAAATTATAAGTGAGGCAATAATGAGACCAGGATTTAATGTTGGAGTTGATCCAGTAGATTATGAAAAACCACAATCAGTTGCAGATGAAACATTGAAATTTGCGTCACAATTTGGTGCAACAGACTTGATAATTCAGTCATATGTAGAAGGTGCAGTCAGAGGAGAAGAAAAGTGGGAACTAAAAGATATTCTTGAATTGAAAGAAAAAGTAGAGAGTCATGGTTGTAAAATTGAAGCATTTGAAAATGTACCAACAAGATTTTATGACCATGTTATGCTTGGTGGCCCTAAAAGAGATGAACAAATAGAAAATATGATTTATACAATTAGAAATATAGCTAGGGCAGGGGTTAAAATTCTTGGTTATAACTGGATGCCATCTAGGGTATGGAGAACACAAAGAGATAAAGAAATACGTGGTGGTGCACTTGCA
>CACNIC010000021.1 GCA_902620405.1 uncultured SAR202 cluster bacterium
TTAGGCCACTTATTATTTGTTTTTTATCATCCCATACGATTTTTAAGTAATTATTTGCATTGGTACTTATATTGCCTTTTGGGTTATTTTTAGTACTCAATGACTTGACTTGTATGGGTATTGAAACATTGTTTTTAAAAGCTAAAATATCAATGTCAGGAACATTACCAGAAAAAGTTGTAGAAACTATTCCCCTTCTTGCAAGTTCAGACACAACAAGGTTTTCTCCTAATGCGCCAAGTAAAACTGTAGAATAATTTTTCATAACTCAATAGTAGTTTTTTTTGAATTAAAAGAAAAATACTAATTTTTTGATGGAGCGGGAGAAGGGATTCGAACCCTTGACACCTTGCTTAAGAAGTGATGTTGAATAATATTGACCAAAATAAATATCTTTTTTATATTTTTGATATGAAAAGGTATTTATATTTAGTTTTAACTTTGACAGTATTTCTCATATTTGCATGTTCTTCCGCAGTTGAGGAGCCAATTCAGGTAGACACAATATATTCAATGGAAGATGCTTCAATGTTAGGTATAAAGAACTTAATGAAGAATGATTTTGAGACAAATTTTTCTGAAGCTACAGATGCTAAATGGGGGTTTTGGAAAGGCCGAGAAGTTGCAATTATTAGATATGACTCTGTTGAGAGTGCAAGGACACTAGGAAAAGTTGCTGCAGAAGAGCAAACTGAACTTATTGAGGTCGTAGAAAAGAATATAGCTCACGGCCCAAATGTTGAAAAAACTAAATGTAGGGGCGATGCATACGGCGGTAATCCATATTTGTTATCTCCAAAATATGATATTAGTTTCGGAAATATACTTTCTTTAAATAAAGGTTCTTTTATAGAGTCACAATTTGATTTGGAATTAGAATCGGTTAGGGATGGTTGTGTCAGAAGAGAACCTATGTTTATACAATTTAGAATTCATGGAAATCTTGTAATTATGATAGAACCAATGCCAGAAGAAGATAGGCCAGCTCTAAATAAAGTTATAGAAGAAATAATAGCAAAGCTTCCTTAATATAAATTTGGAGCGGGAGAAGGGATTCGAACCCTCGACACCCTGCTTGGAAGTTAGATTCCATTTCTATTTTCAAATATGTAGAAGTATTTCCTGCTATTTAAAATAAATCTTTAAAGTATGTGTTTGTGTGCTGAGATATGTAGAAGTTTGTATTGATAGAACACCTTATAAGACACCAAAAAAATATTTTTATCCAACAAGGGTCAACCCCATAAAGGGGTATGACCATTGTTTAATTTATTAATAAAGTTTCTGAGAAATAAATTTTTGGAGGTAAAATTATGTATAAATCAATTAAAAGGACACCTAGGCTTGACCCTTGGGGACTATATTATGATGGAATTGAAAATATAAATAAGAAAAATTTTGATGTAGCAATATCAAATTTTGATAAATTAATTATAAAATTTAACCCTGACAGTATTATTTTTAGTCCAAATGGTTGTCCTTGTGCTGCATGTTTTGCTGGAAATAAATTATCTAAAATACAGAGATACTGGTTAATAAAAGCATTTGGGAACAGAGCGGTTTGTTATGGATATAAAAAAAAATATGAAAAAGCGGTTAACGATTTTGAAAGTGTTTTAAATATAGATAATAAAAACATTAAATCTTTACATAATATCGCTCACATAAAATTGTTAACTAGTGATTTTCATGCAGCTATTAAGTACTTAACGAAAATAATTACAATTGACCCTGAACATAATAAGTCGTATTTGAAAAGAGCATTAGCATATAGAGAAATTGATGAAAATGAAAAAGCAATTAAAGATTTCGAGTATCATAGTTATCTAATTAAAAAAAATAAAGTTAGGTACTAAATGAGGAAGATTCTATTTATATTTCTTGTTGGGCTATTAATTGGGTGCACTGGAAAAGAAGTCTCTGCCCCAAAAATTGATATTGAATCTGGTCTACAGATAAGAGAAAAAGATTCATATAAAGATGGAAAAATTAAAAATAATCAAGATATTTTTTTTATCACTCCAGATGGAGTAAGGTGCTTTTTTTGGGATTACAATAATGCTGGCGAGGACGAAGGAGATGGCGAGGATATATGTACAGATACAGAAGATTGGTATTTAGAGCAAAATATTATCAACACAATTTATTTCAATATTAATAATTTTTACGAAAGAGGAGAATTTGATTATAAACCTTTAAAAAATTCAAAAGAAGACCCTGTTACTTTATGCGTCCTCAATAATTTAAGAAAATACCATAATTCTGACTATGCTTTACTTTTTCGTTTAGTTGAAAAAAATGAAGATATTACTTTTCTTTTTAATTGGTATTTAGAAAAATGCTCTTAATTAGTGGAGCGGGAGAAGGGATTCGAACCCTCGACACCCTGCTTGGAAGATAGGTTCACATGATTCGACATGGTCTGTCATTGCTCATTATTGTTCGGTAAAAAGACTTTCTGTTGTTCGGCATTGTCTAATATTGTTCGACATTGCTAAATATGGGTTACTACCAAAAGTCCTACCAAAAGTCCTACCAAAAAAAATATGAAAGGGCTTTGGGGAGCATGTTATTAACAGCTACCTTAATTCAAGCATTCCGGGGATTGGGCAACCTAATTCTGGCGCCCTGATTAAAACAGGTAAATTTTTATCCTCTCCACCAAAATAATGTGAAACAAACTTGCTTCTGTATTCTGTGAATTCTTTTGGGAAATCTAAAATCAATGTAGTGACAAATTCTCTATTAAAAAAGATAGATGCTCTGTCATCATCAACCATCAAAGCTAACTCATTCCATCCTCTTGGTCCTTTATTCACATTATATAAAACGCCACTCGCTGCTTCTGTATAATCAGAAATAAACTCCTTAGTTCTTTCATTTCTTACAAAGTGTTGCCATTTCCAAGTATTATTTATACTTGTATTTTTACTTACTATAAATGCGTCAAATGGAAAGGATTGATTTCCATTTAATATATATGGGTTTTTAACATCTTTCCTAAATGTAAATCCATAAGAAATTTCATCAAGTGATAAAAACTGTGCAGATAATACAAAGTTTGGCAAAATGGTAAAAATTGTTGAACCACCAAGCTTACCTTCTGAAGCTAAAATTGATTCTTCATAATTTTTAATATTTTCTAATGTTAAATCAGTGGCATCAATCCCTTTATCATTTGTAAACCATTTAAAAATTGGTGTCTTGTCAATTTCACAAGCAACCGATAATGGTGAGCTTAGCATTTCGGGGGTTGGCGTAGATGTTGGGATAGGTTTGCGAGGCGTAGGAGTCCATGTCGGATAAGGAGTTGGAGTTGCTGCAGGCATAGGGGTTGCAGTTGGAACAGCAACTATCTTCCCTTCAATTGATACTGCTATCTCACTTATTGCTTTATTTAAAGATTTTGAAGGTACAGCATAATTTAATCCTGTAGCAGTTTCGAAGTCAGGTAAAACTGCTATATTTAAACCTAATACTTGCCCATTACTATTAATTAAAGGCCCTCCACTGTTCCCAGACATAATTTTAGAATCATGCTCAATTAATGAAAAATCATCTATTTTCATAATCCTGGAAACTATGCCTTTAGATACAGAAACATCTGAATCAATCCCTAAAGGAAAACCAAGACTATAAACATCTACTCCGGGGGCAGCAAATCCATCTGGTACTATTTCTAAAACTTTTAGTTTTCTTGCATTAATTTGTATAATTGCAATGTCACTTTGTTCATCTGAAAATAATAATTCACCATCAAAAACCAAATCTTCTGAATCAATAAGTTTTGCGGTAATTTGATTAGGATTTGAAATTACATGATTTGCAGTTAAAACAAGCCCATCGTCAGAAATAACAAAGCCAGTACCTGTAGAAATTTGCAGACCAGTACCAGACTCTATTCTCAGAACCCCTTTTTTAACTTCTGCTACCATTTCTGATATAGTCCCTTTCCCGACTTCACCTTCCATTTGAGATTCCATTGTTGCTTCAGCAATAAGAGACAACTCTTCCTTAGTTTTAGGACTCGAATCTTCAACTACAATGCAAGCATTGATAAATATAATTAAAAAAGCTAAATATAAATACCTCATTTTTAAATTATAATAATAGTTATTAAAGAAAGTATAGTTACAGTGTATTTTTGGAGCGGGAGAAGGGATTCGAACCCTCGACACCCTGCTTGGAAGGCAGGCACTCTAGCCGCTGAGTTACTCCCGCGTAAGTGCTAATTTTAAGTTTAAAATGAGTAATTTACAAGTCTTGTTATTACTTGAATATTAGGGGGTGGTAACAGTTTTTTGAATTATTTAATTGATTTTACTCAATAGTTATTTCAACAAATGGCAACTCTTGAATAAGAATTTTTTCTTCAGGATTAATTAATGGGTCAATGTTTTTAGGTAATGCACTTAATTTTATATATCCTTTTGAAATTAAATTAGAAGAAATTTCACTCATTAAAAAACAGTTTGTAGAATATATTGCTGAGTAATCTTCACCTGGTTTCTTGTCCTCATATTCTTTTTCTTGAAAACCTAAGGATTTTAATGCACTAAATCCAGTTAATGGATTTTTATTAGTCCTGAATAAGTCAATCTCTTTCAATACTTCATCATTATCTCCTTTCCAAACTAAGTCAATGACAAAGCCATAGTCACTTTGATATTTATCTCTAAGCTCATACCACTTTTCTTCATCGCCAGAAAAATATATTTCTAAATTATGATTTCCCGAGCCATCAATACTTTGCATGCAGTACAAATTTGAATAGGTTTTTATATGTCTTTCAAAATATTCATTATTGTTTCGCCTTGAGTCCTGCCAGTTCATTCCAGAAGCTTTTGCAACTTTAAATTGACTCAATTCCTCAAGATCTTCAAATATACTTACTTTAGCCTCATTTGGTTTAATAGGCGCAGATTCATTATCTGAAAAATCATCTAATACAACGCCATCCTCTCTTTGTTCTGACTTAAAATATAATTCTAATGATGCTATATCGCTTTGATTTGGAGGATAATATACCCATGCTTCATCTTGACCTCCACCCATAAATAAGATTCGACCATCATTTAGTTTTATAACCGTTCCGTCATACCAGCCTTCAAACCAACTTGGGGCACCAACATCAAATGCTGGAGAATTTGGGTATCTTATATCTAATAATGATGGTCTTATTGAAGAGCCTTGGCGACCATATATTAGAAAAATATTTTCTGTTACACCCAATCCAGAAACATCTTTTATTTTTGAATTCACTGGAAATTGAATTGTTTCAAACTCACAAACACCTTCCATGCTGCACCCGCCTGTCCATGGATTAGGAATTGAATTGTGATCAATGGTATATATGGTTAAATTGTTATCAGAATTCATAATAGCAACTTTGCCATCAGTAAATTGAAAAACATCATCACTTCCATCACCTCCACTTATTCCAGTTGGCAGATTAAATTGAGCTTCTTTATCCTGACCTAAATTTGTTCTACGACTACCTAAGCCAGTCGTACCTAATATTTCTACTACATTGGATGAATCCTCATTGTCACTTCCTATAATCAATACAACCGATACACCTTCTTTTCCATACCTGCTTGAATAATTCTTGTCGTATTCTGGGACTGGGACTGGGACTTGCACAGCAAAGTGATTAACTCGTTCGTGATATTTATTACTTGAAGAAGGGAGATGTTTTTTCCAATCAAAATTTAACCAAGGATACCTTTCTACCATATGATTAACTGCATGATTATTCCATGCGTTGAATGCATAACTTGATGCTCCGTCATAATAACCGCCAGTTCCCTGCCCATTATGATAAAAATTAAAAGTATTCCTAGCAGTTAATTCAGTAGAATCAGGCTGATTGCCATCTTTACCCCAAACTTCTGTTGAACTTCCCCCTGAAACTAATAATCCATCAGATGTCATCAAAACAGCAGAACCATAACCCCTGTAAATAGTATTATCAATATCATCCCACCTTCCTAGACCTGATTTATTTTCATAATTTCCATACCCGCATCTAATTGGCATAACTTCACAACTTGGCATAATCAAAACTGAACCCTTACCTCCAATCTTATCTGGAAATAAAAGAACCTCATTATTTAGATCACTATCTACAATTAATTTGCCTCCATAACTTGGCTCTTTCATATCAGGCAATGGAGTGCAAATTCCTGTATTTGGGTTTAAATGTTCAACTTTTTTTGAATGACCTCCAATATTTTTTCCATTTCCACCAACTAATAGAATTCCTGCTTCAGATTTATCAGGTAATACTTTTGTTCCTCCGCCAGCCCCAACCTCAACTGTATTCAATTCCACAGCCATTCTTTCCCAATATTTTGATAAGTTTTGATCGCAACCAATTAAATCAAGCTTCATAAACTGATTACTAAATGATTCTGCTGAAAAAATTTGCCCTGTTTCAGGTTTTGAATCAAGAGAAGAGTTTGGGGTATTATTTTCATTGATTTGATTATTTTCTTTGCTTTGAAAATTATCGTCATTTCTAGGAACTAAAACTGCAAAATAATTTGGGTACTTAAGAGCTGTTTCGGCGGTCCCAACTTCAAATAATCTATTAATTACTTGTTGGCATTGTTTATCTAAATCATATGGAGATGAAGTAAGGATATAGTATTCTGAAGAAACATAAACAATATGATCTTCGTCCATTAACCTCTCTAATCCGTCGCAACCATTGTAACCTGTCGAATCATATTCAATCATCATTTCATCAGTTTCAATTAATACTTCAACATTTTCATAAATCATCTCATTATCAAGATCAAAATCTTCATCAAAAATTTCACCTAATTCTTCAAATGCTTCACCTAATTCTTCAAATGCTTCCTCAAGGTCATCAGAAAATGAATTCTCACTTTCTTCAGATGAATTGAAATTTTTAGAATATTCAAACTTACAATCATCAACTTCTACAATGGTAACTAGAAAATCATTAATAGAATCAATTTTTCCAATTATCTTTATTGGCTGATTCATGGCTATTTCATATAAATCATTTCTTTGTCTTTGAATTACATTACATCTAGCACCTGAAATTTG
>CACNIC010000022.1 GCA_902620405.1 uncultured SAR202 cluster bacterium
ACGGTGATGAAGGTGTGAGCAGAGCAGATTATGTTGCATCTGAAGATGACAATATTCTTGTAACTGGAGTAGCAGGTGATAAAAATGCCCTTGCATACTTCGGATACGCTTACTACCTAGAAAACAAGGACAAAATAAAGATTGTGAAAATTGACGGTGGAAGCGGTTGTATAGAGCCAAATGCAGGAACAGTTGCTGATGGATCTTACTCACCACTTGCAAGACCAATATTCATCTACGTAAACAACGCTGAGTTAAAAAGACCAGAAGTTGCAGCTTTCGTAAGTTTTTATCTTACCGAAGGTACGAAATACGTAAGTGAAGTTGGATACGTACAAATTGGAAGATCAAACTACGAGAAGGAATTAGAAAAGATTTTTAAATACCTACCTTCAAGGTAGTAGTGAAACCTTCTTCTCTGAATTACTCGCTTCCATTAAAATAGATGGGAGCGAGTCTTTCTTTTTAAAGGGTGCAAGACTATGAATAAAGATTTAAGAGATAGTTTAATAGAAATGGTTGCTGTTTTTGGTCTTGTTTTTTTTGGGTTAGGCTCTGTAGCTGTAGGTAGTTTTTATTCTATAAATGAAATTGACCCAGGTTTTAATATACTAAATACTTTCATTATTGCCTTTGCTCATGGAATATATATATTTGTTGCAATTGCTAGTATTTCAAGGATTTCTGGGGCACATATTAATCCAGCAATAACCCTGTCAATGTGGATCCATAAAAAAATTAATTTAAGTAAGATGTTTTTTTATCTAGTTGCTCAATTTTTAGGGGGTATATTAGGAGCGATTTTTTGGAGCTTAATCTTCGATGCAAGCTTGGGCATCCACGCTTTGTCTTCAGATATTTTTACTACATCTATAATTTCAGGCCTTTCACTAGAAATAGTATGCACGGCCTTTCTTTCAGCTGTAATATTTTCAACAATTGGAAATGAATCACATTTTATGTCAGCTCTTTCTATAGGGTTCGTGGTTTTTTTAGGAAGTATTATCGCTATGCCATTTACTGGTGGCAGTATGAACCCAGCAAGAACACTAGGGCCGGCCGTTGCTTATGGCGAGTTTAAAGATATTTGGATTTATTTTGTTGGGCCTATTGTAGGCGCATTCATTGGATCTTACATTGGAAAGATGGTAAATTTTAATAATTAAAATTATTTTTGATTAATGAAATTCTTATTCGTATGTGTACATAATGCTGGAAGAAGCCAGATGGCTGAAGCTTTTTTTAATAATATAATTAAAAGAAGAAATTTAGAAAATATCTCTTGCATGTCAGCAGGTACTGCTCCAACAAAAAACATTAATCCGGTTGCCATAAATGCAATGAAAGAGGTTGGGATTGATATATCTAAATCGAGCCCAAAAATATTAACTTATGACATGATAGATAGTGAAACAAAGATAATCACGATGGGGTGCAATGTTAACCCTGAAAAAATAAATAAGCTTACAGATGAAAACGTTAAAGATTGGGAATTACCAAATCCCGCAGGTTTAGAAATTTCTGAAGTTAGAAAAATAAGAGACAATATTAAGAAAAGAGTTGAAAAACTTATTAAAAAAGCAATTGATAAATCTCAGTTATATGAAGAGAGCGTAGATGATTTTGCTCTTAAATTTGCAAAGTTGAAAAACTCTCCAAGAAGATTATCAAATGCTCAAATTGCAGAATCAATGTATATGAGCACAAGAACATTACAAAGAAGATTAAAAGATGCCAAATTAAAAGGAAGAAAGATAGGCAAATCTACTGCTTCTAGAAAAACAATGAGCGAGGCTAAATGGGGTAAAGTTGTAGATTTGATTGATTCTTGTGATATCTAATTAGATAAATTATTTATTAAATCCCAGCAATTTTCTAATGCTATTTCTTCAGGGCCTTCACACAGCATAATCACGTTTCCGTAGATAGCATAATTTCCGTATCTTGGAAAAGTTCCGCTTCTACCACCTCCACTATCTCCAGGACCACCAATTTTTCTTCTATCTTTGAGTCCTTCTTTCCATGAAGACTGAGAACTTTTAATAATTGCGTTATTTCCTGTTACTTCCTTGGCAAAACTTTCGCCTAAACTAACTGCATTTTGGTGGGAATCATAAATTCTTATCTCGTAAGTTTTGGAGTCACTTTTAGTTAGACCCCAAAAGCCAAAAACAGCATCTGAAGCACCTTCAAGTTCAGAAACATCATAACTCCTATTTTTTTTGAATCCTAAATTGTAAAAATCATCAATTGAAAATACTTTTTCAGAACTTGTTACAACTTGTAATTGAGATTCTTTAGAGCTTGTGTCTTCGTTAGAACAACTAAAAAGTAAAATCGATAAAATTGCTAAACTGAAAAATAATTTGTTCATAATCATTATCATAATTACTATAAATATTAATTTCAAATATGCGCTTGTAGCTCAACGGATAGAGCGTAGCCCTGCGGAGGCTGAGGTTGGTGGTTCGATTCCACTCAAGCGCGCCACTTTACCATTACCTGTTTACGCTAGTAGACCTCTAGAGCTTCCAGGATAAAGTTAAAAAAAATTTTCCAAAAAAGATAGAATTAATTAAGATTAATTTGTGAAGAAGTATGAATTTTTAAAATTTGAAGTAAATAATCATGTGGCTAAAATAACTCTAAATAGACCTGATTCTATGAATGCCCTTAATCCACCTCTTTGGAATTCAATCATAGAAGCGATGAAAGAAGTTAGAGATAACAAAGAAATTTGGCTAGCCGTAATTACTGGTGCAGGTGATAGAGCATTTTGTTCTGGCGCAGATCTTAAATGGCGATCTAAAAATGAGGAAGAAGTAAAATCACGAGTAAAAAATGAAGATGATATTTTTTTTAATCACCCAAAATTTGAATTATGGAAACCAGTTATTGCTGCTATAAATGGGTATGCTGTAGGAGGAGGCCTTGAACTAGCACTTGCATGTGACTTAATAGTTGCTGTTGAAGATGCAAAACTAGGCCTGCCTGAACCAAAAAGAGGTTTGATGGCTGATGGAGGAGGAGTGCAAGGATTAATTAGGCAAATTCCTTTTAAGCAGGCTATGGAAATTATATTATCAGGAGAATTCATTGATGCAAAAAAGGGGTTCGAAATTGGTATTGTTAATCGTCTATCAAAAAAAGAAGATTTAATGAAAGAAGTTGATGATTTAGCAAGTTCAATTTTGAAATGCTCTCCTATGGCAATTCAGGCAGCCAAACAATCAGCTGTCTTAGGAAAAGATATGAATTATGATGATGCTAGAATTACTGAATTTTCTATGTTTTCAAAGTTAAAGAAATCTAATGACTTTGTTGAAGGCCCAATAGCATTTACAGAAAAAAGAAATCCAAACTGGAGATCGGAATAAATATGAATTCTTCACTTGAAGGCCTAAAAGTAATTGATTTTACTCAAGTTATTATGGGGCCATCCTGTACTGCCCAACTTGCAGATCATGGAGCAGAAGTGATTAAAATTGAAAGGCCAGAATATGGAGAATTAACTAGGCAATTCGGGCCCTTTAAGGATGGAGAAAGTTTACCTTATGAAAGCTACAACAGAAATAAGAAAAGTATTGCAGTTAATTTAAAATCTAAAGAAGGAAAGAAAATTATTTATAAATTAGCTTCAAAGTCTGATGTGATAGTAAATAATTTTAGACCCGGCGTAATGGATTCTTTAGGTTTTTCATATGAAGATTTATACAAGATTAATAAAAAAATAATATATGCTTGTGGCTCAGGTTTTGGATTATCTGGACCATTGAAAGAAAAAATGGGCCATGAATCAGTTGCTGAAGCATTGGGTGGTTTTTTAGGAAAGAATGGTGAAAAAGGAAGAAAGCCAAGACGTGCTCCTGGTGCAGTAGCAGATGCTTCAACAGGCCTACATTTAACAGTTGGTATTCTTTTAGCATTAAATGCAAGGCATAAAACAGGGGAAGGCCAAGTTGTTGATGTTTCCTTGTTAGATTCGATGATGTGGATGCAGGGTTGGGAAGTTTCTTCTGCATCAAATCTTGATCAGGTAACTTTTAATCCCGATCCGCTAGATAGTGGAGTATATGAAACAAGTGACGGATTGATCGTTATGTCTGGATTATTTATTTCAAACCCACTTAAGAATATTTCAGAAGTTATTGGAGTAGAAGATTTATCTAAGGATGAAAGATTTAAATCTATGGACGATATTGCAAAAAATGCCTCAGATCTTTTAGAAATTATTCAAAATAAAATAATTAAAAAAGATTCTGAATATTGGGTAACTGAATTTGAAAAATCAAATATTATATGCTCAAAAATATTAGGAATGGAAGAAGCGATTAATCAGCCTCAAATAAAGCATAATAAAATAATAGTTGAGATTAAAAAGAAAAATATAAAAAGGAATATTGTTGGAGTTCCAGTAAGGCTCTCTAAGACACCCGGCTCTATTAGAACCTTTCCACCTAAACTTGGAGAAAATACAGAAGAAGTATTATTAAGTCTTGGTTATAAATCAACTGAAATATCGGATTTTAAAAATAAAAAAGTAGTTGAATGAAAATTGAACATATTATAAATACAGATGTTTTAGTTATTGGTGGAGGAGTAGCAGCAACAAGAGCAGCTCTTTCATCTGCTCAAAGTGAAGCTAAAACAACAATGGTGTTAAAAAAAGAATTAGGAAAATCAGGATCAACAAATTGGCCAAGAAAAGGAAAATATGGGTCTGCATGGCAAGCATCTGATAGAAGTGGGAACCATTTAGATTCTCCAGAAGTGCACTACAAAGATATTATGAGTGCGGCCTTAGGAATGGCTGATGCGAAATTAGCAAAAATCTTATCTGAAGAGTCTTATGATAGGCTCGTGGAACTTACTGATTGGGGTTTTGAATTAGTTAGAAATCCTAATAATAAAAATTCATACCATAAGGGGTATTCATGTTTTGCTTCTCAGCCTCGTGCTCACGGAATGCTAGCTAACCCTACAGGCGGGCATACTGGAAATTTAATTGAAGTTATGTCAAAAAAATTGATGAATTATGATTGTGATATTCATGAAAATATAACAATCATAGATTTAATTGTTAATGATAATAAGTGTGCAGGAGCAATAGGCATAAATAAAGAGGGGGAATTTATTAAATATAAATGTGGTTCAGTAATTATTGGAACAGGTGGGGCAGCTCAAATTTTTCCACTTAGTACAACTCCTGGAGATATTACTGGTGATGGTTACGCAATGGCTTTCAGGGCGGGATCTTCATTAACTAATCTTGAGTTTATGCAATATATGGTCAAGACGATTTATAGCAGATCTAAAGAATTACAAAACATATTAGATTCTCAAGTTGGTGGCACATTCTGGACTTTAAATCCGAAATTGATTGATAAAAATGGAAAAAATATTCTTAAAGAAATACTTCCTAGCAATATCAGCGAATCAGACTCTTTTGAAATGCGCACTCATCATTATCCTTTTAGCAGCAGGGATTCCTCAAAGTGGATTGATATAGCCATTCAAAGGTGCATCAGGTCAGGTAATAGTTCTGAAAAAGGAGGATTAACAATAGATTTTTCTGAAGTTGATGTGTCAAATATTAAGCAATCCAGGCCACAGCACAGTCCATCAAGAGATGTTGCAATCACTTCATTAGGTGATGATTCTGTAAAACAAATTGATGTCACTCATTCTGCTCATGCTGTAAATGGAGGGATAGTTGTTGATGAGTGGGGAGAAACCCAAGTAAATGGATTATTTGCGGTTGGTGAAACTATTGCTGGACCTCATGGTGCTGACCGGCTAGGAGGAGGAATGATTTCACAATCATGCGTATTTGGAAAAAGGGCTGGAGAGAAAGCTGCAATGTATTCTGCAGAAAACAATTTATCTAACGATAATCACGAAAAAGTCGAAAATAGATTAGAAAAGTTTAATAATTTGAATGGCCCTAGTTATCACAACATTAGAAAAGAACTAAAAAATATGGCAAAAGATTATTTGGTTGTAGAGAGAAATGAAAAAGGGCTAGATTTAATGGATAAAAGACTTGATGAGTTAATAAATGAAGAAATTGTAAAGTCACCCTTCAACGAAAAAAAAGATTTAATAAAAATTTTGGAAACTGAAAACTT
>CACNIC010000023.1 GCA_902620405.1 uncultured SAR202 cluster bacterium
GTCTGCATATGTAAAATCAACAAGTGGTTCAGCATAACTAAGGCCCATTGATCCAACAAAACTAACAGTAACATTTTTATTTTTACTAGCTAATTTATTTAATTCATTAAAAACAACATCTGCACCAGCTGCCTGACCAGAAGCACCATAACCTATTCTTATCCAGATATTGCTAGATGAATTTAATTCATCCCATTTTTGATTTGCATTATTTAAAATTTGTTCAAACATTTATATTTCAGAAATTTCCTTTTCAATTTTTTTTATATTAGCTTTGCCGTATAGTTTATGATCAATAGCGAAAACAGGTCCTTGAGAACATGCGCCAAGGCAAGTGCTATACCTTAATGTTATTTTACCATCTGCAGTTTCACCTTCATGATCAATTCCTAGCAAATCATGAACATTTTTTAATAAGTCTTGTGAACCTTGTAGATGACATGAAGGCCCCCAACAAACATCCAGTGTTGCTTTACCTGGAGGAGTAAATCTAAAATTTGTATAGAAAGATGCAACTCCCCATACGTCATTGGTTGTTTTTCCTGTGTAATTAGCAATCTCTTCAACTGCAATTTTTGGAATATAATGATATTTAGAATTTACAGCTAACAAACATGATAATACTGTTATTTTGCTTATTTTTGGCTGATTTTCTATAGCCTCTAAAATATCTTCTTTTGTTGGATGCTTTTTCATATATTTTAATTATAACTTTTTTTTTAATAATAGGAGATTAATTTGTTTTTTCTCTAGCTGCTTTCAAGTCGTCTGAGACATCTCTTTTATAAGTAGCATTAACAACAATAGTTTCAATATTGGTTCTATTATTTAAATTTGCTGTTAAGAAAATTATTTCTGCTAAGTCTTCAGGCTTCATCATTGTTTCTCTTTCATCAATATTTGGGATCTTTGCTCTATTGTTAAGAATGGGTGTATCAACTTCCCCTGGCATAATTGCAGTAGCTCTAATGCCATCATTAGAAAATTCTGAGTTAATGGCTCCCATCAAATTTGTTACACCTGCTTTTGCTGCACCATAAGGAGCTCCACCTAACAAACCAGGCTTCAATGCTGCCATTGACGAAATTGTAATTATGGTTCCGTCTTTATTTTTTATCATGTCATTTAAAAATTTCTGACAAAGCAAATAAACAGAATTTAAATTAATATTTACAACTTCGTCCCACTGATTTTTAGGAATATGTGCAACACTTCTTATCTTGCTACTTGATCCTGCATTATTTACTAAAATATTTACATTATTATCAAAGTTTTTTTTCACAGAGTAAAATAAATCATTTATCCCATTTTCTGTAGATAAATCAGCTTTTATTGGTTTTAAAAAATCTGAATTTTCATCAGCTAATGAAACTGTTTCTTCTAGAGCATCATTTCTTCGCCCAACGATAATTGTATTAATTTTATTTTGAGCAAATTTTATTGCTGTTGCTCTACCAATTCCACTTCCACCTCCAGTGATTAAGCATAACTTTTCATTCATTTAGACTCCTTAATAATTAAAGATACAATTTCTCCAGCAATTTTTACACTATAATTAGTCCCCCTGTCTTCTGGATAAATTTGTGATGTATTTCCTATGTATAAATTTCTAATTGGGGACGTAAAGCTAGGTTTTAACGAAGAATAATTAACAGGCAAAAGGGGTTGGGCTGCACTTACCGAATTATATACATAATTTTTTATCCAGTTTTCATTGAATTCTGGATTAATAATTTTTAAATGCTTTATATATTCATTTAATAATTCTTCTTTGTCTTTTGAAAAAACATTATCTTTATAATGAAGATAATTAGTTATGTAGAGAATATGTTCGTTATCATAATATTTTTTATCAACTAAATTGGTATGTTCTATTAATCCTAAAAATGGAACGTCTTCATCAATTATGTTTATCCAGTAATACTTTGAAAATTTTTTCTTTAATTTTAAAATAAAAACACTTGCACCAAGGTATTCTGCAGTATCTAATTTATTTTGATAATTTGAATCAAAATTAATTAATTTTTTTAATTCATAATTTGGTATTGTGGCTACAACAATATCTGTTTTAATTTTTTTTTCAATATTTGAATTTTCATATTCAATATAATCAATTTTATTTGACACTTCATTTATTGATACTACTTTAGAATTAACTAATATTTTGCCACCATTTTTTTCAATTCTTTTAACTAATTCTTTAATTAATTCATCAAATGAATTAATTAAATAACCTAGAATTTCCTCTCCTTTTTTATTTCTCGAGGCAAACCTCGTTATCATTTTTGACCAAAACCATGACATATTTACCTTTTTATAAAAAAAGCCAAACTTTGCTTTTAGAAGTGGTCCCCAAACTTTGTAGTAAATTTCATTACCTGCATATTTTTTAATCCATTTTTGGGCAGTAATATTTTCATATTTCTTCCAATTTTTCTGCCTTTTTAAATATAAACTTATTAAACCTAACTTAAATCTATTTAATAAACTTATCGGTTTATAGTTTAAAAGATCTTTTGGTGTTGAAAAGGGGAACAATTTCTTATCAGAATACATTCCAACTGAAGATTTATACCATTTGAGAGAATTAGTTAAGTTTAGTTCATCAATTAATTCAATAATGTCAATGTCGTTTCTAAATAAATGATGATAGCCTCGTTCAATTTTAGAGCCATCTAAGTTTATTACAGAAGCTTGTCCTCCTAAAAAGTATGATGACTCAAAAACAATTACTTTATAACCTTTTTTTGAGAGTTTATAAGCTGTAACAAGACCAGTTACACCACCTCCAATTATAGATACTTTCATAATTTTCTTACCTTTAAATCATATAAAAAACAAATTAAACCAATTATTGAAATTGGCAACCAAAGTATTAAATGGACTATTATAGTGAATGCAGCAGCACTTTCTCTATCAGCACCAAATGAAATCAAAACTATTGTTCCTATTAGTTCAAATGGTCCCCATCCACCAGAAGTAGATGGAACTATCCCACTTAAATTAGCAAAAACACCAAAAAAAATGATTGCAAGAAAAGTATTATTCAAATTTAAATTAATTTGGGTTTCAACAACATAAAACATCGAAAATTCAATAATCCAAATTATTATTGCAAGGAAAATTATTGTAATTATTTTATTTTTTTCTAAGTTAAATAAACCTTTAAAAAAACTATCTACAATATTTAAAATTTTATTATTTATAAAATTAAATTTTGGTATAAAGGTAGTCATAATTTTTCTATATTTTTCAAGTTGCATGATTAAAAAAAATATAATAGACAAACCTATTAAAATTAGAAATATATAAATTAAGTTAATGTTTACACCGAGTTCATCTGACAGATTAATTAATAGATCTGTTGGAACAAAAAAAATGCCCACTCCAATAAAAATAAATAATGCAATTACATCTGTAATTCTTTCGGCTAAGATTGTTCCAAACAAATATGACTTATCTATTTTTTTTACAATATTAAAATGATAAATTCTTGCAAGTTCGCCTAACCTTGCAGGAAGTAAATTATTAAACATATAACCTGATATTACTATTCTTGAAAGGGAAGTAAGTTTAATTTTAATTCTATTCTCAAATATAGAATTCCATCTTATTGTACGAAAATATATAGAAATAAAATAAACAAGGAAGCCCAGTAATATAACAAATAAATTTACAGACATAACTATCTCAATAACCTTTCCTAAATCATCGATCTTATTAAAAAAAATAAAGAAACAAATTAATGAAATTGTAGTACCAAAAATTCCTTTAAAAATATTATTATTAAATATACTCATTTTAAAATTGTTAAACTTACATTCCCCATATTTTGCGAAAATTCTTTTTTAAAAACATGCCCAAACAAATAAGATATATTTTCAAATTTACTTAAATGACTTGTAAAGTCTTTTATTGAATTAAATCTGTAATTTTCAGGAAACCACATTCTAAATGGAATTTGTGAAATACTATTATATTTAATTTCATTTTCTTTAGAGTCCAAAAGTTTTGGAAAATTATATGTATTTATTAAAATATAATCATAATCTTCAAATATAATTTCTTTATAAGTCTCTTTATTTGAACTATCAAAATAATTTATACTATGGTTTCTCATATACCAAGCCCATGGCCAAGTGAAGCCTTCAGATGAATCTATAAGAATATTTGCATTGTTTTGGTTTATTTCGGTGATAATTTCTTTAGAAAGCAAATGAACATATTTAGATGTTTGAGTATACACAATCATTTCATCTGGTTTATCGGAATCAACGTAATTTGTTTCAACTGAATTAAAAATAAATAACAGAAAAAAGAAAGATGGAATAATTAAAATATTAATTTTAAAAATTAATATTAGTCTACTTCTTAAAATCTTTTCAGTTAGTTCATTTAATAAAATGCCGCCAATAAAAATAAATGGCAAAATTATATTAACTAACAACCATGGCATTTTTTCGCTAGTTATAACATATATAAAAATATTTAATACTGCCCAGTAAATTAGAAAAAATTCGAAAATAGAATATTTAAATTTACGATATATAAGAAAAATAAAGAAAGACAAAAATCCAATATATTCAAATTTAACAATAAGTAGAAAATAGTAGTACCAAGGCTGACCTCCTCTCGCAACATCTTGTTGTGCTATCCAATATCCAAGTGATTGCCAAAATCCAGTAACCATGCCAAATGGATTTGTAAAAAAAGTACTATGAAAAAATATGAATATAAACCAAAAGGAAAGGAAAAAATAAATCCAGTTTTTCTTATATTTCAAGAAACCTACAATAAAGGATATTAATAAACTTAAGATTGAAATTAAAATTGAAATAATTATTGCATTACTACCAATTGGCATACCAATTTTGGTAAGAGACCCAGA
>CACNIC010000024.1 GCA_902620405.1 uncultured SAR202 cluster bacterium
GTCCAAGTTCAGCTCATCCTAAAGTATTAAGTGCTATGTCAAATAGTGTAATTGGTTATCTAGACCCTGACTTTTTTAAAATTATGGAAGAGGTTTCAGAAGGTTTATCTAAAGTGTATAACTCTACTGGCCACTCTTTTGCTATTGCAGGAAGTGGATCTGCAGGAATGGAAGCTGGTTTTGTTAACTTGATAAGCGAGAATGAAAAATTATTAATTTGTAATAATGGCTATTTTTGTAAAAGAATGACACTTATGGCTGATAGATTAGGGATTAATTACGACACTGCAGATTATGATTGGGGAAGAAAAATAGATCTTGATGATTTAGAAGAAAAGCTTAAAAAGAATGATTATGCCATGGTTGCTGCTATACATGCAGAAACTTCAACAGGTGTATTGAATCCAATAAAAGAAATAGGTGAATTATGTAAAAAATATAATGCAAGATTAATGATTGATTGTGTAACCTCTTTAGGTGGCACTGAAATTAGATTTGATGACTGGAACGTAGATTATGCTTATAGTGGTACTCAAAAATGTCTTGCAGCTCCACCAGGATTAAGCCCAGTTTCAATAAGTGAATCTGCAATTGAATATATTAAATCAAGAAAAAAACAACCTTCCTCATGGTATTTAGATTTAGTTGCATTATCAGATTATTGGGGCAAAGAACATATTGCCCACCAAACAACTCCAGTTAATCTAGTTTATGCATTAAATGAAGCGCTAAATTTAACTTTTGAAGAAGGTTTAGAGAATAAATTTTTAAGGCATAAAATAATGTCTGATGGATTAAAAAAAGGACTCAAAGAACTGTGTCTTGTTCTTCCTGTCGATGAAAGTTACGCCTTAAATCAATTGACAGTAATAAATATTCCAGAAAATATAAATGATATTGATTTCCGTAATAAATTGCTAAGGAATTATCTTATAGAAATTGGTAGAGGGCTAGGTCAATTTGCTGGAAAAGTGTGGAGGATAGGTTTGATGGGCGAATCATGTGTCCCTCAAAATGTATTTGCTGTATTGAGTGCATTTGAGAAGTTATTAATTGAAAATAATTTTAAATTGAATGAAGGCGCTTCACTGTCAGTTGCAAGTTCGGTAATAAATGGCCATGATATTAAACCATATTAAATGAAGATCTTTTTCTTTATACCCTCTCTTGAAAAAGGAGGGATTGAAAGGTCTTTAAGCAGGATTTCAAGAAAACTCATTGGCTTAGGTTGGGATGTGACTTTATTGACAAACGAATTATCACTTGAAGGAAAGTCTTATTTTGAGAATTCTATTAAAATAATTCGAGTTGAGACTCCATTTGAAAATAAAAAATCATTATTTTTTCAATTATTAAATAATTTTTTACTTTTTATTAAGTTTAGAAGAATAATTAATAATGATAAACCTAGATTGGTTTTAGCAGCTAAAAATTTTCCACTTGCTATATTGTTAAAAAAATTCTCAAATCATAACTTTAAATTAATATTGAGGGAAGCGGTAGATCCATATGTTGCTGCAAATATTCAAAGAAATTATATTTTTGAAAGAATTATTTTATATATTAAGAAAATGCTTTATCCAAAATCTGACAGGATTATAGCTATATCTCACGGTGTTAAAGACAGTCTTATTGATAAGCTTGCAATTAATTCTAAAATGATAAATGTAATTTATAACCCGGCTGCAGATGAAAAAATAATCGATTTGTCTCAGGAAATTACAGATGATTATTCATTTAATGATTATACTATCGTAAATATTGGTAGACTAACCAAGCAAAAAGATCACCTAACACTATTAAAAGCATTTAAATTAGTCATAAAAAAAGCTAAGTGCAATTTGTTAATCATTGGTGAGGGGTCAGAGAAGGAGAATATAGAAAATTATATCAGAAATAATGAATTAGAAAATTATGTAAAATTGCTTGGATATAAATCAAACCCATGGAAGTATTTATCAAGATCAAATTTATTTGTATTATCTTCTATTTGGGAAGGGTTTGGTAATGTGATCGTTGAATCAATGTTTTTAGGTATTCCAGTCATTTCTACTAGTTGTAAAAGTGGGCCAAGTGAGATTTTGGCTAATGGTAAATACGGCAAACTTTTTGATATCCGTGATTACAATAAATTATCAGAATTAATTTTGAATGAAATAGCCTCAAAGGATTTAGAAAATAGCTCTAATATTGCAAAAAAAAGATCTGAAGATTTTACAATAGATAAAATTACAGACAGCTATATAAAATCATTTGAAGAATTATTGGCCTAAATAAATAGCACAATTCATTAGTCCTAATTGGAATATATCACTTGGTAATTCGCCGTTGGAAAGCGAAGTTCTTAAATTAACTAAATCTTCCTTGGAATAATTATCAAGAATTGTTTCAACTGTACATTCGCAAAATTCACCAGATTGATTACTTGAACAAATTTCCTTTAAAGGTTCTAAAAGCTCCTCTTCACTCAAAAGTTCAAGGTTTTCTATTTCAACATCTGGAATTAATTCTTTTTCTTCAATTTCAATTACAGAATTATTATCTATAATTAAATCAAAACATGGAGAAACTGCTTCCAATACTGATTCTGGAAATAAATTTGCAATATCACTATTACTTGTTTCTTCAGATATTTCGCCAGATAAAATTCTACCCATTAAGTCTTCTACAGGAAATTCATCTATAGGAATGTTTTCTTCTATTTGATTAACACTACATTCACAAAATTCATCATTAGCTGCAGGTAAGCAGAGTTCATAAAATAAATTTTTTACTGTATCAGAATAACCTTCAGGTTCAGGCGTAGGCGTCGGCGTAGGCGTCGGCATTGGTGTCGGCATAGGATTATTTTCAGAATCGCTTCCTCCACACGAAAGAATCATAATCATCATTATTGTTAGAATTATCGATTTCATCATAAAATTTCAAATAGACTTTATATTTTAAATAAATTAATGTCTATATTATATCAAATTTATCGGAGTAATTTATGAAAGTTTCTGTAATCGGTGGAGCTGGCTATGTAGGACTTATTACTGCATTAGGTTCATCATCTATGGGGCACGATGTGATTTCTACAGATATTGATGAAAAGAAAGTAAAAAATTTAAATAATAATATTCCACCAATCTATGAGGAAAGTTTAGATTCTCTATTAAAATTTTGTAATTTAAATAACAAAATTTCTTTTACAACCGATACTGTAAGAGCAATTCAAAATTCTGAACTTATAATTATTTCAGTAGGTACTCCAACAAAATCAAATGGTGAAATTGATTTATCTCAGATTGAAAATGTTACTTCTAAATTATTATCTAATATAAATGGATATAAACTAATCGTAATTAAAAGTACTCTCCCGATAACTGCTGTAAACATTATTAAAGAACAGCTAAGTAAAAAATATAAGCAGGGAAGAGATTATGATATTGTTTCAAATCCAGAATTTTTAAGAGAAGGAAGGGCAGTATTTGATTTTTATAACCCTGACAGGATTGTTATTGGGGGAGAAACTGAGAAATCTATTGAAATTTTAAAAAATTTTTACTCCCCGTTAATTAAAAATAAAGTTAATGTGCCTGATGAAATCAAAGTACACAAAGATGATATCCCAATAATTGAAACTAATTTACCATCTGCACAAATGATTAAATATGGTTCAAATGCTTTTCTTGCAAACAAAGTTTCATTTATTAATGAAATTGCACAAATTTGTGAAACTGTTGGTGCAAATATTAATGACGTTGTATATGGGATGGGTATAGATCCTAGAATTGGAAGCAATTACATGCAGCCTGGCCCAGGTTTTGGTGGACCATGTTTAGAAAAGGACCTAATGGCTTTGGTTGAGCTTGGTAATTTTTATGATTTAGAATCAACATTTATGAAAGCAATTTTAAAAAGAAATGAAAGGCAAGTTGAATTAATACTGGATAAAATAATAAGTGAAATTAATCAAACTGGTTCTCTAATAACAATTCTTGGACTATCTTTTAAAGCTAATACCGATGATGTGAGAAATTCAGCATCTGTCAAACTAATTAAATTGCTTTTAAAAAAAGGTTATAAAGTTAATTCATATGATCCAAAAGCAAAATATAGTTTAAAAAATGAAAATTATTTACAATTTGATGATTTATATTCATCTTTGAATAAATCAAACTGTGCCGTAATAATGACTGAATGGGATGATTTTAAAAACTTGGATTTTATTAAAATTTCAAAATTAATGTCATCGAATATTATTTTGGACATGAGAAATATAATAGATAAAGGTAATAAAAATCTTTCAGATTTTAAATTATACAGTTTGGGAAGCTAATATTTATATTTTAAAGAAAGAACCTTTTTTTATTCTTGACTCAATTGTTTCAATTGACTTATTTTCAGCATCTATACCTATCCAATTCCTTCCTAATTTTTCCGCAGCTATCAATGAAGATCCTGACCCACAATAGCTATCTAAAATGTAATCACCTTCATTAGATGAAGCAGAAATAATTCTTGTCAAAAGACTAATAGGTTTTTGGTTTGGGTAAATTGTATATTCATCCATTAAGGGTGAGTTTGCTTGCATAGATTTAATATCATTCCATACAGACCCGACTAACTTTCCTTCATCCGCATAATATCTATAAGATTTTGAATTAATTATTCTTTCTCTAAAATTTCTTCCATTAGCATCCTTTTTTCTAAAATGAGTTTTTAGGCTAGACTCAGAATATTCAGTTTTTAAATATTTAGAACTTTTATTAAAAATAAAATTTTCTGACTTTGAATATACTAAAATATCGTTATGCTGGTTGCTCCAAAATTTTTTACTTTTTGCTCCATT
>CACNIC010000025.1 GCA_902620405.1 uncultured SAR202 cluster bacterium
AAAATAATAGGAGATAAAAAAGCAAATTTACTATAAGAAGAAAAATGTCTTAATGATTTTAAATTAGTGTTCAACATAAATCGAACACAATAAACTTCTGATTAACAGATTTTTATTGCGAAAATCCTTTCAATATTTTTTAAGGAGGTCTCCTGACTTATGCAAAAAAAATAACTAGCCTTCCCAACAATTTATTTGACAGTGACTAACCAATGATCGCTTAACAGTGGCGCAAACCGTTCGGATATAAACCGATTCCGTTTTCCTTAATATTTATAATTAGATTAAATATCAATAGCAATGTTTAGTCAAGCAGAGAGCTTATCAATAGCAAGATTTGCTATATATTTTCCAATTACTAGTGATGATGTTGCTCCAGGAGAAGGAGCATTTAGGACATGGATAGATTTTTCAGTAAATTCAAATGCAAAATCATCAATTAATTCTCCATTTCTACCTATTGCTTGAGCTCTAACTCCAGCACCTCCTGTCATTAGATCAGATGATTTAATTTCTGGAATCATTTTTTGAAGATCTTTTACAAATACTCTTTTTCTAAAAGATCTATTAATTTCGTTGAAACCAATCATCCAGTTTTCAAGTGCAAATCTTATAAAACCAGGATAAGACAATGTAGACATTAGTTCTTTGGGATTTACATTAATTTTTCTATAAGCTTCTCTAGCCCAACCTAAAACTGCATTTGGGCCAGCTTCAACTAATCCATCATGAACAGTCTTAGTAAAGTGAACACCTAAAAAAGGAAATTTTGGGTCTGGCACAGGATAGATAAGACCTTTAACCAAATCTTTTTTTTCTGGCTTAATATTATAGTATTCACCCCTGAAAGGAATTATTCTTAGTTTAGGTGTAACTCCCATTTTTTTAGCAACAACATCTGAATATAAACCTGCACAATTTATTGTTAATTTTGTTTCAATTACTCCTTTGGATGTTTCTAGTATGAGATTTTTACCAACAGTTCTAGGGTCCCAATAATCTTCAAAAGAAGTGCCTAATTTAATATCAGCACCGTTTTCCATTGAAATTTGAGCATATTTTTCAGTTATTTCTCTATAATCGACTATTCCAGTGTTAGGAGAATATAATGCCTTGATGCCTGCAGCGTGTGGTTCAATCTCTTTAATTCTTTCAGGGCCAATTAATTCTAAGCCTTGCACATTATTTGCAACTCCACGTTCGTATAAGTTATTTAGGCGAGGCAATTCTTCATCATCATAAGCAACAATAATCTTTCCACATCTATCGTACTTAAGACCATTTTCAACACAAAAATCAGCTATACTTTGCCTGCCTTCAACACAAAAATCTGCTTTAAGCGAACCAGGTTTGTAATAAATACCAGAATGGATAACACCACTATTGTTACCAGTTTGATGATTTGAAACTACATCATCTTTCTCAATGAGAGCTATTTTTAAATATGGATTCCTTCTTTGTAATCCCAATACTGTTCCAAAACCAATTGCTCCTCCACCAATTACTGTTACATCATATGAGCTCATAAATTCATTCCTATCTTTATCGCTTTCAACTGTTCAACTGAAGCTATTCTTAATAAATTATCAGCATTTTTAATATTATCATCTAAAGTTGAAATTTTATTAATTAAAGTTGATTTAGATAAAATTCCAAATTCGTCTAATTTATCAAAACCTTCACCGAATGAACCAGATATTCCAATTGAAGGAATATTATATTTTTTTCCTAATTTTGCAATTGCTGTAGGAGCCTTGTTGTAAGTACTAGATATATCGAATTGACCTTCACCAGTAATAATCAAATCTGCATCTTTAATTTTTTCTTCTACATTTAAGGTATCAAATATTATATCAACGCCAGGTCTTAGTGTAGCTCCAAAAAAAGCCACCATGCCTGCTCCTAATCCTCCCGCGGCACCACCACCTTTTAGATTTAAAACATTTAAATTCAATTCTTTTTCAATTAAATTACCAATATGAAGTAAGCTTTTATCTAAGATTTTGATGTCATCAATACTTGCTCCTTTTTGAGGTCCATATATATATGATGCTCCTTCAATTCCACACAATGTATTTGTTACATCACAAGCAACTTCAAATTTAACATTTTTCAGTTCAGGAATAATATTATTTAAGTTGATTTCACGAATTTTTGAAAAATTAGCAACATTATTATCAATTTCGTTTTTTTTAGAATCTAAAAATTTAATACCAACTGCCTTTGCCACGCCAATACCGCAATCATTTGTAGCACTTCCTCCAATACCAAGAATTATTTTTTTAGCACCATATTTGACAGCATTTATTATTAGTTCACCAGTACCAAAAGTAGTTGAATTGAATGGATCCAAATTATTAGGATCTAGCATTGCAAGGCCAGAAGCTCTTGCCATCTCAATTATTGCAGTTTTTTCATTTTTTTCAGAATTGAATAATCCCCATGAAGCTTCAACAATTCTATTATCAGGACCTTTGACATTGGAGTTAATTAATTCACCGTTAGTTGCATCAATAATAGTTTCTAATGTGCCATCACCGCCATCAGCAATTGGTAAACCGACAAGTTCTGCATTTGGAAATACACTTTTTGCAGAATCTAATATAATATTCGTCGCTTCTTTGGCTGTTAATGATCCTTTAAATGATTGAGGAGCTATAATTATTTTCATTTCACCAAACCTAATAGTAATGTTAATTCTTCAACTGCTTTTTCAATTTTATCAGGATAATTTATAACAATGTAATCAAACCAATCAGCTTCTTTAACCTCTTTCTTTGATTCATTAATTCTATTTTCAATTTCAGTATAAGAATTTTCGTGCCTATTTTTTAACCTCAAACGTAAATCATTTTCTGATTCTGGGCTAATAAAAATAAAGTTGGAATTAGGGATAATTTTTTTTAACCTTTTGGCACCTTGAACGTCAACTCTAAGAAGAACTTTTTTCCCAATTTTTAAATTATCAAAAATCTCTGAATAGGGGACACCATAAAAATTATCGTAAACTTTTGCCCATTCAATCAAAAGCTTCTTTGAAATTAAATCATTAAATTCATTTTCACTCTTGAAGAAATGATTTACGCCATCTTTTTCATTTGATCTCGGCTTTCTTGTTGTTGCAGTTATAGCAATATGAACACTTTGTTTATATTTTTCATAAATTAAATCCATTAAAGTATCTTTTCCTACTCCTGAAGGGCCAGAAATTACAAATATATTCAATTGTTTCTCACTGCTAATCAAATTTTTAGTTCTTTAAGATGTCTGTAAAAATTTTTATAAGAAATTGATGCAACTTCATGGTCATTAATTATAGTTTTGTTCTTTGCTATAATTGAGCTTATAGCTACTGACATAGCAATTCTATGATCATCATATGCATCAAATTCACCTCCTATAAACTCTCCATTTCCAGAAATTTTAATTCCATCATCATGTAAAGAATGTTCAATTTTGGATTTTTTTAAAAACTTAGACATTGCTAATAATCTGTCAGTTTCTTTAAATCTTAACTCTTCAGCATTTTTTATTATTGTTGTGCCGTTTGCAATTGATGCAGCAATAATTATTATAGGTATTTCATCAATTAGCCTTGGAATAATTTCTCCTGAAATCTCAACTCCTTTTAGATTTGATGACCTAACATTTATGTTAGCCACTGGCTCATTTGCTTCAATCCTTTCATCTTCAATATTTATTTCTCCTCCCATCATTTTTAGAACATCAATTATTCCAGTTCTTAATGGATTCATACCAACATTTTTTAACGTAATGTTACTATCTGGATGAATCATGGCAGCAACCATCCAAAATGAAGCTGAACTTATATCTCCAGGAATTGTTAAATCAACTGAATTTAATTTAGATGGTTCAATAAAAATATCTAATTCATTAGTTTTAATCTTAGCATCCATTCCTTTTAACATTCGTTCGGTGTGGTCTCTTGATAAAGTAGGTTGTAATATAGTCGTTTTACTCTGAGAATTTAACCCTGCAAGCATAATACAGCTTTTTACCTGAGCACTAGAAATATTCATATCAAAATTAATTCCATCTAATTGGGAAGGTTTAAAAGTAAGCGGGGCTTTGTTTTCATTAGAAACAATTTTTGCTCCCATCAAGGACAAGGGATCAATTATTCTTTTCATTGGTCTAGAATTTAATGATTTATCTCCAGTTATAGTAGTCTCAAAATTTAAAGATGCTAAAATCCCAGACATTAATCTTGTTGTAGTGCCACTATTACCAGCATCTAATAGGGTTTTTGGCTTTGTTAAACCTTCAAAACCATTGCCAATGATTTTAAGATTTAAAAATTCGTTTTTATTTTCAATCTCAATATTTACACCTAAATTAGATAGTACATTTAAAGTTGATAAGCAATCATTGCCATTACTAAAATTGC
>CACNIC010000026.1 GCA_902620405.1 uncultured SAR202 cluster bacterium
TTTTAATTCTGTAAACTCGTAAAATGCAACTATTTTAAATTTATTCATGCGCTATCTATCTAATATTTTCATTTTTTTAACAAT
The DNA here is from genome assembly GCA_902620405.1 of uncultured SAR202 cluster bacterium. Taxonomy (GTDB): domain Bacteria; phylum Chloroflexota; class Dehalococcoidia; order Lucifugimonadales; family Lucifugimonadaceae. Next base: position 85 of record CACNIC010000026.1, read on the forward strand.
TTCAACGTTAATGTTATCAATATCAATGATTTTCAGGAATGCAGAAAATGGAAAATTGTCTAATAAAAAAAGGAAAAGTTCATTATTCTTATTAGTATTTTCATTAACGACGGGATTGTTTATTATAATGTTAGCAAATTTCTAAGGAGTAAATTATGAGCAGAAATTCGATAGTTTCCCATTATCTTTTATCAATAGATCAGATGGATGCATATATAAATGATCTGTCAGATAGTGATATAAAAGAGGTTTTTGATCCAATGAACTGTATAGGATGGCTTCTTGGTCATTGTTCATATTACAATTTTTCTATTGCAAATAAAATTCATGGTAAAGATATTCCTGATGAAGCAAAAAATTATATGAATGGATCACCTCACTCAACGCCAAATCTCGATGAAATAAAATATTTATGGAAGCATTCAATTGATGTTGTCAAAGATTCATTGAATAAATTGGATGAAGAAGACTTAAAAGACAAATTTACTGCTGAATTTAAGCATGGCAGTGAAGTAGAAAATATTAATCTTGGCACAGATATTTCAAGATTAATATTTCATTTGTGGAATCATCTTGGTGAAATTGCAGCAATAAGGCAATTACTTGGTAAAACTCCTGGGAACCCAGGATATGGAAAATGGGACTGGAGATATTAATTGGAAAGTTTACTTAAACCAATAAGAGTAATGTCTTCAAGGCATTCTGCTTTTTATACACCTTTACTTCTAGCTGTAGAACTAGGATCAACAGATCAAAGCTTTCTGAAATCTGTATCTGAAGACTTTGAATGCAGCTATGCCGTTGCAGAAAATAATGAAAATGTTTATGAAAAAGTTTTGAATAATGAAATTGATATTGCACAATCATCTGTTTCGAGCAGTTGGGATAATAAATATTCTAAAGACATTATTCATTTCGCAGAAATAAATAAAATGGATGGATTCCATTTAGTAGAAAGATCTGAAAATGATGACAATCAAGATGCCTTTAATTGGGAATTATTAAATGAAAAAGAGGTTTTGGTTGATCATTCTAAACAACCTTTCTATATGTTTAAATATGCATGTTTAAAAAAGGGGATTGATCTAGATAACTTAAAAATTATTAATGCAGGAAGCCCAGAAGAAATGATTAAGAGTTTCAGAGAAGGAAATGGGGATTTAATTCACCTTCAAGCACCACAATCTATAGACCTCACGTACGATTTGTATGACGAAAAAGGGGAAAAAATTGTTAGGCCTAAGGTGGGAAAAATTGTTGAGCAAATAGGCAAGGTTATAGGCCCTTTATCTTTCAGCACTTTAATCTGTAAAAGAGAATATCTAGAAACTAAGGAATATCATAAATTTATCGAAATTTTTCATACAACTAAATTATTTGCACAAACCCAAGACCCTTCTAAAATCTTGAATTTTTTTGAGATCTTCTCCATCTATTGAATATAAATGTTCTTCTTTTGGAAATTCATTATTGTTTATGTCATCAATGTAACTACTAAAGGTTTCTTTAATTATTTTAGATAAATTTGCATATTTTTTTACAAATTTTGGATCTACGTCACCCACAAATAGCCCCAGCATGTCATGAGATATTACTAGTTGACCATCTACATTTCTGCCTGAACCAATTCCATAGAGAGGATTTTTTACATGTTTATAAATCTCTGCAGTAACTTCCTCTGGGACACATTCAAGCAAATGGAAAGCTGCACCTGCTTTTTCTACAGCTAAGATATCTTGAAGTAAATTTTTAAATGATGTTAAGCTTCTGCCCTGCACTCTATAACCGCCAAGTTGAGATAGGCTCTGAGGAGTTAACCCTAAATGGGAAACAACAGGTATCCCGGCATCAGTAATGGCCTTAATTCTTGTTGCCATTTCTTTACCACCTTCCAATTTTACAGCATCACTTCCTAGAGCCATTAATCTTCCAGCATTTCTTACAGCATCTTCATTGCTTACTTGATAGGACATAAAAGGCATATCTGCAACAACAAAGCACGTCTTCACACCTCTTAATACTGATGAAGTAAACATAACCATTTCGTCCATAGTAACTGATATGGTTGATGGTTTACCCATCATTGTCATTCCACCTGAATCTCCTACCAAAATCATATCGATCCCTGCTTCTTCAGCAAAACTTGCAGTAGCAAAGTCATAGGCAGTTATCCACGAAATCTTTTTATTGTTTTTCTTTCTGTTTCTAAGAACTGGTAAAGTTATTTTTTTTCTGTCAGCCATACTCACTCCTATATGATTAAAACTAGATTATATTATCTTAAAATATTAAATTAAAATAGGTTGGCTAGAATATGGTCAATTGTTAAAATAATATTATGTATAACATTTCAAAAGTTGCAGATGAACAAGCTAATGTTGGTGAAGGCCCTCTATGGGATGATGAATCTCAGTTACTTTATTGGGCTGATATAAGATCAGGAAGATTGTTTGAATTTAATCCTTCATCTGGCGAAAATAGAACTATTTACTCTGGAATATATGTAGGTGGATTTTCCAAAAATTCATTTGGGGGCCTTACCTTGGGTACTTGGAATGGAGTATTATTATGGGAATCTGAACGAAAAAAAAGGTGGATACATCAAGGGACATTTAAAGGTGAAAAATTGCAATTTAATGATTGTATTGCAGCTCCAGACGGTTCTTTTTTAGCTGGAACTTTTTATCCAGCAAATGTGTCAGGTTATGAGAAGGCAGGTAAGCTATACAGATTTTTCCCAAATGGAGATGTTGAAATTATTTCAGAAAATCATGGTTGTTCAAATGGAATGGGTTTTTCACCAGATCTGGATTATTTTTATCACTCAGATCCTTCAAAAGGTAAAATTGTTCGGCATTCTTACAACTCAGAAACCAATGAAATTGGTCAAGCTGAAGAGTGGTATGACCACAATGATGAAGGTGGTCCAGATGGAATGACTGTTGACTCTGAGGGATATGTTTGGAGTGCAATTTGGGGAGGCTCTGGAGTTATCAGAATCGATAAAGCAGGAAATGTTGTAGAAAAAATTAATATTAATGCTTATCAAACTTCTAGCTGTATGTTTGGAGGATCATCGCTGTCTGACCTTTATGTTACTTCAGCAGCAACTCCTGACAATTTAGCAAATGTACCAAAAGGGACTTATCTTGGTGGATCTCTATTTAAAGTAGAAACTAATTATGTTGGAAAATTGGAATTTGAAACTAAATTTGAATTTTAATTAACTTTCCAATTCTTTTTCTCTACCAACCCATTCGATATAACTTGGACTACCAATGCCACCACCAATTATAAATTTCATAGCTTTATCAGCTGAAATATCTAAATATCTTATTTCATCAGTTGGGATTAATACCATCCAGCCAGTGTTAGGAACTGGCGTTGATGGCATGTAAACAATTCCATGCTTTTTATCGTTTTCAAAATCTATTGTCTTAGTTAAAAAGCCAACTGTCCATGTACTTTTTCTAGGATACTGAATTGCTACAACTGTACCAAAGTCACCACTTCCTGAACCCCTGAATGACTCAGCTATCTCCTTTGATGTTGTATAAGTCGCACCAACTAGTGGTATTTTTTTTAATACAGATTCTATCCACCCAAACCTATTACGAGCAAAAGTGTTATTTGCCAATATTCCTAATATCAAAACAA
>CACNIC010000027.1 GCA_902620405.1 uncultured SAR202 cluster bacterium
GGACTGTTAAAATACTTATTTGCGCCAATATGTAAAGCGCCTATTTGATTTGCTCCATCTAAAAGAGGAAAAATTGTAGATAGTTCAGAATTATTATTGCCTGTAAGAAGAATTAGATTTAATAAGCTTGCTGTGTAACTTTCAATCTGAGATTCATCCTTAAGCATATCGCTACCAAATAAAAATGAAGTTACACCGGAGCTTAAGATTTTAGATAAAAATTTAATGTCTTCATCGTTAATATTTAATTCTTTTGCAATTTTCAGTGAATCATAATTTGATAATTCTGAAATCATAAAGTCTAAATTTTTAAAATTAATTGTTTGAGGTGATTCAGAAGCTTTATCAATTATTAATTTTGATACAGCTTTAAAAAGTTTTGATATTTTTTCAGGATGAACCCTAATCCATTTAGTAGAGTACCTTGTCATTTCAGTTTCTCTTGGATCAATAACAATAACATTTTTTCCAGCCCTGTAAGCTTGCTTTGCATACATAGCAATAATATTCTGTTTTTCTGATGGATTACCTAATGAAATAACAACATTATCTGAATTAGGAATATTGTTTAGCCTTCCTTTGCCAAGCGAAGAATTAAATCCATCAAATAATGATTTAAATGTCTGATTAAAATTATTAGAGCCAACGTCTATGTCTTCAATCTTCAAAAAATCTTTAAAAAAAAGTTTTGAAGTATATAAATCTTCGTTCGACATTCTTGGGCCTAAAATAACAGAAATGTTGTTAGAATCATTATTCTTTATCATATCTGAAATACTGTTTAATCCATCATCAAAGTCGACTTTTTCATCTTTAAAATAAATGGATTTTATTTTTTTCTCATTTACGTAATCATAAGCAAATTTACCTCTCATGCATGTCTGGCCTTGATTTGCTTCCCCGGCAAGATCACCAATTTGTCTAATAACTTTATTAAATTTATTTGTTTCGGTTATTAGTTCACATCCAACAGGACAGTTTGAACATACTGTTTTCGTTTTCTTTTCATATTTTTCCCATTTATAATCTCTTTCAACAAGCGCACCTGTTGGGCACATATCTATACAGGCGCCACAGAATTCACACCCAGATTCTAATAGTGAATTTCCTGAAGCTGTTCCAACAATAGCAATGCCAGATCTTTGCTTAAGAGTTAATGCATTATCAACTCTAACTTCATCACAAACTCTTACGCATCTAACACAAACAATGCAAAGGTTATAATCTCTATCATAAAAAGGATCGTCCTGATGAATAGGTAAATTTCGTCTATTATATGTAAGTGGAGTCCTCATTTCGAGCTCAGTACTTCTGATAGTGTCCTTAAGCTCACATCTTTCATTTTTTGGGCATGTTGTACAACGATCAGTAACAGAAACATGTCTTTGGCATACATCTTGTGGGCCACAAAGCTCAATTCTGTGACATGTTAAGCAGCCATGAGGATGCTCAGTTATCAATAGATCCATAATTCCTTGCCTTAGGTCTTTAATTTCACTTTGTGTTGAGTTAACAGTCATTCCATCTAAAGCAGGAGTTGTGCAGGAAGCCTGAATTGATTTTCGTCCATTAACTTCTGTTTCAACAACACACATTCTGCATGCCCCATATGGATCTAGACCTGGATGGTAACAAAGGTAAGGAATATACATTCCGTGATCCATCGTAGCTTGAATAATAGTTTGACCTGGTTTTGCATTTATCAACTTCCCATTAAAAGTAAATGTAGTCAGCTTATTGTTGTTACCTGTTGTAGTCATTACGGTCTTGTCCTAGTTGGAAGTATCATTGTATCAATTTGCTTATCATCTATTGGATGGTTTGCGTTTAATGCATTATTAAATTCATCTTTAAAATATTTTACTGCTGAAGAAATTGGGTTGTAACCTAATTGACCATGGCCACATAATGAACCAGTTTTCATACTGTTTCCAATTTTTTTGATGACTTCCATGTCATTATCATTAGGCCTAGAATTACAAATCCTATTTAATATATCAAGCATGTGAGTATTTCCTAATCTGCAAGGGAAGCATTTACCACAACTTTCAAATTGATTAAATGCAACTAAATTCCTAACCAAATCAACGACATCAGTTGATTCATCTCCAACAATTATTCCACCTGACCCTAAAATTGCTCCAGATTTAGCCATATCATCAAAATCTATCTTTACATCAAATTCACTCGAACCTAATACACCACCTAATGGACCTCCTGTTTGAAGAAGTTTTATTTCTTTGTCTGTTGATGAACCACCACCTATATTTATTAATAAATCATTGATTGTCATTCCCATTTCAATTTCATACATGCCTGGCCTTTTAATGTGACCTGAAAGACAAACAATTGCTGTTCCAGAACTAGTTTCTGACCCAACATTTTTGTAACTTTCACTACCATTTTTTACTATGAAAGGAACGTATGAAAGAGTTTTAACATTATTAATATTACTTGGCTTACCCCATAATCCTGAAACAGCTGGAAATGGTGGTTTGAATCTTGGCATTGATCTTTTGCCTTCAATAGCTTCCATTAATGCAGTTTCTTCACCAGCAACATAAGAATCTCCAGTAAGGGAAACTTCTACATCAAAACTAAATCCAGTTCCCAAAATATTATCTCCTAAAAGGTTAAGGTCATAAGCTTGTTGAATTGCTTTCCTAGAATTTTCAATAGGAATTTCATGTCCGTCTCTAATAAAAATATGGCCATTGCTTGAGCCAGTTGCATATCCACATAAAATTAAACCTTCAAGCAACATATGTGGGTCGTTTTCAAGAATGCCTTTGTCATTAAATGCACCGGGATCACCTTCTTCACAATTAACTAAAACATACTTTTTATCACTAGAATTATTTGCTAGGAAGCTCCACTTAACTCCAGTAGAAAATGCTGCTCCACCTCTTCCTCTTAAACCAGAATCTTTAACCATATTTAATGTCTTTTCTGGGTCAAGGTCATTCAATGCCCTATTAAGAGCTTCATAACCGCCATTTGCAATGTATTGGTTTATATCAGTAGGAGATATGTTCCCGCAATTTTCTGTTGCTATTCTTTTAGTGAGGGATAAGGGTTTTTCTTTGTCAATTT
>CACNIC010000028.1 GCA_902620405.1 uncultured SAR202 cluster bacterium
CAAATCAAAGATGGGTTTTTTTTACTGACAGAGTTATGGGTGGAGTATCTTCAGGCAGCCTTAAACTTGTTGAGGAAGAGGGTGATAAGTTTTATAAAATGACTGGAGACGTTAGCACAAAAAATAATGGAGGGTTCATACAATTTAGAGCAGATTTAAGGGGTTTAAATTTAAATGAAAATGATTATGAAGGGTTAAGATTGCTGGTAAGAGGAAATGGTGAAAACTATAATATACATATTCGGACTGGCATGACATTCATGCCATGGCAATACTATAGTGTTGAATTCAAAACTTCTCCAAACTGGAATGAAATTATTATACCTTTCAGTAACTTCAAAAGATCTAATTTCTATCAACCAAGAGGTTTTAAAAGTAAAGATATTGCAACTCTAGGTATTGTTGCATATGGTAGAGATTACAAAGCTGACATAGACTTAGCAAAGATAGAATTCTATTAAGGACTTGATTGAGTAAATTTTCAAAAAATATTTTTTTAAAATACTTTAACGATACAGAAAATTTATTATCCCCACACGCCGTTAGTACTAAAAACACTTTAGGCAGAAAATTTAATGAAAAAAATGACGATTATCGTAACCCTTTCCAAGTTGACAGGGACAGGATTATTCACACGAATTCATTTAGGAGATTGAAGCATAAGAGTCAAGTTTTTATTGCACCACTTGGAGATCATTATGTTACTCGCCTGACTCATACTATAGAAGTTTCACAAATTGCTAGAACAATATGCAGGGCTTTAAAATTAAATGAAGATCTTACCGAAGCTATATCTTTAGGGCATGACTTAGGCCATTCTCCATTTGGACATGTTGGCGAATCTGCTCTAGATAAACTATCTAAAGAAGGTTTTCATCATAGCAGGCAAAGTGTAAGAATAATTGAATTACTAGAAAAAAATGGTCAGGGATTAAATTTAAATTATGAAGTCATTGACGGAATTAAAAAGCATTCAAAACCTCAAGGAAAATTTTTAAATAAAGAATCAGTGAAAGATCTTTCTCTTGAAGGCCAAATTGTGAGGATTTCAGACATGATTGCATATACTACTAGTGATATTAATGACGCAATACGTGCTGATATATTAAAATTAAATTCAATTCCTGAATATATAATTAATTTTATTGGTTCAAAGCATTCTGAAAGAGTGAATACTTTAGTTACCAACGTTATTGAAAATTCCGCAGATTGTTCTCGTCAGGAAACTGATGATCCTTGGATACGTATGTCAGATGATCTTATTGAGATAATTACTGAATTAAGAAACTTTATGTTTGAAAAAGTATATCTACCTGTTTCGGATTCAAAGCCAGCTAAAAGTGCAATGAAAATAGTAGATATAATCTTTGAATATCTTGTAAAAAATCCTGAAAATATTCCAAATCATTTAATAGAAATCTGCAATAATAATATTGAAAAGGCATCAATAGATTATATTACTGGGATGACAGATGAATTTGCTTTAAGATTTTCAGAAAAATTCGATAAAACATTAGCGCAAGATGTGTTTGAAGGAAGGCTTTAGATTTTATAGAATGGTCGTATGACCGTATCAAATGAAAATCAACATGATTTAGTTTCACTAGTTAAATCAAAACTGAATATTGTTGAATTAATATCAAAATATGTTGACCTGAAAAGATCTTCAAGGACTTTAAAAGGGCTGTGTCCCTTTTATCCGGAAAATACTCCATCCTTTGTTGTTTATCCTGAAGAACAAACATTTAAATGCTATTGTGGTTCTTGCGCAGGACTTTCTGGTGGTGATATTTTTACTTTTTTAATGAGGTTAGAAAATATTGGATTTAAAGATGCACTATTTAAATGTGCTGAAATTTCAGGTGTTGATATAAATCTTCAAGAAAAAATTAAGCCTCAACCAAAAAAAGATATAGATCAAGCCTTGCAGGCTGCTTCAAATTATTTTCGAAATTCATTAGAAAGCAGATATGGATCACAAGGCATTAAATATTTAGAGCAAAGAGGAATAAAAAATGAACAGATAGAGGAATTTGGATTAGGCCTAAGTCTTGGTGGAATAAATACATTAGTAGATCATTTAAAAAAAGTTGGTGTCAAAGGTGTTGCTGCGGTTGAATCTGGTTTAGTTCAAAAATGGCCTGATGGAACCTGGCATGATTTTTTTATTGAAAGGTTAACAATTGAAATTAAAGATGAAGATAATAATCTTGTAGGATTTGGTGCTAGGTCATTAGATAATAAGTTGCCTAAATACATAAACACTCCTCAAACCTCACTATTTAATAAATCTAATATTCTTTTTGGCTTAAATATTGCAAAAGATTATATAGAAAAAGAGTGCATAATAGTTGAAGGTTACATGGATGTTTTTGCTGCTCATTCCGAAGATTTTAAAAATGTTACTGCATGTATGGGGACCTCAGTAACTAAAGAACAATTAGAACTTGTTTCTCAATACACTAATAAAGCAATACTTTGCCTTGATTCAGATATTGCTGGAAGGAGAGCGTCAGTAAATAATTTAATCAAACTAATAAATTCTGACATTAACTTCACAAACCTTAACCTTGAAATTGAAATAGCTTCAAT
>CACNIC010000029.1 GCA_902620405.1 uncultured SAR202 cluster bacterium
CCAATTATAAAAAAATCCAAAAGCGAAATTGATCAATATTTTGAATGCAAAGAAAGTGATGAGTATTGCTTAGTTGCATTAGGTAAGAAAAATAACGATATTGTTGTTACAGGTAATACATCGTATGAATTAGAATTATACTTTACTTCTGGTTATGATCCTCAAGAATTAAATGTATCAGTTGATTTTTGTTATCCAATAATGACTAATTGCTGGACTGATAGTGGTAATGATGGATATGGCTCTTTAATAGCTCAACCTTTTCTGAATGATTACAAGCATGCAGAAGAAAAATGGGTTCCTTCTCGTGGAAGGTTAACATGGGACGGGACGGTGATACAAACATCAAAATTGATACTTGTTACACCTAAAGGTTATGTTTTTAGAAAATTTGATCCAATTGTCACTATTACTGACCCAGAAGGAAAAACAAACATATTTAATTTTAAAAACTGGAAAGTGGACAGCTTTACAGATTAATTACTCTATGTCTTTGTAGCTTGGACTAGGTGTATTAGTATAATTTTCGTATGAGTAGCCTTCTTTATCCCAAACAATTTTACCTGCTTTTATTGTTATTTGATTTTCAATAATTTTATCAGTAGTTAATTTTCTATTACCTGTAAGACCATTGTCTATCAAGCCAAACTTTCCATTATGAATTTTTAAGACTGCTATATCGGCTTCAGAACCTTCTCCAATATGTCCAAGTTCTGGTCGATTTAATATTTTGGATGGAATATATGTTGACTTCTTTATTACATCATTTAATGAAATTCCTAAAGCCATCATCTTTGACATGCAATTTGGCATATTTGAATGATTAGTAAGTAGAGATTCTCTATGATGATCAGTGCTAATGGTGTCAGGCTCAAACCCTTGGTCTATAGCTGGCTTTGCCATAGAAAATGAAAAGCTTCCAGCTCCATGACCAAGATCGAAAATTATCCCTTTCTTTCTTGCTTCAAAAAAATATTTATATACCTCTTTGTTATTGTCTAGAATTGGCTTGCCCCAAGCATATACATGTGTAAGAATATCGCCAGAAGTCATATATTTATCAAGCAACACTTCCATATTTCTTCCACTTATAGGGTTTTGGTCAACCATCATAAATGTACCTGAATCCTCTGCAGCTTTTTTACCCCTTTTAATAGCTTCCCATGAATTTGCTTCAAAATGAGCCACTTTTACACCTACAAGCATATCCTTTCTCTCGTTGATCTTTGCTGCAGTTGCTTCATAATCCATATCTGAAACATTTTGCTCACCATCCATAATCATTCCTGAACCAACAATATTTAATAATGAAAATACCCTTGTTTTACTTTTCCGAATAACATCATCTTTCATTCTGTCAAAGGTTTTCCATCCAGGCCCACCTGCATCAAGCATTGTTGTTGTGCCAAATGGCAAGCACATTTCGTCGGGAAAAATTGCCTCCCAATAACCAAAGGAATGAGCATGTAAATCAATTAATCCTGGGCAAATTATTAAATCGCTTGCATCAATAGTTTGTTTTGATTTTGTTTCATCAATTGATTTAGAAACCTTAGATATCTTTGTACTGGAAATAGCAATATCTAATTTTGAATTAATATTATTTGAAGGATCGATTATTGTTCCATTCTTTAAAAGAATGTCATAAATTTTCATTACTTTAGACCTTCAGCTAATTCATCACAAACTTCAATTTGTACTTGGCATAACATAATAGCATTACCTGAAACTATGTATGCACCATAGCTAGACTTTGCAAAAGTTCCAGCTCCTTTAACTGCTCCACCTGCTTCAACAGCTGCATTAATAGTTTTTTCTGCTGGGTTAACTCCAAAATCTAAAGCTTCTTGGTGAGAAGAATAAATTCTTAACTCAATATCTTTTGGCCCCATTGTGCTTTTAAAGAAACCAACATGTATTTCCTTGGCATTAGGAGTAATAGGCTCCCCAGTTTTTTTATCTACTGCATCAGCCTGAATTGATTTTGGTTTCTTCAAACCAGCTGTTTCAAAGTCAGCAATTGCATGAACCATATCACTGTTTATGATTCTTGATGTAACTATTCCATCTTCATTTGTATTTGATTCACCTGAATCACTTTCACCACAAGCAAAAATAAACATTACTGCTAATAAGATTGTAATAAAAAATATTTTTAATTTAACCATAAAAACCCCAAACTAGTTATGAGTTTAATTTTACAATTAAAATTTAAATCTAACTACCTAATAGCCTAATCTTTGTTTGGTCATTATCAAAGAAACCGAAATCAACGTCATACTCACTTGGAATTTCATATTTTTCTGGATCAAGTTTGGTTGCTATTATATTTTCGATAGTTTCTGTTTTCTCAATATTCGAAGTTTCTTTTATCGCATCATTTGAGTGATATGCTCTGTATGATTTCGCTCTAGTCTGACATTTTGAATTGCAATAAGATGAACTTTTTCTTCTA
>CACNIC010000030.1 GCA_902620405.1 uncultured SAR202 cluster bacterium
TATATTAGGGATTATGAACAAATTTTCTTAACCTCACCAGATGATTCTCTTTTAAAATCTATTGTTGAAAGTGATGATAAAATATTTAGAGTTAAAAATGGAAATGTTTAAGCTCAATTAATGAATGATTTAAACAATAAAATTGAAATAGCTTCTAAATTAATTACTGAATCGAAAAAAGTTATTGTCATGACTGGTGCTGGAATTTCAGTTGATAGTGGTGTCCCAACTTTTCAAGGAACTGAAGGCTTGTGGGCAAGATTTGGAAAACCTAAAATGAATGCATATTCTGAATTCTTAAAAAATCCAAATGAATGGTGGGACAGAGAAATTAATCATCAAAGATCACCTTATGTTCTCGAATTGAGAAATGCGATCGAAAATTCTAGGCCAAATGAAGGTCACAAAATATTACAAAGCTTAGAAAATAAAAAAATAATTAATTCAATAATTACACAAAATATTGATGGTCTTCATATTGATGCAGGCAATAAATCAGTTTGTGAAATTCATGGTAATAGAAACTTTTTAAGGTGTGTTAGTTGTCATAATAAACTTACTTTTACTCCACCAATAACCGAACAACCATCAAACTGCAAATTATGTGACGGGGTCATTAAATATGACTCAGTTATGTTTGGGGAACCTATCCCTAAAAAAATTTTAGATAATGCAAGAAGTATGATTTCAGGGGCAGATTTAATTATTGCGATAGGCACTTCATCATCTGTAAGGCCTGCTGCAGGTTTATCTTGGATAGCTAAATCCGAGGGCTCGAAAATCATTGAAATCAACACAAATGAAACAAAGTTAACAAATGAATGTGATGTCGTAATCAAAGGATCCGCTACAAATATTCTAAAAAAAATTTATTGTGAAATTAAAAAAGTCATGAAATAAATTCTTTATGCAGCGATTTTGCTGCTAACTCTAAATCAGATGATTTAATTATGCAGGTTATTCTAATTTCAGATGTAGTAATCATTTCTATATTTATTTTGTTTTCTGATAATGTTTTAAACATCCTAGATGCGTAGCCGGGCTGATTTTGAATACCAGTTCCAACAATACTTATTTTACCCAAACCTGATTGTGTTTTTATAAATTCTTTTTTTGATACATTATTTTTCATTAATTCATTTACACAACTTTCAAGATCATTGTCATTTAAAGTAAAACTTAAATTTGTTTTCCCATCATTTCCAGCAGTTTGAACAATTACATCAACACTTATGCCCATTTCACTGAGTGGTAAAAAAATAGAAGAAGCAATGCCTGGTTCATCATCAATATTGTTTATAGTTACTTTGCTTACTCCTTTTGATGTTGGTATGCCAGTAACTGCATTTCTTATTTCCATTTTTATTTCATTGTTATTCAACTTTGTACCCTCACTTTCATACATTGTATGCTTAATTATCATCTCTATGTTATTTATTGCAGCTATTTCAATTGATCGTGGATGCATTTTTGCACCCAATGAAGCCATCTCTAACATTTCATTATAAGAAATATTTCTTATTAACTTGCTATCTTTAACTAATCTTGGGTCGGCAGTAAAAATCCCTTTTACGTCAGTGTATATTTCACATTTTTCAGCATTTAAAGCTGATGCAATTGCTACAGCTGTTGTATCAGATCCTCCTCTTCCTAGAGTGGTTACCTCACCATATCCTGAAACACCTTGAAAGCCAGCAACAATAACAACATCTTTATTGTTTAATTCATTTAGTATCATTTTTTCATCAATGGAAGCTATTCTTGCAGAGCCATGTAATTCATCTGTAAATATTCCTGCTTTTTGCCCAGTAAGACTTACTGCTTTCACATTATTATTTCTTAATGACATACTCATCAATGAAGCAGAGATTATTTCACCTGTTGATAATAATTGATCAAAGTCTCTTAGGTTTTCTACATCTTTGTTATCTTTTGAGAAGTTCTTACCAAGGGCGACTAATTCATCTGTTGTATTTCCCATTGCAGAAACTACAATTACAATTTTATTAACATCATTAAGTCTTTTTTTTACTTTTTTGCGACAAAGTCAATCTGCTCTAAAGTAGCCAATGAACTTCCACCATATTTTTGGACTATCAAATTATTCATTAATTATGTTTATGCCTTTATTTGATATCTTTGTTAGTGTAATTTGACCTTCAAGA
>CACNIC010000031.1 GCA_902620405.1 uncultured SAR202 cluster bacterium
AAGATATTTGATAGATTCAAACATCATAATATAGATTTAACCCAAGATGATATTGAATTCGAAAAAATTTACTCACCAGATAAATGGAAAAATTTGTTTGGTTTATACAAAACTTCAGCATTTGGAGCTTCGCACAATCTATTTAATATAGGACCATTTAGAAATAAAAATAAGTCGAGCTACAAGGGTCTTTATTATGTTGGAGCAAGCACAACTCCAGGTACAGGGCTACCAATGGTCACTTTAAGTGGTAAATTGGTAAGTGACAGGATAGAAAATGATTTATCATAATAAATTTGGAACTAACTCTAAAAAGATTATCGTTGGCATTCATGGTTGGGGAGGAACAAATAATACCTTTTTGCCTATTCAAAAAAAATTAAACGATGAATTTACTATGATAAATTTTGATTTGCCCGGTTATGGTAAATCTAAAAAACCCTCGATTTGGGATTTGGAGAATATTGTGGACTCTCTAGCGGTTGAAATAAACAAAGTAACCAATAAAGATGTAGATATTCTAGGTAATTGCAGTGGCGCTTTAATATCTATATTATTGTCAAAATCAAAAAAATTAAAAGTTGGTAATCTTTTCCTTATCGATCCATTTTCAAAGGCACCATGGTATTTCAGGATTTTCACAAATAAAATAATAGGTGATTATGCATACTCCATCACTTTTCAAAATCCCTTAGGTAGGATATTTACGAATTTGTCTCTTAGAAAAAAAAGGAAAGAAGAAACTGATTTGACTTCCTCATTTAAAAATGTGGATAAAGAAACATCCATAAATTATTTGAAAATGTTAATTGAACTTGAGGGAACTGACGTAATGAAAAATATAAATTGCAAACCTATAATCATAAATGGTGAAAATACATTCAAAGATGCAATTAAAAGTGTAGATTATTTTACAGATATTTGGCCTAATCTAAATGTCATAAAAATTAAAGATGTAGGCCACCTGCCTATCGAAGAGTCAACAGAAAAGATTATAGAAATAGTGTCAAGAAAATGAATTTACTATCATTAGTTATTCTTTGTTTTTTAATAATCATAACTATCAATACATTATTGAATTTTTTTAATTGGAATAAAACTAAAATTCAAAAATTAAATAATGAGCAACTGACCATATTAATTCCAGCTAGGAATGAAGCAAGAAATATTAGAAGGTGCATTGAATCAATAGAAATTTCAAATGACTTAATTAAAGAGATTATAGTTTTAGATGATAATTCTGAAGACCAAACATGGTTTATATTAGAAGAGATTTCAAAAATAAATCCAAAGTTAACTATTAAAAAGGGGGCAAAGAAACCAAATGGATGGTCAGGAAAATCATTTGCTTGCCACCAACTATCAAAGTTCCCATCAACTGAATGGATATTATTTATTGATGCCGATACTGAATTAAAAAAAGGTGCACCTGAAAAACTATTAAGCTACTCTATTAATAACAATGTTTCTATGCTTTCAGCTTGGCCTCAAATAGAAATGAAAAGTATTTCAGAGAAACTTTTAATGCCATTACTGAATTTCATAGTATTTACAACATTCCCTACAATATATGCTAAAAAATCCAATATGCCTTCATTAGGGTTAGCACATGGAGCATGTATACTATTTAACAAAAAAATATATGAAGATATTTCTGGCCACGAATTGGTAAAAGATTCACTTTTTGAAGACACAGAATTGGCAAAAAAATGGAGATCAAATAACCAAGTTTCTGCTTGTATAAATGGGTTAAACATTATTAATGTAAGAATGTATACTAATTTCAAGGATATTTGGCTGGGTTTTGAAAAAAATTCATACCCTGCTTTTAAAAACGATTTATTTTTTTTTATATTTCAAATATTTAATTTTTTATTTTTTAGTTTTCCAGTAATTTTTATGTCTTTACACTTATTAAATGTTTACGATAATAATCTACTTTTTTTATCTGGATTATTAATTTTATTTTTGAGAATTTTACTATCTGTAAAATTTAAGCATCCAATATGGTCTTCATTTTTCCATATAGTTGCTGAAACAGTTTTTTTATTAATAAGTTTAAGTTCATTTATAAAGTATAATTTTTTTGGTGGAATTAAA
>CACNIC010000032.1 GCA_902620405.1 uncultured SAR202 cluster bacterium
TGACCCTGAAATAACAGTTATTGACGTAAGAAATGATTTTGAAGTCGAAATGGGCTCATTTAAAAACTCTATTAACCCTAAAACAAAGAATTTTACAGATTTTAAAGATTATGCCGATAAAGAGATAAATAAATCAAAAAAAATAGCTATGTTTTGTACTGGCGGAATTAGGTGTGAAAAAGCAAGTTCATACCTTGTTTCTAGTGGTGTTGAAAAAGTATATCAATTGAAGGGCGGGATACTTAAATATTTAGAAAATATAAATACAAATGACAATATGTTTGAAGGTGAGTGTTTTGTTTTTGATAGAAGAGTCTCCTTAATTCATGGTTTAAAAGAAGGCAACTATAAGATTTGCTCTGGCTGCAGAAACCCAATTAATAAAGAAGATAAAAAATCAAAATATTTTGAGGAAGGTGTATCTTGCAAAAAATGTTTTGATTTAACCTCTGATTCAAAAAAAATAGGATTAAGAGAAAGACATAAACAAGTTCAAATTGCAAAAGAAAAAAATCTAGATAACCCATTCTTAAATATTAGTCATGAAGATTATTTTGAAAGTGGAATTTAAACTAGCTTTTTACCTTTTTCAGTTATCTTGTATCCATGATAATAAGCAACCATTTTATTGTCAGACAATTCCTTTAATTGATTTTTAATTGTAAGAGACGGGTTTTGAGTACTTAAATTATTTTTAAATTGTTCTAAACAATTTGCAATAATCTCGTCTTTATACATAAATTGTTTAGTTAGCAATTTTAAT
Source organism: uncultured SAR202 cluster bacterium (assembly GCA_902620405.1). Taxonomy (GTDB): domain Bacteria; phylum Chloroflexota; class Dehalococcoidia; order Lucifugimonadales; family Lucifugimonadaceae. The sequence goes on from CACNIC010000032.1 coordinate 764, forward strand.
ATATATAATTGGATTTCTTTATTAATTTCCATAATTTATAAAAGTCTTACTTTCCTCAATTACTTTATTATCATAAAACTTTGCTGGGCAGTTGTCTTCGATAATTTTAAAAGTTCTTTTTGCCCCAGGGTTCCAATATTCATCTGGTTGGGTCATTGGGTCTGGAAATTCAGGATAATAATTTCTTGGTGGTAGCGTTTTAATAGATCTAGGAGTGAGTGCAGTTACATCGTGATTATGACTTAGTAATATTGTGGTTATTGCAGTAATACAATTTTCTAATTCTTTTTCATATTCCTGGTTTGTGCATCCTAAAAATAAAAATATAATAATAAAAAATAACCTTTTTTTAATATCCATGATCACTATACCCTTCACCATAATCAGGTAAGCTTGATTTTACTCTCTCGGTATTATCAACATTTATAAAATAAATTATAAATAAAATAAATGTTATAAATATAATTATATAAAACAATTTTTTCAATTTGATTATGCTGTAAATTTTATACTTCCAGATTCAACTCTATTTTTCCAAATCGAACCACCAGGATATTGATGTGAATCAAAAAAACTATCTTTCATCTCAAGCCCCCATCCGTATGACTTAGGGGCAATGTATCTACCATCTTTTACTTTAACAGGACTAATAAAAACATCATCTTGTAAGAAATTTAAATACTCACATACTTGATTATCAGAATGACTAGATACTTTAATTTGATCCCACATTGAATAATGAATAATCATATTGCAAAGACCGATACCTCCCCCATGCGGACATACTGGAACATTAAATTTTTTGGCTAATAAAATAACAGCTAAAACATCATTTACTCCACCCATTCTACTTGCATCAATCTGGCAATAGCCAATAGCACCTGATTTTAATAATTGTTTGAATATTACTGGAGACTGAACTTGTTCTCCTGTTGCAACTTTAATTCCATATGGTTCTAATGCTTTTGAGATTTCAAGGTGACCCTGAACATCATCTCTTGCCGTTGGTTCCTCAATCCAAGTGATATTAAATTTAGAAAGTTTTTTCATATATTCAATTGCTTCTTCAACTCCCAATACTTGATTGCAGTCAGTCATTAACTTTGATTCTTCTCCTATTTGCTTCCTTATAAAAGTTAATCTTTCAATATCATGATTTATGTCTTGACCAACTTTCATTTTAAAGGCATCAAAGCCTTCGTTTTTCATTTCACTGATGGTGTCAGAAATTTGTTGATCAGTTAATCCTAGCCAGCCAGCAGTAGAATAAGCTTTTGGGCCTTCGATCAATAAAT